>NZ_PHOA01000029.1 GCF_003687455.1 Kocuria tytonicola | reverse complement strand
GACGGGGTTGACCATGGGTGGGAAGTCCTTTCGGGGTGCGCGGATCAGCCGTTGCGGCGGCCCACCATGAGCCGGTACGCCGTCTCGCGCACCCGCAGGGGCACGAACCGGTAGCCACCGCGCACCATGACGTTCGTGACCCATTGTAGGAACCCCACGTGGCCCAGCTCCCGCAACCGGGCCTGCAGGCCGAGCTCGGCGCGCAGCACGCGGTAGCCGCCGCGGCGCTCGTACGAGCCTGCGGAGATCCGGTAGCCCACGAGCGGCTCGGCGACGTTGCGGACGTCCGCGCCGGCGTGCAGCAGCCGGGCCCACAGCCAGTAGTCCTCGGCCATGGGCACGTCCTCGTAGCCGCCCACGGCGTCCACCGCGCTGCGGCGCAGCACCACGGTGGGGTGGGACAGCGGGTTGCGGCGGCGGCTCACCGCGGCGATCCGCTCGGCGCCCACAGGGGCTGAGCGCAGGGCCACGGGGCTCGTCTCGTCGTCGCCGATCTCGTGCATGGAGGCCCCGACGACGTCCGCACCGTCCTCGACGACCGGCAGCTGCGTCTCGAAGCGCCGGGGGTAGGCGACGTCGTCCGCGTCCGCCCGCGCCACGACGTCGTGCTCGCACTCGGGCAGCGCCAGCCGCAGCGCGTGCGCCAGACCGCGGTTCCCGGGCAGTTCGAGCAGGCGCACGGGCACCGGGGACTCCGAGGCGAGCCGGTCCAGCTCCGCCTGCACGGGCGCCGGCACGGGGCCGTCACGGACGATCAGCACCTCGGCCGGCGGCCGGGTCTGCTCCACCGTGTTGGACTCCACCGCGCGCCGGATCCGCTCGGGCGTGTCCGCACGGTAGACGGGCATCAGCACCGAGAACGGCACCGGGAAGGACCGGGGGTCCAGCGGCTCAGCGAGGCCCACCGAAACCCCGCCCGCGCATGCCGTCCGTGTAGAGCCGCGCCCAGCGGAGAAGCCCCGCGATGTCCCGGTTCTTGAGGTAGTGCGCGGGATAGCCGATCGCGTCCGCGCCCAGCTGGACCACGCGCTTGTAGTGCCAGGAGACGTAGCCGCGGTTGCGGAAGAAGTGGCGCTGCTTGAAGTCCCCCGGGGGGATGAGCACCTGCAGCCTGCCGGGGACGACCACGTGCTCCTCCTCCCACCCCGGGGGGTGGGACACGGCCGTGGTGGTCACGGTGCCGAAGGGCAGCCCGCTCCTGCGCAGCCGCACCAGGAAGTCCACCTCGTCCCCGCGCAGGAACAGCTTGAGGTCCGGCAGGCCCACGGTGAAGAACACGGACTCGTCCACGAGTGCACCGTTGAAGAAGTTGGCGTAGGAGTCCAGGAACCCCAGGGGCACGAGGTCGGCACGGCGGTGGGTGATCCCGCCCTCGAGCCGGAACGGGAAGGCCAGCAGCTCGTGGTCCTGGGGGGCCACGATCAGGGGGGACACCACCGCGAGCCCCCGCTGCTCGGCGGCGGCGCGGAGCACCCGCAGGCAGTCCGGGTCCTCGGGGTGGGCGTCGTCGTCCATGAGCCACACCTGCTTCGCCCCGGTGGACAGCGCCGTGAGGATGGCCAGCGCGAAACCGCCCGCGCCGCCCAGGTTAGCCACCGAGCGGCGGTAGTGCAGCTCGAAGGCGCCGCCGATTCGCTCGCGCAGCCGCTCCTCGTCCAGCGGGGCGCGCCCCGCGTCCACGAGGCTCAGACTGGCGACCGGATCCGTCTGGGAGCGCAGGGCGTCGATCAGGGTGTCCACGTCCCCGGGACGGTCCTGCGTGACGCAGGCAACTCCCACAGCGGCCCCGGAGCGGTCGGTGGCCCTCGAACTGGTTTCCGTCATGACGCTCCCGAGACGACTGGTGATGTGCCGGTGATGGTTGCCGCCGCGCCGCAACGGTCCCGGGGGACCGCTCGGCCGGTGAACTCCCGGAGTCTATCAACGACCCCTCGGGGGACACTGGGAGGGGACACCGGGCACCCGTGCACCGGTCACGGGCTGCCGGACCACCCCGGCCCCGGGCCGGGGCGCTACCGTACGATGGAGCCACCACCACGGGAGGAGACACACAGTGACGGTTCACAGCTGGCGCGTTCTCGGCGCCACGGGCTTCATCGGTTCCGCCATCACCACGGCCCTGCAGTCCCGGGACATCCCGGTCACCCCGGTGGCCTCGCCCCGGCTGGCCTCGCAGGCCACCACCGTCCACCACCTCGTGGAGCACGCCGAGCGGCTGGAGTCCGTGATCGACTACCTCGCGGAGTCCTTCGCCGGAGCCCACACCGTGGTCAACGCCGCCGGGCTCGCCGCCCCGGACCAGACCCACCAGCAGTCCCTCACCGGGGCCAACGCCCTGCTGCCCGCGCTCGTGGCCCTGGCCGCGCACCGCACGGGCGTGCGCCGGGTCATCCACATGAGCTCCGCGTCCGTGCAGGCGGACGCTCCCGTGCTGGACGAGTCCATCCGCACCGAGCCGTTCTCCCCGTACTCCTTCTCCAAGGCCCTGGGCGAGTCGGCCCTCTACCGCCTGCACTCCGACTGGCGCACCGAGGACAGCGCCCCCGAGATCGCGGTCATCCGCGCCACCTCGGTGATGGGCAGCGAGCGGCGCACCACGCGGATGCTCGCGCGCTTCGCGTCCTCGCCCCTGAGCTCGGTGGCCGGCGACGGCTCCTCCCCCACCCCGGTGACGTCCGTGACGGCGCTGGCCCAGTTCACCGTGGCCGTGGGCGAGTTCCCCAGGCCCCTGCCGCCCGTGATCCTGCAGCCGTGGGAGGGCGCCACCACGGCCTCCGTCCTGCGCGACGCGGGGCGCCGCGAACCGCTGTCCCTCCCCGCGTGGTTCTGCCGCCCGGCGCTCGCCTCCGCGCGCTTCGCGTCGAGCGTGGCAGGACACCGCTGGGCGGGGCTGATCCGCCGCCTCGAGGTCACCTGGTTCGGTCAGCGCCAGGTCCCGGGCTGGGCCCACGAGAACGGCATCCTGCCCGAGCCCCACGTCCAGGAGGTGCTCCGCCAGGCGCACCTCGCGCTCGGTCGCTGAGCGTCCCCACCCAGAACGACGACGACGGGCCCACCCCGGGTCCCGCAGCGCTCCACGCGTTGCGCCCGGGAGTGGGCCCGTTCTCGTCCGACCGTCCCGTGCCGCACCGCCGGGCCGCGCGCTGGCGTCCCTGGGGGTCGGCGCGGCACGGCACGAGGGGCGGTGCCTCAGCCGCGGTCCGCGGGGGTGCCCCCGCCGACGAGGCGCCGGGCGTCCGCCATGCTCAGGGCGCTCGTGCCCTCCCAGCGGGTTTCGGCGTGCCGGGAACGGTCGCGCGCCTGGTCCACGTCCCCCGCGGGGGGCGCGGAGGCGTCGCGGACCATCGAGGCGATGACCTCGTCGTCGGACACCACGTCCCCCGGCGTGGACGGGGCCGCGGTCCCGGCCCGATCCACCGCGGAAACCTGGTCCGCAGCGGGGTCCGGCTCCGGTGCGGGGTCCGGCTCCGGTGCCGGCGCGGCGTCGTCCGCACCGCCGTGCACCGTGGGGACCACCTCCCGCAGCCGGTGCAGGGAGATGGCGCCGTGGCGCAGCACCACCGGGGTCTCCCCCGTGCAGTCCACGATCGTGGAGGCGGCGTCCCGCACGTCGTCGGGCAGGGCCGTGGTCGGCCGGGCGCCGTCGTCCAGGTAGAGGCCCACCCGATCCTGCAGCATCTCCCGGGCGGCGTGGGCCGTGCGCGCGGCGGGCAGGCCCGTGCGGTTGGCGGAGGAGACCGCCATGGGGCCCACGCGTTCGAGGACGGCGCGGGTCACGGCGTCGTCCGGGACGCGCAGGGCCACGGTGCCGTGGGTCTCCCCGAGGTCCCACCCGAGCGAGGGCTGCGCCCAGCACACGAGGGTGAGCGCTCCGGGCCAGAAGGCGTCCGCGAGGGCGCGGGCGTCGTCGGAGACCTGGTCCGCGAGACCGGCCATGACCTCGGGACGGGAGATCAGCACGGGGGGTGGCATCTCCCGCGTGCGGCCCTTGGCGGCCAGGAGCCCCTGGACGCCGGGGGCCGAGAAGGCGTCGCAGCCGATCCCGTACACGGTGTCCGTGGGCAGCACGATGCACTCGCCGTCCGCCACGACCCGCGCGGCCTCGGCCACGGCGGTCTCCAGTTCCTGCTCGGTGCCGCAGGACACGATGTCGCTCACGGGTCTCTCCTCTGCTCGTCTCGTCTGTCGTCGTGGTGCGCCGGCCCGGTTCAGGGCCCGTCGGTGGCGCACCGGCAGTCGTGGGACCGCCCGGCCCGGTGGCCGCGCGCCCGCAGCACTGCCTCTCCCGACCCGACCCGACCCGCGACTCGGTGGGAGGCGGGTGGGCCGCGGCCCGCGGGCTCAGGTGCGGGTTCCGGCCAGCACGGCCGTGGTGGCGCGTGGCCGGCCGGTGAGGTCGTGGTGCAGCTCGACGTCCCGGAAACCCCGCTCCGCCAGCGCGTGCGCCACGAGATGCACCTGGGCCTCCGCGTGCTCCATGATGAACGATCCACCCGGGCGCAGCACGCGCAGCGCCGTGTCCATGGCGGCGCACGGCAGGCGCATCCCCGCACCGTCCCCGCCGTACAGGGCAGTGGGCGGATCGTAGTCGCGCACCTCGGGATCCTCGGGGATCTCGCGGTCCGGAACGTACGGCGGATTGGTCACGACCACGCGGAAACGGCCTGCCGCCTCCGGGGTCACGTCCCGGTAGTCGCACTCCAGCAGCCGTACGGCGGTGCCCGCCAGGTTGCGCCGGGTCCACTCCAGAGCGGCGGGGTCGCGTTCCACGGCCGTGACCCGGCACGCGGGGTCCTCGGTGGCCACGGCCAGCGCGATCGCACCGCTCCCCGTCCCCAGGTCGATCACGGCGGGGTGCAGCTCCCCCGCTTCGCGCCACGCGTGGGCGTGGTCCAGGGCGAGCTGCACGAGCAGCTCCGTCTCCGGCCGCGGCACGAAGACACCCGGGCCCACCGCGAGGTCGAGCTGGCGGAACGGCGCCGTGCCGGTGATGTGCTGCAACGGCTCACGCCCGGCCCGCCGCCGCACGAGGTCCCGGTACCCGGTGGGCTCCGGTGCGCCCAGGATGGCCCGGGCCTCGGTGTCCCCGCGGGAGAGGCCCAGCACGTGGGCGGCGAGCAGGGCGGCGTCGGCGTCCGGGGAGCCCACACCCGCGCGGGCCAGCTCGGCGCGGCCCCACGCGAGGGCCTGGGCGAGCGTGTCCGGCACGGGATCAGCTCTTCCGGCCCGCGGACCCCTGCGCCGCGGAGTCCTGGCCCAGCTGCTCCAGCCGGTGCCGCTCGTCGAGCTCCACCGCGGAGGCGATGACCGGTTCCAGCGCGCCGTCCAGCACGTGGTCCAGGTTGTAGGCCTTGTAGCCCGTGCGGTGGTCCGCGATCCGGTTCTCCGGGAAGTTGTACGTGCGGATCCGCTCGGAACGGTCCACGGTGCGCACCTGGGACTTGCGGGCCGCGGCGTTCTCGGCGTCGATCTGCTCCTGCTGGTGCGCGAGCAGCCGGGCGCGCAGCACGCGCATCGCGGCCTCACGGTTCTGCAGCTGCGACTTCTCGTTCTGCATGGAGACGACGATGCCCGTGGGCACGTGGGTGATGCGCACCGCCGAGTCCGTGGTGTTCACGGACTGGCCCCCGGGGCCCGAAGAGCGGTAGACGTCGATCTTGAGGTCGTTCTGGCTGATGTCGATCTCGTCCGGCTCGTCCACCTCGGGGAACACGAGGACACCCGCAGCTGAGGTGTGCACCCGGCCCTGGGACTCGGTCACGGGCACGCGCTGGACGCGGTGCACCCCGCCCTCGTACTTGAACCGGGCCCACGCACCCTCGGACGGATCCGTGGAGCTGCCCTTGACCGCGAGCTGGACGTCCTTGTAGCCGCCCAGCTCGGTGGGGGTCGAGGAGAGGATCTCGGTCTTGAGCCCGGACTGCTCGGCGAAGCGCATGTACATGCGCAGCAGGTCTCCCGCGAACAGCGCGGACTCGTCCCCGCCCTCCCCGGCCTTGACCTCGAGGATCACGTTGCGGCCGTCGTCCGGGTCACGCGGCACGAGCTTGCGGCGCAGGGCCTCCCGGGCCGTGCCGAGCTCCTCCTCGAGGGGCGCGACCTCGGCCGCGAGCTCGGGGTCCATGCTCCCGAGCTCGCGCGCCGCCTCGAGGTCCTCGGAGAGCCGCTCCACCCGGCGGTGCGCCTCCACGATGCCGTTGAGTTCCGAGTAGCGCCGCCCCAGCTTCCGGGCCCGCCCCGCGTCCGCGTGCACGGCGGGGTCCGCCAGTTCGCGCTGCAGCTGGGCGTGCTCGTCCAGCAGCGGCTGAACGGGATCGGACATGGGATGCTCTCCTTCTCGACGGGTGGACGTGCTGCGGCGCCGGGCGGCGCCCGCGAGCCGCTAGTGGCCGGCCAGCGTGGTCTTCTGGACCTGCAGCAGGAACTCCGCGTTGGACTGCGTGTCCCGCAGCTTGCTCGTGAGCAGCTCCAGGGCCTGCTGCTGCTCCAGACCGGAGAGCACGCGGCGCAGGCGCCACATGATCTTGATCTCCTCGGAGGACAGCAGGTTCTCCTCGCGTCGGGTGCCCGAGGAGTTGACGTCCACGGCGGGGAAGATCCGACGGTCCGCGAGCTGGCGGGAGAGCCGCAGCTCCATGTTGCCGGTGCCCTTGAACTCCTCGAAGATGACCTCGTCCATCTTGGAGCCGGTCTCCACGAGCGCGGTGGCCAGGATGGTGAGCGAGCCGCCGTTCTCGATGTTGCGCGCGGCACCGAAGAACTTCTTGGGCGGGTACAGGGCGGCGGAGTCCACACCACCGGAGAGGATGCGACCGGAGGCGGGGGCCGAGAGGTTGTACGCGCGGCCCAGGCGGGTCATGGAGTCCAGCAGGACCACCACGTCCATGCCCATCTCCACGAGACGCTTGGCGCGCTCGATCGCGAGCTCGGCCACCGTGGTGTGGTCGTCCGCGGGGCGGTCGAAGGTGGAGGCGATGACCTCACCCTTGACCGTGCGCTGCATGTCCGTGACCTCTTCGGGTCGCTCGTCCACGAGCACCATCATGAGGTGCACCTCGGGGTTGTTCGTGGTGATCGCGTTGGCGATCGACTGCAGCATGAGCGTCTTGCCGGCCTTGGGCGGGGAGACGATCAGGCCGCGCTGGCCCTTGCCGATGGGAGCCACGAGGTCCACCACGCGCGGGCCGATCTTCTTGGGATCGGTCTCCAGGCACAGGCGCTCCTGGGGGTACAGCGGCACGAGCTTGCTGAACTCCACCCGCTCCTTGTTCTCCTCCGGCTTGCGGCCGTTGACCGTGGTCAGCTGGACCAGGGCGGAGAACTTCTGGCGGGAGCTGTTGTGCTGCTCCCCCTCGCGGGGGGCGCGGATGGCGCCGACCACGGCGTCGCCCTTGCGCAGGTTGTTCTTCTTGACCTGCGAAAGGCTCACGTAGACGTCCGAAGGGCCCGGCAGGTAGCCGGAGGTGCGCACGAACGCGTAGTTGTCGAGCACGTCCAGGATGCCGGCCACGGGCAGCAGGACGTCGTCCTCGGTGATCTCCACGTCGTCCACGTCCGGACCGTTGTTGCGGTTGCGGCGGTTGCGCCGCTCGTTGCGGTCGTTGCGGTCCCCGCGCTCGCCACGGTCGTTGCGGTCGTTCCGGTTGCGGTTGCGGCGGTTGCGGCGTGAACCGCTCTCGCCGTCGTTGCCGCGGTCGTTGCGGTTGCGGCGCTCGTTGCGGTTCTGGCCCTCCTGGCCGTTGTCGCCACCGTCCCTCCCGTCGCGGGAGTCCTTGGATCCGCCGTTGTCCTTCTGCTGGTTCCGGCCGCGGCCGCCCTCGGACTTCTCGTCGCGCCTGCTGTCCCGCTGGTTCTCCCCGGACCGGCCGTTCTGCGCGTTCTGGCCCGAGCCGTCCTGCTCCTGCTGGGAGGACTTCTCGCCGCGGTTGTTGCGGCCACGCTGGTTGCGCCCGCCACGCCCGGAGCCGTCCTTGGGCTCCTCCGCGGAGTCGGAGCCGCTCTGCTGGGAGTTGCCGGAGGCGGTGTCCGTGTCGGACTCGTTCTGCGCCTTGTCCTCGGAGGACTGCTCGTTGCGTCGCTCACCGCTGCCGGACGCGGTGGCCCGGCGAGAGCGGCGCGAGCCGCTCTGGCGCTTGGCGCCCTGCTCACCGGACTCGTTCTCGCCCGAGGTGTCGCCGGAGCGGTCCTCGGATCCCTGGGCGGCGTCGTCGCCGGAGTGCTCCGCGCCGGAGGGGGTGTGGCGCTGGGAGGCTTTGCGAGCGGTCTGCTCGATCTTCTCCTCCACGGCCTTGTCGCGCTCGGCGACCGCGCCGCCGCGCTGGTGCGCCTCGATGGCCTCGACCAGCAGCGACTTGCGCATGCGGCGCGCGCCCGTGATGCCCAGCTGCCCGGCGAGCGCCTGCAGCTGCGCGAGCTTGAGGCCGGAGAGGCCGGTGCTCTGGGCGGTGGAGTTGTCCGTTCCCTGTTCGGGGGCGGTGGATTCTGTCACGAAGGTTCCTTCTGACTCGGATGGGGGCTGCGGCATTCAGATCGCCAGCAACCCGACGATGTGGGTGTGGGCCGCCTCGGCGGGCCACGGGTGATACGCGCGAGGAGCACGCGTGATCGGCAATGAAGTCCCCCGGATCCCCCGCGGGACCGGAGCGCCGCATCACAGAGGTGGCTGGTCTTGCACGGGAGAAGATCGCAGAGAGGCGACGCCTTCGAACACCTGCGGTGAATCACTGCGCACGGGGCTCAACTGCGGGGCTGCACCGTCCGTGGGGCGGAGGCGAACCCGGGGCCTATTGCGTGGATGTCTCCACTTTAGCACCCTCGGCCGGAACCCGGAGGACCTGGACGCGCCACGCCACAGGCGCTCCCCCGTGCACCCCCGCCGACGACGCCGCTCCACCCGTGATCTCCCGGATCGCCTCCTGCGCCGCACGCGCCCGCTCGGCACCGTTCGCGAGCGTGAGCACCGTGGGCCCGGCCCCCGAGATCAGCGCCGCGTGACCGCGCTCGCGCAGGCGGGTCACGAGCTCCCAGCTGGGTGCCATGGCCTGCGCGCGGTAGGGCTGGTGGAGCAGGTCGAAGGTGGCGTCCAGCAGCAGGTCGGGGCGCTGTCCCAGGGCGGCGACCACGAGTGCGGCGCGCCCGGCGTTGACCGCGGCGTCGTGGTGGGCCACGGTCCCGGGCAGCAGCCCCCGGGCCACGGAGGTGGCCACCTCGAAGTCCGGCACGGCCACCACGGGCACCACGTCCGGGTGCACCCGCACGGGCACGGTGTGGAAGCGGCCGCCGTCCTCCCAGCTCACCGTCAGCCCGCCCAGCAGCGTGGGGGCCACGTTGTCCGGGTGGCCCTCCAGCCGGGAGCACACCTGCAGGACGTCGTCCGCGCCCAGGCGCCGCTCCTCGGGCAGCAGGGCGTTGCCCGCCAGCACGCCCGCCACCACGGCCGAGGCGGAGGATCCCATGCCGCGGCCGTGCGGGATCGTGTTGCGCGCGGTGATCCGCACGGGGGGCAGGGAACCGGCCCCCGCGGCGTCGTACGCGGCCTGCATGGCGCGGACCACCAGGTGCTCGGCCGTGCGCGGGACGTCCGCCGCGCCCTCCCCGGAGAGCTCGAACTCCAGGCCGCGCTCGATGCGCGTGACCTGCAGCGTGTCGTAGTGGCCCAGTGCCAGGCCCAGCGAGTCGAAGCCCGGGCCCACGTTGCCCGAGGAACCGGGGACCGTGACGCGCACGGCGGTGCCCACGGGTGCCGCAGCCGGTGGGGGTGTCCCGTGCACGGCGCGCCCGCTCACTCGAGACCGAGGGCCGCGGCCACCGGCACCACGTCGAACGGCACCCGGCGGGGCTCAGCGGCGTGCGGGTCCTCCGCCTCGGCCCCCTTGACCGCCCACTGCGGGTCCTTCAGGCCGTGGCCGGTGACGGTCGCGACGATGGTCTTGCCCTCCGGCACCTCGCCCGCCCGGGCCTTCTGGAGCAGCCCGGCCACGCTCGCGGCGGAGCCCGGCTCCACGAACACGCCCTCCCGGGAGGACAGCCACCGGTGGGCCGCGAGGATCTCGTCGTCCGACACGGAGTCGATGAGCCCGCCGGACTCGTCCCGCGCGGCCACGGCGGTGTCCCAGGACGCGGGGTTGCCGATCCGGATGGCCGTGGCAATGGTCTCGGGCTCGGTCACGGGGTGGCCCAGCACGAGGGGCGCAGCGCCCTCGGCCTGGAAGCCCCACATGGCCGGGGTGTGCGTGGCGACAGCGGGCAGGATCTCCCCCGAAGTGGCGGGGGGGTCCTGGGCGTACTCGCGGTAGCCCTTCCAGTACGCCGTGATGTTCCCGGCGTTGCCCACGGGCAGCACGTGGATGTCCGGGGCGTCGCCCAGGGTGTCCACCACCTCGAAGGCCGCGGTCTTCTGCCCCTCGATGCGGTACGGGTTCACCGAGTTCACCAGGAACACCGGGTAGGACTCCGAGAGCTTGCGCGCCACCTCCAGGCAGTTGTCGAAGTTCCCGTCGATCTGGATGATGTCCGCGCCGTGGGCCACCGCCTGGGACATCTTCCCCAGGGAGATCTTGCCCTCCGGCACGAGCACCGCGCTGCGCATGCCCGCCTGCTTCGCGTACGCGGCGGCCGAGGCGGAGGTGTTGCCCGTGGAGGCGCACACCACGGCCTGGGCCCCGGCCTCCTTGGCCTTGGTGATGGCCATGGTCATGCCGCGGTCCTTGAACGAGCCCGTGGGGTTCATGCCCTCGAACTTGAGCCAGACCGTGGACCCCGTGAGCTCGGACAGCGCCCGGGCGCGGATCAGCGGCGTGCCGCCCTCGCCCATGGTGACCACCTCGGTCTGCTCCGTCACGGGCAGCCGGTCCCTGTACTCGTTGATGACGCCCTGCCAAACGTGTGCCATGCCGTGTGCTCCTCGGATCGAGTGTTCGTGTGTCGTGTGCCCGCCCCGGCAGGGGCGCCCGGCCCGCGCGGGCGCCGGGAGGGACGACGTCGCCCGCTCCCGGCCCGCGGGTCAGTCCCCGGCCCCCGCGTGGGCGCCCTCGCCGGACTCCACGGGGGTCACGGAGACCACGTCCCGGACCACCGGCAGACCCCGCAGGGCCGCCACGGTGGCCATCAGGTCCGCGTGGCGCCCCGTGTGGGTGACCAGGCGCAGCAGGGAGGTCTCGGTGGTGCGCGGGTCCTCGGTCTGCTGCATCGTGGAGATGGAGACCCCGTGGTCCGCGAAGACCTGGGCGAGCCGCGCCAGGACGCCCAGCCGGTCGGACACGGCCAGGGTGACGGCGAGCTTCGTGGTGACGTCGTCCATGCTCACGGCGGGCAGTGCCGCGTAGTCGGCCAGCGGGATGCCCTGGGCGCCCAGTGCGATGGCCCGGGCCGCAGAGACGAGGTCTCCCAGCACCGCGGACGCCGTGGGCTCCCCGCCGGCGCCCTGGCCGTAGAACATGAGGGAGCCCGCGGCGGCGGCCTCCACGAACACCGCGTTGTACGCTCCGCGCACGCCGCCGAGCACGTGCTCGCGCGGAATCATCACCGGGTTGACCCGCAGGTTGACCCCGTCCCCGCAGCGCTCCCCCACGGAGAGCAGCTTGATCACGTAGCCGGCCTCCTTCGCGGCCGCCACGTCCTCGGCGGTCATACCGGCGATGCCCTCACAGTGCACGTCCGTGATCGTGTAGCTGGAGTGGAACGCGAGGGACGCGAGCACCGCGGTCTTGGCTGCGGCGTCGTGACCCTCGACGTCCGCGGTGGGGTCCGCCTCCGCGTAGCCCAGGCGCTGGGCCTCGGCGAGGGCGTCGTCGAACGCGGCGCCGGTGGAGTCCATCTGGTCCAGCACGAAGTTGGTGGTGCCGTTCATGATGCCCAGGAACCGCTCCACGCGGTCGCCCGCGAGCGAGTCCCGCATGGGGCGCACGATCGGGATGGCCCCGGCCACCGCCGCTTCGTAGGACAGCTGCGCGCCCGACGCCGCGGCGGCGTCCTGCAGCTGCCGCCCGGACTCCGCGAGCAGCGCCTTGTTGCCCGTGATCACGGACTTCCCGGCACCCAGGGCCCGCAGCACACGCGTGCGGGTGGGCTCGATGCCGCCGGTCAGCTCCACGACGACGTCGGCGCCGTCGATCACGGCGTCCGCGTCCGTGGTGAGCAGCTGTGGGGGGAGCTCGACGTCCCGCGTGGCGTGCACGTCCCGCACGGCGATCCCGGACAGCTCCAGGCGCACGCCGGTGCGCAGGGCGAGCTCCTCCGCGCGGGTGAGGAGCACGTGGGCCACCTGGGACCCCACGGTCCCGGCGCCCAGCAGACCGACTCTCAGGACAGGGGTCTCGCTCGCGGGTGCGGTGTTCATGGTGCGGTGCTCCTTCGGCTGCGGTGGTGCGCAGTTGTGCGCCGGGATCGTGGGGTCAGGGTCGTGGTGCACCGGTGTCACGGGCGAGCAGGTCCGTGACGCTCTCGCGGCGCACGATCTCGTGCGCGCGGCCCGAGGGGTCCACCGCCACGATGCCGGGCCGCGGGAGCCAGTTGTAGTTGCTCGCGAGCGACCAGCAGTACGCGCCGGTCACGGGCACCACCAGGAGGTCCCCGGCGCGGACGTCACCGGGCAGGTACACGTCCTTGACCACCACGTCCCCGGACTCGCAGTGCTTGCCCACCACGCGGGAGAGCACCGGGGCCACCTCGGAGACCCGGTTGGCGAGCACGGCGGTGTAGTCGGCGTCGTAGAGCACCGGGCGGGCGTTGTCGCTCATGCCGCCGTCCACCGAGACGTAGCGGCGCTGCACGCCGGGGCTCACGGTGACGGTCTTGACGGTGCCCACGGTGTAGACGGTGCACCCGGAGGGGCCCGCGATGAAGCGGCCCGGTTCGAAGGACAGGTGGGGCACGGGCAGCTCGGAGGCCTCGAAGGCGGCCGCGAGCAGGGGCGCGAGGTCTGCGGCGATCGCCGCGACGTCGCGCGGGGAGTCCGCCGCGGTGTAGGCGACGCCGTGGCCCCCGCCCAGGTCGATCTCGGGCAGCACGAGCTCCCACCGCCGCGCCACGGTCTCCCGCAGCTCCAGGACACGCTGGGCCGCCTGGCCGAAGCCCTCGGCGGCGAAGATCTGGGAGCCGATGTGGCAGTGCAGCCCGCGCAGCTCGAGCGCGTTCGCGGCGTCGAGGCACGCCGCCACGGCCTGCAGCGCGGGCGAGTCCTCGCCGTCGGCCGCCGGGGTCAGCGAGAGCCCGAACTTCTGATCCTCGTGGGCGGTGGCGATGAACTCGTGCGTCGAGGCGTGCACACCCGGGGTCACCCGGATCATCACCGGGGCCCGCAGGCCGTGCTCGCGGGCGAGCCCGGCCAGCAGCTCGATCTCGGCGAGCGAGTCCACCACGATCCGGCCCACGCCCGAGCGCAGGGCCAGGAAGAGCTCCTCGGCGGACTTGTTGTTGCCGTGCAGCGCGATCCGCTCCCCGGGCACTCCGGCGGCGAGGGCCACGGCCAGCTCACCACCGGACGCGGTGTCGACGTTCAGTCCCTCGGCCACGGCCCACCCCGCCACCGCGGTGTTCAGCAGCGCCTTGGAGGCGTAGTACACGGCCACGTCCACGCCCAGTGGACGCAGCGCGACCTCGAAGGCCTCGCGGAAGGAGCGGGCCCGCGCGCGGAACGTGGCCTCGGAGACCACGTAGCTCGGGGAGCCGAAGCGCTCGGCGAGCTCCGTGACGGGCACGGAGTCCACGGTGACGCACCCGGCCGCGTCCCGGGCGTACTGGGACGTGAAGACCGCAGGGTCGAGCGCGGCGGGGTCCTCGGGCGCCCGCAGCCACGCCGGGGCCAGGGGGTGCTCGGTGCTCGTCTCGCTCACCGGATCACATCCTCTCGGGTGCGGAGACGCCCAGCAGGTCCAGCCCGTTGGCCAGCACCTGCCGCACGGCGTCGTTGAGCCACAGCCGGGTGTGGTGCACGAGCTCCACCGGTGCGTCACCCTGCGGGGTCACGCGGCACGCGTCGTACCAGCGGTGGTAGGCGCCCGCGAGGGCCTCGAGGTGGCGCGCCACGCGGTGCGGCTCACGGAACGACGCCGCCTGGGCCACCACGGAGGGGTACTGCCCGAGCGCGGCCAGCAGGTCCGCCTCGCGCGCGTGCTCGAGCAGGGCGGCGTCGAACTGCGGGGGGCCGTCCTCGGCCGTGCGGCGGACGCCCGCGGCCTCGGCGTTGCGGGCGACGGCGCACGTGCGGGCGTGCGCGTACTGGACGTAGAACACGGGGTTCTCGTTGGAGCGGCGGGTGAGCACGTCCAGGTCGATGTCGATGTTCGAGTCCACCGAGTAGCGCGTGAGCGAGTAGCGCGCGGCGTCCACGCCCACGACCTCCACGAGGTCCTCCATGGTCACCACGGTGCCGGCGCGCTTGGACATCCGCACCGCGGTGCCGTCCTTCACGAGGTTGACCATCTGCCCGATCAGCACCTCCACGGCCTCCGGGGAGTCCCCCAGGGCGGCCGCGGCGGCCTTGAGCCGGGCCACGTAGCCGTGGTGGTCCGCGCCCAGCATGTAGATGCAGAGGTCCGCGCCGCGGTCCCGCTTGTTCTTGAAGTAGGCGATGTCACCCGCGATGTAGGCGGCGTTGCCGTCCGACTTGATGACCACGCGGTCCTTGTCGTCCCCGTGGTCCGTGGAGCGCAGCCACCACGCGCCGTCCTCGAAGTAGAGGGAGTCCGAGGAGCGCAGCTGCTCCAGGAGGGTCTCCACCTGCCCGCCCTCGAACAGCGAGTTCTCGTGGAAGAAGACGTCGAAGTCCACCCCGAACTCGTGCAGCGAGGACTTGATCTGCTCGAACATCAGCTCAACGCCCGCCGCCCGGAAGACCTCCTGCGGGTCCTCCGACTGCAGCGCGTCCGGGTGCTGTGCGAGCACCTGGTCGGCGATCTCGGAGATGTACTGCCCGCCGTAGCCGTCCTCCGGGGCCGCCTCCTGGCGGGCGCGGGCCAGCAGGGAGCGGGCGAAGCGGTCGATCTGGGTGCCGTGGTCGTTGAAGTAGTATTCGCGCACCACGTCCGCGCCCTGCGCGCTCAGCACGCGGGCCAGCGAGTCCCCCACCGCGGCCCAGCGGGTGCCGCCCAGGTGGATGGGGCCCGTGGGGTTGGCGGAGACGAACTCCAGGTTGATGGTGGTGCCCGCGAGCGCGTCGGCGGTGCCGAAGGCGCTTCCCTGCGCCACGATCGACTGGGCGAGCTCACCGGCCGCGGCGGCGTCCAGCGTGATGTTCAGGAACCCCGGGCCCGCGATGTCCACGGACTTGACCCCCGGCACCTCGGACAGCCGCTGGGAGAGGATCTGGGCCACCTCACGCGGGGGCCGCCCCACCTTCTTGGCCACCTGCATGGCCACCGTGGTGGCCCAGTCCCCGTGCTCACGGTTCTTGGGTCGCTCCACCCTGGCCTGCGGGAGCTCGACGCCGTCCACCGCGGTGAGTTCACCGGCGGCCACGGCGTCCTGCAGGCATGCGGACACGGCTGTGGAAAGTTCTTCAGGAGTCACCGTGCCAGTGTAGCGGGGCGCGCTCCCCCGCTCCCACGCGAGGGGATTGGTGCCCACCCGGACCTGGTAGTATCGTCGAGTTGTCGTTGCGCGCCGGACTTCTCCGGACCGCAGCACGGCCCGCCCGCGTAGCTCAGTGGATAGAGCGTCTGCCTCCGGAGCAGAAGGCCGTAGGTTCGAGTCCTATCGCGGGCACGCAGTTTCTCAACGGCCCCGGTGACCCCGGGGCCGTTGTCGTACCTGCCGCCCGTTCACGGGCGGGACGACTCCCCCTGCGCATGCCGCGCGCCTCTTCGGTGCGTGCGGCGCCCCGGCCCGTGGTGCGTGCGGGCGAGCGCTGCGCCCCCCGCTCGGTGCGTGGATCCCCGGACGTCAGCGCCGACCGCGACGCTGCTCACGGATCCGGTAGTTGGGGTTCAGCTGGAGCGGGTCGTACTCGTTGACCACGGAACCCGTCCCGTACTGCTCCTCGAGCAGCTCGTCCTCCGCGACCGGCTGGGGCGGGGCCGTTCGGCGCAGCACCACTGCCACGATGGTGAGCACACCACCCACCAGGAGGGTGCCGAAGCCCACGACCACCATGACCCAGCCCCGCTCCGTGAGGGGCTGGCCCCCGTGGTCCGCCGCCGCCTGCGAGAGCGCCACGAGCCCCTCCGGCAGGGAGAAGCAGCACACGAAGAGCAGGACCAGCCCCACCGCAGAGACGACCGTGGTGGTGCGCTGTCTGCGGCGGGGCTGGTTCACGGTGATCACTGACCTTCCGGTGCCACCCCCGCGGCGGAGGAGCCACCCGTGGATGCGCCGCCGGTCACGCCCCGGGAGGGATCGGCCACCGGCTCGGCGCTGCGAGCTGTTTCCAGAAGCGTAGCGTCATCCAGTGCGGGTTCGCCCGCGACCGTCTGCAGCTTGCGGAACTCCGCCAGCAGGTCCGCCACCGTGGCCTCCGCCTTCTGCTCGGCGTCCAGCTCGAAGAGGATCCGGCCCTCGTGCATCATGATCAGCCGGTTGCCCAGGCGCAGCGCCTGCTCCATGTTGTGCGTGACCATGAGCGTGGTGAGGTTCCGCTCGTTCACGATCCGCTCGGTGATCTCCGTGACGTGGTGCGCGCGCTGGGGGTCCAGGGCGGCCGTGTGCTCGTCCAGCAGCAGGATCTCCGGCGCGGAGAACGTGGCCATGAGCAGGGACAGGGCCTGGCGCTGGCCGCCCGAGAGCAGGCCCACCTTGGCGCCCAGCCGGTTCTCGAGCCCCAGCTCCAGGGTCTTGAGCTCCTCGGTGAACTCCTGCCGGCGGGCCCGGGTCACACCGCGGGACAGCCCTCGGGAGCGGCCGCGGCGCTGGGCGATGGCCATGTTCTGCTCGATGGTCAGCGTGGGCGAGGATCCCTTCATGGGGTCCTGGAAGACCCGTGAGATCCACCTGGCCTTGCGGTGCTCCGGCAGGCGGGTGACATCGCGCTCCCCCACCCGGATCTCGCCGCTGTCCGGGATGATGGTCCCGGACACCGTGTTCAGCAGCGTGGACTTGCCCGCGCCGTTGGAGCCGATGACCGTGACGAAGTCCCCCTCGTCGACCGTGAGGCTCACGCCGTTGAGAGCCACGCGCTCGTTGACCGTGCCCGCGAAGAACGTCTTGCGGACGTCGTGCACACTCAGCATGCGATCACGCTCTCCTTCGCGCGGACGGCACCGCAATCGCGGCGGTCACGGGGTGCTCGGTGGAGGACGAGACGTCCGCCTGCACCTCCTGTGCCGCCCTCAGCGTGCGACGCCGCTTCCAGCGCTTGAACACCGACAGCTGCGGCAGCACGAGGGCCAGCACCACGAGCACGGCGGAGATCAGCTTCATGTCCGACGGGTTCAGCCCCGCCTGCAGCGCCACGGTGATGACGAGCCGGTACAGCACCGAGCCCAGGATCACCGCGAGCGTGGCCACCACCACGGTGCGCGAGCCGAAGATGCCCTGGCCCAGGATCACCGAGGCGAGGCCCACCACGATCATGCCGATGCCCATGCCGATGTCCGCGAAGCCCTGGTACTGCGCGATCAGCGCACCCGAGAGTCCCACGAGCGCGTTGGACAGGCACAGTCCGAGGATCTTCTGGCCGTCCGTGTTCACGCCGAAGGAGCGGATCATGTCCGGGTTGTCGCCCGTGGCCTGCATGGCCAGCCCGGCGTCCGTGTAGAGGAACCAGTCCAGCACCAGCTTCACGAGCACCACGCCCGCGAGCAGGAGCAGCACCCCCGTGACGGTGCCCTGCAGACCGGCCTCCCGCAGCGGGGTGAACACGGTGTCCTCCCGCAGCAGGGCGAGGTTCGCCTTACCGCCCATCACCCGCAGGTTGACGGAGTACAGCGCGGTCATGGTCAGGATGCCCGCGAGCAGCCCGTTGATCCGCGCCTTCGTGTGCAGCAGTGCCGTGATGAGCCCGGCGAGGCCGCCCACCACGAAACCCACCACGGTGGCGATCCACGGGCTGCCCCCGTGCAGGATCACCATGGCCGCGGAGGCCGCACCGCTCGTGAAGGACTGGTCCACCGTGAGGTCCGGGAAGTCCAGCACACGGAACGTGAGGTACACCCCCAGGGCCATCACGGCGTAGATCAGCCCGAGCTCGATTCCAGCAATCACCGGATCTACTCGATGACCTGGTCGGCCTTGTCCCGCAGGCTCTGCGGGATCTCCACGCCCATGGCCTTGGCGGCCTTGGCGTTGACGACGAGCTTGGTCTCCTTCTGCGCCTCCACGGCCATCTCACCGGGCTTCGCACCGTCCTTGAGGATGCGCACCGCCATCTCACCGGTCTGTTTGCCGAGGTCCTTGTAGTTGATGCCCTCGGTGGCCAGCGCACCGCGCTCCACGGAGTCGCCCTCCCCTGCAATGAGCGGGATCTTCTTGGCCTCCGCGGCGGAGATCACGGCCTCGAGACCGGCCACCACCTTGTTGTCGGTGGGGACGTAGATGGCGTCCGTGGTGAAGGACTCCGCGGCCTGGGCCACCTCCGCGGTGGTGGTCACGGTCTTCTCCTCGACCTTCAGTCCCTCCGCCTGGGCGGCCTTCTTGGCCTCCTCCACCTGGATCTGGGAGTTCGTCTCACCCGAGCTGTAGATGATGCCCACGGACTTGGCGCCGGGCTTGAGCTGCTTCACGAGCTTGATCTGCTCCGTCACGGGGTTCATGTCCGTGGTGCCGGTGACGTTGCCGCCCGGGGCGTCGTTGGAGTTCACGAGACCGGCGTCCACCGGGTCCGTCACGGCGGTGAAGAGCACGGGCTTGTCCGTCACGGCCTGCGCGAGGGACTGCGCGGACGGGGTGGCGATGCCCAGGACCAGGTCGTCCTGCGAGGACGCGAAGTTGGAGGCGATGTTGGTGGCGGTGGCCTGGTCACCCGAGGCGTTCTGCACGTCCAGGGTGAGGTTGTCCCCCTCCGTGTAGCCGCCGTCCTTGAGGGCCTGCACGAAGCCCTCCCGCGCGGCGTCGAGCGAGGGGTGCTCCACGAACTGGGAGATGCCCACGGTGGCCTTCTTGGCCTCGGCGGACTTCTCCTCGCCGCCGGAGCCGCATCCGGTGAGCAGCAGGGCGGCCGTGGTGGCCGCGGCGGCGACCGGCAGTAGACGCTTCATTTCTGGTGTTTCCTTCCATCACGGATCAATGATGAGTGGATATTACCTGCCGATCGGTCGAAAATGAGACGCAGCTCACATGTAGGGACAATCCCGCGTGTCACGCGGGTCCGGCCCTGTGGATCCGCCGTGTTGGGGGCGGCCCGTAGACTTGTGGGTTGTCATGACTGAGCCCCTCACCGCACCCCGCATCGTGTACCCGGACAACCTCCCCGTGAGCGCACGCCGGGAGGACATCATGGCGGCCATCCGGGACCACCAGGTCGTCGTCGTCGCCGGTGAGACCGGCTCGGGAAAGACCACCCAGCTGCCCAAGATGTGCCTCGAGCTGGGCCTCGGAGAGGGTGGGCTGATCGGCCACACGCAGCCCCGCAGGATCGCGGCGCGCTCGGTGGCGGAGCGGATCGCCCACGAGCTCGGTGAGCGCGTGGGCTCCACCGTGGGCTACCAGGTGCGGTTCACGTCCGAGGTGGGCCGGGACTCCAAGGTCAAGCTCATGACGGACGGCATCATGCTGGCCGAGATCAGCCACGACCCGCAGCTCTCCCGCTACAACGCGATCATCATCGACGAGGCCCACGAGCGCTCCCTCAACATCGACTTCCTGCTCGGGTACCTGCGGCAGCTGCTCCCCCAGCGCCCGGACCTGAAGGTGATCATCACCTCGGCGACCATCGACCCACAGCGCTTCGCGGAGCACTTCGCGCACGAGGACCCCGAGCACCCGGAGGCCGAGCCGGAGCCGGCCCCGATCATCGAGGTCTCCGGGCGCACCTATCCCGTGGAGGTCCGCTACCGGCCGCTCACCCAGGACCGCAGCGGCGAGGACGAGGACGAGACGGGTGACGGGCTCGCGGACGAGGACCGCGATCCCATCGACGCCGTGTGCGACGCCGTGGTGGAGCTCTCCCGCGAGCCCCGCGGGGACATCCTCGTGTTCTTCGCGGGCGAGCGCGAGATCCGCGACGCGCAGGACGCCCTGCAGAGGGTCATCGACTCCCACCGCTCCCTCGCGGGGACCCAGATCCTTCCGCTGTTCGGACGGCTGTCCATGGCGGAGCAGAACCGGGTGTTCTCCTCCTCCCCCCAGCGCCGGATCGTGCTGGCCACCAACGTGGCAGAGACCTCCCTGACCGTGCCCGGCATCAAGTACGTGGTCGATCCCGGCACCGCGCGGATCTCCCGCTACTCGGCACGCACCAAGGTGCAGCGGCTGCCCATCGAGCGGATCTCGCAGGCCTCGGCCCGCCAGCGCGCGGGCCGCTGCGGGCGCGTGTCCGACGGCGTGTGCATCCGGCTGTACTCGGAGGAGGACTTCGAGTCCCGCCCGGAGTTCACGGACCCGGAGATCCTGCGCACCAACCTCGCGGCCGTGATCCTGCAGATGATCTCCGTGGGCGTGGTCGCGGACCCGTCGGACGTGATGTCCTTCCCGTTCGTCCAGAAGCCGGACTCCCGCGCGGTCAAGGACGGCGTGGTGCTGCTGCGCGAGCTCGGTGCGCTGCGCGGTTCCGGGGACCCGCACGAGGACGACGACGCCGCGCCGGGCTCCCGGGGCGCGGGGGGTTCCCGGGGGCGTCGTCGCGCCCGTCGCGGCCGGGGCGGTGAGCGCCGTCGAGGGCCGCTCACCCGCACGGGCGAGATCCTGGCCGCCCTGCCGGTGGACCCCCGGCTGGGGCGGATGGTCGTGGAGGCCCAGCGGCGCGGGTGCGTGCGCGAGGTGCTCGTGCTCACCGCGGCGCTGACGGTGCAGGACCCCCGCGAGCGGCCGCTCGAGAAGCGGCAGGCCGCGGACGAGTTCCACGCTCGGTTCAAGGACAAGACCTCGGACTTCCTCTCCTACGGGCTGCTGTGGCAGTACCTCCAGGAGCAGCAGACGGAACTGTCCTCCTCGCAGTTCCGCAAGCTGTGCAAGCGGGAGTTCCTGAACTTCCTGCGCATCCGGGAGTGGCAGGACCTCTACGCGCAGCTGCGCCAGATCGCACGCCAGGTGGGCATCGACGCCGGGTCCTCCCGGGAGATCGACGTGGCCGCGCACCAGGACGCCGTGCACAAGTCCCTGCTCTCCGGACTGCTGAGCAACATCGGCGTGCGGGACGAGCGCACGCGGGAGTACCGCGGCGCGCGCGGCACCCGGTTCGCGATCTTCCCCGGCTCGGCCCTGTTCAAGAAGGCGCCGGACTGGATCGTCTCCGCGGAGCTCGTGGAGACCTCCCGGCTGTGGGCGCGCACGAACGCGGCCATCCAGCCCGAGTGGGCCGAGGAGCTGGCCCCGCAGCTCGTCAAGCGCAGCTGGTCGGAGCCGCACTGGTCCCGCTCGCGCGGCGCCGTGATGGCCTCGGAGAAGGTCACCCTGTACGGCCTGCCGCTGGTGAGCGAGCGGCCCGTGCTGTTCTCCTCGGTGGACCCGCAGCTCTCCCGCGAGCTGTTCATCCGCCACGCCCTCGTGGAGGGCGACTGGGCCACCCGCCACAGCTTCGTGAAGCGCAACCGCAAGGCGCTGCAGCACGTGGCCGAGCTGGAGAACCGCATGCGCCGCAAGGACCTGCGGGTGGACGACCAGGTGGTCTTCGACTTCTACGACGCCCGCGTCCCGGAGTCCGTGGTCTCCCAACGGCACTTCGACGCGTGGTGGAAGACGGCCCGGCAGCGGGACGAGCACCTGCTGGACCTCACGCCCGAGGACCTGATCGCCCCCGAGGCACCCGCTCTGGACACGGACTCCTTCCCGCGCGCGTGGACCGTGCCGTCCGCGGACGGGGAGCTGTCCCTGGACCTGGACTACGAGTTCGCCCCCGGCGCGGACACCGCGGACGGCGTCACCGTGCGCGTGCCCGTCCTCTTCCTGGACCGGCTGGAGCCCGCGCAGTTCGCGTGGCACATCCCCGGGCTGCGGGTGGAGCTCGTGACCGCGCTCATCAAGTCCCTGCCCAAGGCCGTGCGCCGCAACTTCGTGCCCGCTCCGGATACCGCGGCTGCCGCCGTGGCGCGCCTGGGCGAGGAGTTCGACCCCGCGCGGGACCCCCTGCTCCCGTCGCTGGCCACGGTGCTGCAGCGGATGCGCGGGCACACCGTGCGCGCCGAGGACTTCCACCCGGAGTCCCTGCCCACCCACCTGCGCATGCGCTTCGAGGTGCGCGACTCCCGCAACCGGGTGCTCGGGCGCGGTGAGGACCTCACGGAGCTCAAGCACCGGCTGCGTCCGCAGATCCGCGAGGCCCTCGCGCAGTCCCTCGGCGGTGCCGCCGCACAGCTCTACGACGCCGCACGGGCACCGTCCGCGGATGCCGCCACGCCGGGCACCGACGCGGGCGGCCCGCACGGTGGGCCGACCGGAGGGAACGGACGCGGGCGACGCCGCCCGGGCCGGGGCGGTGCCGCGGCGCAGGACTCCCGTCCCGCGGCGTCGCTGGAGCGCACCGGACTCACGGCGTGGCCCGAGCCGGACCCGCCCCGCAGCGTGGAGACGGTGGTGGCCGGGCAGACGGTCACCGGCCACCCCACGCTCGTGGCGGTCCCGCCCGCACAACCCGGCGGCACGGACATCCCGCGCGTGGACCTGCGGATCCTCAGCTCGCCCGAGGAGCAGCGTGTGGCCCAGCGGGACGGCGTGATCGCCCTGCTGCAGCACGTGCTGCCCTCGGTGCACCGCTACGTGGTGGAGCACCTGAGCCAGAAGGAGCGGTTGATCTTCACCCAGAACCCCCACGGCTCGGTGGAAGCGCTGATCCACGACTGCACCGTGGCCGCGGTGGACCGCCTGGTCCCCCACGAGCCGCCCTTCACCCGGGAGCGGTTCCAGGCGCTCGCCGAGCACGTGCGAGCGGAGCTGATCGACACGGTCTTCGCGGTCAGCGCCCTGGTGACCACCACGCTCACCGAGGCGAACACCGTGCGCAAGCGGCTCAGGAAGCCCGGCTCGCTCGGTGCCGTCCCGGCCTTCACGGACATGTCCGAGCAGGTGGACCGCCTGGTGCACCCGGGCTTCGTGGCCCGCACGGGGTGGGAAGCGCTGCAGCACCTGCCCCGCTACCTGGCCGGTGTGAACGCGCGGCTGGACAAGCTCTCCGGGCACCTGCAGCGCGACGCCGTGGCCATGCAGACCGTCCACGACCTCGAGGCCGCGTACCGCGCGGCGCGGGACGCCGTGCCGGCCAACGCCCCCGTGCCCGCGGGACTCGCGGCCGTGCGGTGGGATCTGGAGGAGCTGAGGATCTCGTTCTTCGCCCAGGAGCTCGGGACCGCGCACACGGTCTCCGAGAAGCGGATCCGCAAGCAGCTGCGCGACCTCGGCTGAGGCGGCCGGTGGCGGGCGCCCCCTGGCTTCCCGTCCCGGGAGCGCTCAGGGGCGTTGCCGCCCGCCACCGTCGGCTGCTCAGTCCTGCTGCGGCACCTCGGCCTGGTGGCCCTGGGCTCGCAGCGCCTCACGGATCCGGCGGGCGGACTCCTCCATGACCGCGGGCTCCGGGTCCTGGCCCACGTTCGCGAAGTCGAACTCCTCGATGGAGTTGGTGGGCCACACGTGCAGGTGCGTGTGCGGCACCTCGAAGCCCTGGATCATCAGCCCCACCCGTTTCGGCTGGAACGCGGCGTCCACGGCCCTGCCGATGCTCTGGGAGACGGTCATCAGGTGCTGGGCGAGCTCAACGGGCAGGTCCACCCACGCGTCGACCTCCTGGCGGGGAACCACGAGCACGTGCCCCTGCGCGAGCGGCTGGATGGACAGGAAGCCCACGCACTGCTCGTCCGCCCAGACGAAGCGCCCGGGCAGCTCGCCCTCGATGATCCTGGTGAACACTGAACTCATGACGGGTCCTTTCGGTGGGAGGGGCGCGGGCGGTTCCCGCACCCGTGTGGTCGTGCGCAGTGCGTGCCCCGAGGGGACGTGCCGCGGCGCCGTGCGCTCCGGCCGCGGGCTGCGCTCAGACCGCGGGGAGCTCCACGCTCTCGCGGGGTGCCAGGTGCTGGTACTCGGTGCCGTAGACGCCTGCGAAGTGGGCCACCTGCTTCTCGACCACCTGCAACCCCGTCTCGGAGAGCAGGGCGTCGTGGATCTGGTGCACCCGGGTGGCACGCGTGGCCACGATGAAGTCGATGACCTCCGCCATCTTGGACCACGGCGCGTGCAGCGGGACCAGCACGGTGGGGACGGTCAGCCCGTGGGGCACGGTGAACGAGTCGCCCGGGTGGAACACGGCGTCGTCCACCACGTAGCCCACGTTGGCCACCGTGGGGATCAGCGGGTGGATGAGCGCGTGCTGACCGCCGTACGTCCGCACGTGGAACGGCCCCGCCGTGAACTCGGAGTCCGCCACCACGGTGTGCAGCCGCTGCGGGCGGACCACGCGCTCAACGAGCTCCGCGCCCACCGCCTCGGGTGCGTGGACCTGGACCTCCGGACGGGCGCGCAGCACTGCGCCAAGCCGTTCGACGTCGCAGTGGTCCGGGTGAACGTGCGTGACGAGCACGGTGTCCACACCGTCCAGGGCCTCCTCGACCTCCGAGAACGTCCCGGGGTCGAGCACCAGCACCGCGCCGTCCTTCTCCAGGCGCACGCACGAGTGGGTGAACTTGGTCAGCAGCATGGTGCCACCCTAGCCGCAGACCGGAACGGGTGGGCAGGGGCGGGAGCATCGCAGGACGAG
>NZ_PHOA01000028.1 GCF_003687455.1 Kocuria tytonicola | reverse complement strand
TCATACTTTTGGCTCTGTGGAGGGTTTTCTGGGGCTACTCTCAGCTCACTGCTACTTCCAATGACGGGAGCCCCCCATGTCCGAGCAGTTTCACGGCGCTACCCCCTGCGCCTTCCAGAGTCCAGGATCGTCCCCACGATCATCTTTTGCTCGTGTCTGGGCCAGCCGCCCGGCACGGGCGGTCACCGCGCTGTCGGTGGCGGCCACGTTGGCGTTGGCCAGTGTGGGACCGGCCGCAGCGGCCATGGTACCGACTGCGGTTCCGGCGGCGTCGTCGGGTGCCCAGTCCACGATCGGTAAGCTCGGTGCCCGTCCGGGTGCGACTCGGTTGCCGGTGAGCATCACCGATTCGGTGAACGCCTCGGTCGATGTGGGAACCGGCAACGTGATGCTCTCCATTGCCGGGTTGCCGGTCTCCGGGGTGGGGGCGGTGGGGTTGGTGAACAACTCGCAGTCCCCGAACCATTCCGAGTCTTCTGCGCTGCCGCAGGGCTTTGAGCTCACCGCGGGCAGTTCCGGGTCTTTGACCACGGTGGACGGTGGGATGCTCTACACCGGTGGGGACGGGTTCTCCGCGAAGTTCACGGCCTCCGGTACGGCGTTCACCCCGCCGAAGGGTGTGAAGGCTGACCTGGTGAAGACCTCCTCCGGATACACCCTGACCTCGCGGACCACCGCGCAGGTCTCCACGTTCAACGCTGACGGGCTGCTGACCTCGGTGGCGGACCGCAACGGGAACAAGACCACTTACGCCTACACCAACGGGGTGCTCTCCAAGGTCACCGGGTCCTCCGGACCGTCCGGGGCGCGCACGGCGACGATCACCACCAGTGCCAGCGAGGTGAAGGTTTCCCAGACCTCGGGGACCGAGACGCGGGCGGTGGTGTTCGAGAAGGACGCGAAGAACAACCTCACCGCGTTCACCGACGCCAAGGGTCAGCGCACCACCTTCGAGTCCGTGGAGGGGCAGGTCCGCAAGGTCACCTCCCCAGAAGGCCACACCACTGAGTTCACTTACGACGACACGAACCGGCTGACCACGCTGAGTCGGGTGGCCGGGGACGGGCAGAACGCGGTCACCCGCCTGGCTTACGCCTCGGACACCCAGACCCTGGTGGCGGGCCCGAACACGGACCAGTCCCAGCCGGTGGGATCGGTACCCCGTTCCACGTTCACCCTGGATGCCTCCGATCACGTCACCAAGGCGTCGGACCCGGTGGGGCGGTCCAAGGACGCGTCCTACACCGCGGACTTCGACATCGCCTCGACCACCTCCGGGTCCGGGGCCAGTGCGGGCACCACCACGAACACGTTCGGGGCCAATTCGGGCCAGTCGTTGACCAAGTCCACCTCACCGACCGGGGCGGCGTCCTCGTTGGAGTACGGGAACACGGCCTCGGCCACGAAGTACCTGCCGACCGCGGGTACGGACCCTGCGGGGAACAAGTCCACCTACACCTACAACGGTGCGGGGAACATGCTCTCCTCCGCCCAGGCCGGTGGGACACCGGCTGCGGTGACGTACAACGCCGACGGGACCGTGGCCACCGCGACGGCTCCGGGTAACGGGACCAACTCCACGAAGTACACCTACGACGGCAACAAGCAGCTGACCAAGATCACCCCGGTCACCGGCACCACCCTGGGAGCCCAGGCGTTGACGTATGACGTGTGGGGGCGTACGGCGAGCATCACCGACGGGCGCGGCAACAAGATCAGCTACGCCTACGACCGGATGGGACGGGTCATCAAGGAGTCCTACTCGGACGGGACACCGGCGGTGTCCTACACCTACGACGCGGACGGTCACCAGACCAAGCGTGTGGACGGGTCCGGGACCACGACCATGGGTTTCGACGAGCTGGGGCGGCTGACCACGCGCGGGCACTCCGCAGCCGGGGAGGAAGTCACCTACGGCTATGACAAGGCCTCGAACCTGACCTCGGTCAGTGACAAGCGTGGGACCACGACCTACGACTTCGACGCCTCGGGCACCCCGACGACGATCTGGTACGAGTCCGGTGGTCAGAAGAAGCGTGCGGACATGGCCACCGATGACCGGGGTCGGCGCACGGACATCTGGATGGAAACCCCCGGCGGGGACCACACGAAGTGGGCGGCGCACCAGCACACCGACTACGACAAGTCCGGGCGGATCTCCCGCACAGTGGCCAAGGTCGGCAACGGTGAGACCACGAACACCACGGTGCAGGACAAGACCTACTGCTACACCGCCGGGACCACCCCCGCCGGCGGTTGCACTGCCGGGGCGGGTTCGGACCGGGCGAAAATCCAGTGGGTGAAGGACGCGGTTGATTCCTCGGCCACGGTGTTCACCTACGACACCAAGGGCCAGGTCACCAAGGCCGTACGCACCGGGGGCACTGACCCCAGGACCTACACCTACACCTACGACGCGCGCGGCAACCGGCTGACCTCTGCGAAGACCGAGGGCTACCAGGCCACGAACCTGACGTTCAACGCGGCGAACGAGATCACCAACCCCGCGTACGCCTACGACGCGTCCGGGAACATGACCAAGGACATCGGGGGCACGTTCACCTACAACGCGGCCGGGCAGATGACGACCCACACCCGTGAGCAGGGCACGTTCACCTACACCTACGCCGGCGGGTCCCAGTCGGAGCTGATCAAGCAGAAGACCCCCCGCGGGAACTACGAGTACGGCTACGGGCGCACCAACCAGTTCGGGCTGCCCGTGGTCGAGCAGGTGAGCTTGAACGGGAAGACCGCTCACCTGGAGAACGACCCGGTGACCGGGCAGCCGCTGATGCTGCGCACCGCCGAGGGCGTGCAGAGCCTCTACGTCTACGACGGGATCGGGAACCCGGAAGCGTTGGTCACCAACCAGGACTCCACCACCTTCGCCTACGACTACGACCCGTACGGGGTGCCGGCGCTGAACGACGAGAACGGTGAGGGAGACCCGGTGAACCCGTTCCAGTTCAAGGGTGGTATCCACGACCGGTCCACGAACTGGGTGAAGTTCGGGTACCGGTGGTACTCCGTGGGCACCGGACGCTTCACCCAACGCGACACCCTCGACGCGCCCCTGGACCCGGCGAACGCCAACCGGTACACCTTCGCCGGGAACGACCCCATCAACTACTCCGACCCCCTGGGGATGGAAGTCACAAAGGGTGATATTTTTTCCGCTGTTGCTGGGGCCGCTGTTGGTGGAGCGTTGGACGGCGTTTTGAGCCCCGTAGTGGGCGGTGCAATTGCAGGCTGCCTGGGCGGGGCAGGAGGGTCCTGGCTCGACGGCGAAGACGCGGCAAACGGTTGCATGGAAGGTGCCCTGCTTGGTGGTGCCTCTGGAGGCGCTGGCAAGCTGGGTATGGTGGCTGGAAAAGCAATTCGCGGCGGTGGGGGCAAACATGTTGCAGACTAATAGAAGTAGATTCTATCAGCTTATTGCCCTGGGGGCTTACTTGGTTTTAGGGTTTGTCTCCGGGGCGGCATGCGCAATTTTATTTTCGATGGCCACATCAGGTGAGCCCCCGTGGAGGTCATACGGACTGTTTCACGAAATATCACTCTATATTTTCTTCGGAGTGTATTTGATGTTTATAATCGTTTTCGTTATAAAAAAACATGGCAAGAAAACAAAGCGTCATGATTTAACCAATCCTCGAAGTTGAAATTTAAGTTCACCTAATACTTAAGGCAAGAACATCTGGATTACAGAAAATAACCAATGCTTCCTTCTTCGCCTACGACTACGACCCGTACGGGGTGCCGGCGCTGAACGACGAGAACGGTGAGGGAGACCCGGTGAACCCGTTCCAGTTCAAGGGTGGTATCCACGACCGGTCCACGAACTGGGTGAAGTTCGGGTACCGGTGGTACTCCGTGGGCACCGGACGCTTCACCCAACGCGACACCCTCGACGCGCCCCTGGACCCGGCGAACGCCAACCGGTACACCTTCGCCGGGAACGACCCCATCAACTACTCCGACCCCCTGGGTTTAGCTTCGCGTGAAGAGGCAGTTGGTCAACTACTTGGTGCTGGAGTTGCTGGGTTATTCACACTTGTAGGGGCAACAGGAGGTCCCGGTGGTGCCCTTGCTGGTGCTGCTATCGGAGGGTGTCTCGGGGACATGGTAGATGAATCGGCAACCGCAGCTCTGGAGGGCACAGAGGATGAGGTCGGAGTGGATGACTTGGCGCTGAGATGCGCCGTGGGTGCCGCGAGTGGAAGTCTTTTCGGTTGATATGTTAAAGATTACTACCAAACAAACAAGAAAACTGATAATATTGTGGGCGGTTTTGATGTCCGCAATATTTTTGGCGGTAACAATAACAACAGGAATTCCAACTTCCGTGGGATTGATTATGACAGCAACCCCAATTTTGATTTCCGCCGTTCTGATTATTTTATCGCGTCCTAAAAAAGTAAGAAGCTCTAGGGGGTACGAATTTAAGACAGAGGGCGCTTCAATAAGTTCAAAGACCTGTTTTAATATTGATTTTAACGAATTAAAGGAACGGGTCGCTCTTCTGGAATCGCCGAAATACACCGTACGACAAGTGGGCGAAAAAAGTTTTGATATCTCACGACGTCTAAATATAAGTACTTGGGGCTCGAAGATATTTATAAGTCTCACGCCTATCGCTCCACAGCAAACGCAAGTAGCAATTTCGTCCGAACCGAAGCTTAGCGCGCAGATATACGATTGGGGTCAAGGTAAGCGAGACATTGAAGACATTTTTTCTAAATTAGAATCCTTACCTGGTCAAACTAAATAGATTGAACTTCACGCTGGCCCCGTGCGATTTCGTGCGGGGCCAGCCATTTGTTGTGATCGCTTTGCTGTGTGTCATTGTATTAATAATATTTGCATTGGTTATTGGTTATTGGTTATTGGTTATTGGTTATTGGTTGCTGGGATTGCTTTTTAAAAAATGAGTTGCGGACAGATCCCCCAGACTGGTTCACACTGATACCCATTGAAGATGAGAAGGTTTCTACCGCGATCGGTTCCTCCTGCCGAGTGAGAAAGTTTTATGCCCTCACGGGATCGTCCAGATTTGCCGGGTGGTAATAAACAACCGGCCAATTTGACGGCGCGGGCCTTGCCCGGATTATGTAACCCTGGATTGTCAGCACCAGCACATTTACTGCTACACTGGCGCCCTGCGCCACAACCACGCGTGGTTACGCACGGCGAGCGCTGGGCGTGGCCCGCCTGCCGGAGGCGGGGCAGTGGGCAGGCGAGGCCGGCCTTCCCCAACGGTAAGGCGCACTGTGCCGGGACTCGCGGCGGGGAACTGGAGCGCGTACCTTGCGATTTGCATCCAAAAATTTGAGATGATCCAAGCAACTGGCCAGGGGTAGGATTTAGGTGCTGGCCCCCAATTTGGCGGAAAGTCGCTTGCCCGTTGGGGCTCACTCTCGGGCCCTAGTAGATTGAGATCATCCGGCGGTACCGGTTGCCCTCTATCAAACACAGCAGTATCTGGACAATACCCAATCGAATCGAGGAGAAATGACAAAAAGAAAATAACAACGAGGAAAGTAAAACCTTAAAATTTTCCGAAGGGAGAGATTGCGTTACGATGGCTGTAAACCCATTTAAGGCGACTCAAAACAACAGCAATCAAGAAAACTATGAGGTGGCTCCCCACGACGACAGCGGCGGTTCGGATGTGGTCGACGTTGTTCGCTGCTTCTCGGCCGCGCGGATACGGATCACTGAGGCATTGCTGATCCCACATTCCTCGGAGGTCTGGGCGATGCTGTACCCGTCGCGGTACATCTGGACGATGCGCGCTTCTCGGCGGTGATCTTCTGCCACCGGTTCCGGGTGCGGTCCCACTCGCGCCGCGTCTCGGTGGTCCATCCGCGGGTGTCTCCGATCCAGACATCCGGCTCGGGTTGTCCGGAGGCATTGAAGCCCTGGCGGGTCATGCCCAGCAGCTCCGCGGCTTCGATGACGCCGTGGAGGCGGGAACCGTGTGGGATAGAATCAGGCATTGCATCGTCCTTTCGGTGCCGCCCCCGGCCTCCTGTCCTGGCACCTATTGCCAGATGGTCGGGGGCATTTCCTTGCCCAGGTGCCAGGTGGTGGAGGCGTTCGTTGTGGAGGACCCGGTCCATTGTGGTCTCAGCGACGGAGTGCCCGTTCGTGGGCCATTGGTGGCCGCCTCCGAACGCCCGCGGCGCACTTCGCAGAGGACCGCCTGACGCCGGCGCCGCGCGCGGTACAATGGCCGAGTGCGCCCTGCGCGCACGGGCGCTGATCCGGCCATCACCGGGGAGCCCCTCCGGAAGAACGGGCTCCCGCGGGCCTCAGTAGAACCGGACGACTCGGGCCCGTGACAGCCCCCAACGAGCGGCTCGCGGCGTCGTCGGCATCCCCGGCGGCGCGGCGGACAAGCGAGGTGGTACCGCGCCACCGGCGCCCCGTGCGCCCGAGCGTCCTCGCATCCTGAACCGTCGTCCCACTCAGGATGGAGCACCGTGTCCGACTCATTCGTGTACCCCAAGGCGAGCACCGACCCCGACGCCCAGGGCGTCCCCGCGGCCCCGCGCCTGCCCGCGGTCGAGGAGCGTGTCCTCGACTACTGGAAGCGGGACGAGACCTTCCAGGCGAGCATCGACCAGCGCGACAGCGGCGCGGACGGCTCCAACGAGTTCGTCTTCTACGACGGCCCTCCCTTCGCCAACGGCCTGCCCCACTACGGGCACCTGCTCACCGGCTACGTCAAGGACCTCGTGGCCCGCTATCAGACCCAGCAGGGCCGCCGCGTGGAGCGCCGCTTCGGGTGGGACACCCACGGGCTGCCCGCCGAGCTCGAGGCCATGAAGCAGCTCGGGATGACCGACAAGCAGGACATCGAGGCCATGGGCATCGACACGTTCAACGACGCCTGCCGCGCCTCCGTGATGAAGTACGCCTCCGAGTGGCAGGACTACGTGACCCGCCAGGCCCGCTGGGTGGACTTCGACAACGACTACAAGACGCTGAACCCCGAGTACATGGAGTCCGTGATCGGCGCGTTCAAGGCCCTGGACGACAAGGGCCTCGTCTACTCCGGCTACCGGGTGCTCCCGTACTGCTGGAAGGACGAGACGCCGCTGTCCAACCACGAGCTGCGCATGGACGACGACGTCTACCAGATGCGCCAGGACACCTCCGTGACCGTGGCGTTCCGGCTCTCCGAGGACACCTCGTGGGCCGCGCACCCGGAGGTCGCCGCCGAGCTCGCGGGCGCGGAGGCCATCGCGTGGACCACCACGCCCTGGACCCTGCCCACCAACGAGGCGCTCGCGGTGGGCCCCGCCATCGACTACGTGCTGGTGCCCGGTGCCGGGGAGCTGGCCGGGCGCCGCTTCCTCGTGGCCGCGGAACTCGCCGGGGGCTACGCCAAGGACCTGGGCTACGGCGACGCCGAGGACCCGGCCACCGCCGTGCGCGAGGCCGTGAGCGCGCACTACACGGGTGCCCAGCTCGCAGGCATCCGCTACGCCCCGCTGTGGAACTACTTCACGGACGACGAGCGCTTCGGCACGGGCCGGGCGTGGCAGATCCTCGTGGCGGACTACGTGACCACCACGGACGGCACGGGCATCGTGCACCAGGCGCCGGCCTACGGCGAGGACGACCAGCTGGTGTGCGCCGAGCACGAGATCCCCGTGGTGCTCTCCGTGGACGAGGGCGGGCGGTTCTACGGCCTCTTCACGGACGAGTCCCTCGCGGCGGGCGCTCCGCTCGCGGAGCTCGCCGGGCACAACGTCTTCGACAAGGAGGTGGCCCGCACCGTCATCCGGGACCTGCGTGCCCGCGGCGCCCTGCTGCGCGAGGCCTCCTACGAGCACTCCTACCCGCACTGCTGGCGCTGCCGGAACCCCCTGGTCTACCGCGCGGTGTCCTCGTGGTTCGTGAGCGTGACCGCGATCAAGGACCGCATGGTGGAGCTGAACCAGCAGATCAACTGGATCCCGGGCAACGTGAAGGACGGCCAGTTCGGCAAGTGGCTGGAGAACGCCCGGGACTGGTCCATCTCCCGCAACCGCTACTGGGGCTCGCCCATCCCCGTGTGGGAGTCGGACGATCCCAACCACCCGCGCCGCGACGTCTACGGCTCGCTCGCGGAGCTGGAGGCGGACTTCGGGCGCCTGCCGCGCAACGCCGAGGGCGAGGTGGACCTGCACCGGCCGTGGATCGACGAGCTGACCCGCCCCAACCCGGACGACCCCACGGGCCGGTCCGTGATGCGCCGCGTGCCCGAGGTGCTGGACGTGTGGTTCGACTCCGGGTCCATGCCCTACGCCCAGGTGCACTACCCCATGGAGAACCGGGAGTGGTTCGAGACCCACAATCCCGGTGACTTCATCGTGGAGTACATCGGCCAGACCCGCGGCTGGTTCTACACGCTGCACATCCTGGCCACCGCCCTGTTCGACCGCCCGGCGTTCCGCAACGTGATCTCCCACGGCATCGTGCTGGGCTCGGACGGGCAGAAGATGTCCAAGTCCCTGCGCAACTACCCGGACGTCAACGAGGTCCTGGATCGGGACGGCTCGGACGCCATGCGCTGGTTCCTGATGTCCTCGCCCATCCTGCGCGGCGGGAACCTGGTGGTCACCGAGCAGGGCATCCGGGACGGCGTGCGGCAGATGATCCTGCCGCTGTGGAACGTCTACCACTTCTTCGGCCTCTACACGAACGCCGCGCGCGGGGGAGCGGGCTACGACGCCCAGCTGCGCCACGACGCCGAGCACGTGATGGACCGCTACCTCCTGGCCGAGACGGGTGCGCTCGTCACGGACACGAAGCGGGCCTTCGACGAGTACGACATCTGGGCCGCGGCCGAGCGGCTGCGCGGCTACATGGACACCCTCACCAACTGGTACGTGCGGCGTTCACGCGAGCGCTTCTTCGCCGAGGACACCCAGGCGTTCGACGTGCTCTACACGTGCCTGGAGACCGTGTGCCGCGTGAGCGCACCCCTGCTCCCGCTGGTCTCCGAGGAGATCTGGCGCGGACTCACGGGCGGGCGCTCCGTGCACCTCACCGACTGGCCGGACGCCTCCCTCTTCCCCCGGGACGAGGCCCTGCTCTCCGCCATGGAGCGCACCCGTGCCATCTGCTCCGCGGGCTCGGGCCTGCGCAAGGCCCACAGCCTGCGCGTGCGCCAGCCGCTCGCGGGCATGACCGTGGCTGTGCCCGGCGCCGCCGCGCTCGCGGGCACGTTCGAGGAGATCGTCGCGGACGAGCTCAACCTCAAGTCCGTCACGCTGGTGGACGCGGACGAGGTCTCCGCGGCGGACTACGGCATCTCCCAGGAGCTGAAGGTCAACGCCCGCGCCGCGGGACCGCGCCTGGGCAAGCAGGTGCAGCAGGTCATCCGGGCCACGAAGTCCGGTGACTGGTCCGTCACCGGGGACGGCGGCGTCGTCGCCGGCTCGGTGCCTCTGGAGGAGGGCGAGTACGAGCTCGTCACGGTGGTCGACGACGCCGCGGCGTCCTCCGCGCGCGCCGTCACCGTGCTGCCCGGGGGCGGCTTCCTGGTCCTGGACACCGAGCTCACCCCCGAGCTGAAGGCGGAGGGCACCGCGCGGGACGTGGTCCGTGCCATTCAGCAGGCCCGCAAGGCCGCCGGACTCGTGGTCTCGGACCGCATCCGCACGGTGCTCCGCGCGGACGCCGAGACGCTGGCCGCCGTGGCCGCGCACCGGGAGCTCGTGCAGGGGGAGACCCTCACGCGTGAGCTGGAGCTGGTGGAGGCCACGGACCTGGACGTCACCGTGGAGGTGGTGGACGCGTGAGCCAGAACGCCGAGCACGAGAACTTCGCGTCCGTGGAGGAGATCTACCAGCACCTGCTGGCGCGGGCGCCTGAGCACAGGATGGTGCCGCGCCTGGACGCGGTGCAGCTCGCGGTCTCCGCGCTGGGGGACCCGCACCGCAGCGCCCCCGTGGTGCAGGTGACCGGGACCAACGGCAAGACCTCCACGGCGCGCATGGTCGAGTCCCTGCTGCTCGCGCACGACCTGCGCGTGGGCCGCTACACCAGCCCGCACCTGGAGCGCGTGACCGAGCGGATCAGCATCGACGGCGAGCCCGTCCCGGACGAGACGTTCGTGCGGATCTACGGGGAGATCGCCCCGTACCTGGACCTCGTGGACCGCCACCTGGAGGCCGACGGCGCGCCGCGGCTCACGTACTTCGAGATCCTCACGGTCCTGGCGTTCGCCGTCTTCGCGGACGAGCCCGTGGACGTGATGGTCCTGGAGGTGGGCATCGGCGGGGCCTGGGACGCCACCACCGTGGCGGACGCGGCGGTCTCCGTGGTCACTCCCGTGGACCTGGACCACACGGACATCCTGGGGGAGACCGTGGCGGAGATCGCCCGGGAGAAGGCCGGGATCATCAAGCCCGAGGGCTTCCTGGTGAGCTCCGCCCAGCAGCCCGGGGCCGCCCAGGTGCTCCTGGACCGTGCCCGCGAGCTGGGGGTCCCGTTCCGCTTCGAGGGCGTGGAGTTCTCGGTGACCGCTCGCAGCACCGCGGTGGGCGGGCAGGTCATCACGGTGCAGGGACTCGCGGCCGAGTACCCGGAGCTCATGCTGCCGCTGTTCGGTGCCCACCAGGCCCAGAACGCCGCGGTCGCCATCGCGGCCGTGGAGGCCCTGCTGGGCGGCGGGGACAAGCCCCTGAACCCCGAGCTCGTGGCCCAGGGTCTGGGTGCGGTCTCCTCCCCGGGCCGGCTGGAACTGGCTCGCACGGCGCCGCCGGTCATCCTGGACGCCGCGCACAACCCGCACGGGCTGCTGGCCTCGGCGGCGGCGGTGCGCGAGGCGTTCACGTTCAGCAAGCTCAACCTGGTGGTGGGCGTGCTGCGGGAGAAGGACGTGGAGGCCATGGTCCGCGTGCTCGCGGACGAGTACCACGAGGTCGACCTCGAACTGTGGTGCACAGCCTCCCACTCCCCGCGCGCCGTGGCCCCGGACGAGCTCGCCGAGATCGCCGTGGACATGGGCTTCGACGAGGACGCCGTGCACGTGGCCGAACGGCTCGACGACGCCTGCGCCGCAGCCATCCAGGACGCCGCGGCCCGCGAGCAGTTCGACGGCGCGGTGCTCGTCACCGGGTCCATCACCGTGGTGGGTGAAGCCCGTGCGCTGCTCGGCCTCTGACCCCCTGCCCGCCTCCCCGGAAGGAGCAGCATGGCCCGCTTGACCAAGGCCCAGCGCGAGTGGCGCCCGAACCAGCCCAAGAAGCAGCGCTCGGTCAGGACGATGTTCGCCTCCAGTGTGCTGAGCATCGAGGCGTTCATCGTGTTCTTCGCCGCGCTGGGCGCCTACGGGCTCCTGGCCCGGGACTGGAGCACGGCCCACAAGCTGTGGCTGCTCGGCGGCTCCGTGGTGCTCGCGGCACTGTTCATCCTGCTGTGCGGGATGCTGCGCAGGCCGTGGGGCTACGCCGCCGGATGGGTGCTGCAGCTCGTGCTGATCGCCACCGGCTTCGTGGTGCCCGCGATGTTCGTGATCGGCGCGCTGTGCGCCCTGGCCTGGTGGTACGCCGTGGTCAAGGGCGGGCGGATGGACCGTGAGAACGTGCGGCGTGCGCAGGAGCAGGCCCGCTGGGAAGCCGAGCGCCCGCTCACCTGAGTGCCCGCGCCGCCGGACGCGCCGCCCGTTCTCGCACGGGCGGCCGCGTTCGTTAGGCTCGGTCCGGAAACCGCACGCGTCCCGGCCCCGCCGCCGGACGGGCACCGTACGAATGTCAAGGAGATTCCATGTCGCAGCGCACCCTCGTCCTCGTCAAGCCGGACGGCGTCCAGCGCGGTCTCACGGGTCAGATCCTGGCCCGCATCGAGGCCAAGGGCTACACCCTGTCCCAGCTCAAGCTCGTGAATGCCAGCCGTGAGGTCCTGGAGCAGCACTACGCGGAGCACCAGGGCAAGCCGTTCTTCGAGCCGCTCGTGCAGTTCATGCTGTCCGGGCCCGTGGTGGCCGCGGTCGTCGAGGGCGACCGCGTGATCGAGGGCTTCCGCATCCTTGCCGGCGCCACCGAGCCCACCACGGCCGCGCCCGGCACCATCCGCGGGGACCTCGGCCGTGACTGGGGCGAGAAGGTCCAGAAGAACCTCGTGCACGGCTCCGACTCCCCGGAGTCCGCCGAGCGCGAGATCGGCATCTGGTTCGGCTGAGCCCCACGGGCCGGGCCGTGTGGAGCGCCCCACGCGCCCGGCGGCCCGGCACAGGTGGGAGAACGACGACGGGGCGGCACCTTCGCGAAGGTGCCGCCCCGTCGTCGTGCGCGGACCGGGAGTGCGGGCCGCACCGGGCGTCAGGAGAAGATGACGGTGGAGAAGCGCACGGCAATGACACCGAAGACGACCACGAGCACGGCGATGCCGATGAGCCACGCCCAGGCCGCGGAGCCGGCCCCCGGTCCACCGGAACCCATGACGCCCGCGCGGCGCAGGCGGGCCGTGGTGTGGGTCAGCAGCAGGGTCTGGGCGCACCACACCACCATGCAGTACAGGCACAGGGCGTTGATCTGGAACGTGGTCTGCCACCACAGCCACAGGGTGAACACGGAACCGGCCGCGGTGCCGAGCCACACCAGCCACCAGAACCAGCGGGCGTAGCGCGCCCCGGCCAGGACGCCCACCGCCACGGTGAGCGCCACCGCGTAGCCCACGAGCCCGATGAAGGGGTTGGGGAAGCCGAAGAGCTCCGCCTGCGGGGTGCGCATCACGGTGCCGCAGGACAACCAGCTGTTGAGGTCGCAGCTCGCGCGGTGGTTGGCGTCCTGGAAGATCGCGAGCCGCTCGGCCACGAGCGCTGCGGAGGAGAGGAAGCCCACCAGCGAGAGAACGGCGGCGAGGACGGCCCAGGAGCGGTCGGAACGGCTGGCCGGTGCGGGCGTCCCGTCGTCGGTGGGCTGCACGGGGGAGGTGCTGGATGCGGAACTCACGCGCCCGATCGTAGACCACCGGGCGGTGCGTGTCCCGGGTCCGCGACCCCGGGCGACACGCGCGTTCGACCCCCGCACGGGCCGCCCCACTCTGCGGCGCCCCTCGGTGGACTGTGGGGTGCGCCACGTGGAATGTGCGGTGGCCGGGGACGACTGTGAGATACTGCAAGCGGTCGGTCCTCAGCCGCACGTGAGGTAACCGGCCCGGCAGGAGCACCGACGACCATCGGCACGGACCCGCGGCTCTCACAGGATCGAGCGCGTCCGGACCGGTTCAAGTTCGCGGTCCCACGGACCCAGCGACTCGGGCCTCCGCCGGCTCGTGGACGGCGCACGACACACACGCCGCGCCCACGGGTACGACACCGACTTCCGGCGGCCGCGTGGACCCCACCGGCTCGACCGACCGAGCACACCTCGGGCCCGGGTGCGGGCGGTGCCCCGAGCAGGAGCACAACCTCACATGGAACCTGAACAGGACAACGCAGCCCAGTCCCCGCTGGAGACGGACGCCTCCGCTTCCTCTCCCGACGCCTCCGCTTCCTCTCCCGACGCCGCCACGCCGCCTCCCGCTGCGGAGGAAGCGCCCGCAGCGGCCCCCGACGCCGCCCAGCACGCCACTGCCGACGCCGCGCCGAGTGCTGAAGAGGCCGACAACGGCGAGGACTCCGAGGTCACCGAGATCGACGGCACGCGCGCGGCCATCGAGATCGCCGCCGCGGTGGAGGCCCACGAGGCCCTGGCGGCACCGAGCACCGACGACGAGTCCGGCGCCGAGAAGTCCGACGCCGAGAGCTCGACGGCCGAGGAGTCCGGCGCCTCCCTGCCCGTCACCCCCGGGACCGACGACGGCACCGACGAGACCGACACCAACGGCACCGACGCGGACGGCACCGCGGCAGCGGACCAGGCCGCAGGTGGCGAGATCAGCGACCCGGGAGCCGCCGGCACGGCGGGCTCGGACTCCGGGGCCGCAACCACCACCGAGGACGTCGAGAACTCGTCCGAGACGCCGGCCGAGGAGCCCCCCACGCAGGAGGGCTTCGGTGCGTTCGGTCCGGGCGCGTCGCTGATGTTCCACGCCCCGGACCCCGAGGAGATCCGCCGCGCCGCCGAGGCCCAGGCCGCCCGGCTGCGCGAGGCCGAGCGCACGTCGCACCGGGAGGACGAGGACGAGGACGAGAACGGTTCGGCGTCCAGCAAGCGGCGCCGCCGGCGTCGTCGCGGGGACGAGGACATGGAGCTCGTGGACGACTCCGACGGCTCCGTGACCCGCGTGCGCGCACCGCGTGGCGCGTCCGAGGGCACCGGCAGCGACGAGGTGACCGGCGTCAAGGGCTCCACGCGGCTCGAGGCCAAGCGCCAGCGCCGTCGTGAGTCCCGGCAGTTCGGACGCCGCCGCCACGTGATCACCGAGGCCGAGTTCCTGGCCCGCCGCGAGTCCGTGGAGCGCACCATGCTGGTCCGCCAGAAGGAGGACCGCATCCAGATCGGCGTGCTGGAGGACGGGATCCTCGCGGAGCACTTCGTCTCCCACACCCAGCAGGACTCGCTGATCGGCAACGTCTACGTGGGCAAGGTGCAGAACGTGCTGCCCTCCATGGAGGCGGCGTTCGTGGACATCGGGCGCGGGCGCAACGCCGTGCTCTACGCCGGTGAGGTGGACTGGGACGCAGCGGAGCTCGGCAACAAGCCCCGCAAGATCGAGAACGCCCTGAAGTCCGGGGACACCGTGCTCGTGCAGGTCACCAAGGACCCCGTGGGCCACAAGGGCGCGCGCCTCACGAGCCAGGTCTCCCTGCCCGGGCGCTACCTCGTGTACGTGCCCGGCGGGTCCATGACCGGCATCTCCCGCAAGCTCCCGGACGTGGAGCGCCAGCGGCTCAAGAAGATCCTCAAGGACCGGCTGCCCGAGGGCGCGGGCGTGATCGTGCGCACCGCCGCGGAGGGCGCGTCCGAGACCGAGCTGACCAACGACATCAACCGGCTGCGCTCGCAGTGGGAGCAGATCCAGGACAAGGCGCGCTCCACCAGGACGCTGGCCCCGGAGATGCTGTACGCAGAGCCGGGCCTCACCATCAAGACGGTGCGGGACGTGTTCAACGAGGACTTCACCGCCATGGTGGTCCAGGGCGAGCAGGCCTGGGACAACATCGAGGCCTACGTGACCTACGTGGCCCCGGACCTGCTGGACCGGCTGCAGCGCTGGACCGAGGACGAGGACCTCTTCGTGCACATGCGCGTGGAGGAGCAGATCCAGAAGGCCCTGGAGCGCAAGGTGTTCCTGCCCTCCGGCGGCTCGCTCGTGATCGACCGAACCGAGGCCATGACCGTGGTGGACGTCAACACGGGCAAGTTCACGGGCTCGGGCGGCAACCTCGAGGAGACCGTCACCAAGAACAACCTGGAGGCCGCCGAGGAGATCGTGCGCCAGCTGCGGCTGCGGGACATCGGCGGGATCATCGTGGTGGACTTCATCGACATGGTCCTGGAGTCCAACCGGGACCTCGTCCTGCGCCGGCTCGTGGAGTGCCTGGGCCGCGACCGCACCAAGCATCAGGTGGCGGAGGTGACGTCCCTGGGCCTCGTGCAGATGACGCGCAAGCGCATGGGCACCGGGCTGCTGGAGGTCTTCTCCGAGCCGTGCGAGGAGTGCGCGGGTCGCGGTGTGCTGGTCCACGACCACCCGCTCAAGGGCCGCAACGCCCCCGCCCCCACGGACCACCGGGGCGGGCGCAACGACCGCAAGCGCTCGCGCCAGAAGCAGGGCACCCCCGCGCAGGAGAAGCCCCGTTCCGGCAACCGGTCCCAGGACTCGGGCGAGCAGAACGCCCGGGACGAGGCCACCCGCACCGCGTTCGCCAACATCGCGGCAGCCTCCTCCCACGAGGACGACGACGCCACGCAGCACGGTTCCGGGGACGGCGCCCGCAGCGGCGGTGGGGACTCCGCACACCAGGACGGCTCGGAGCAGCACTCCGGCGGCCGTCAGGGGGGCGAGCACGCCGGTGACGGCGAGTCCGAGGGCGGCCGCCGCCGCAAGAAGCGCCGCGGCAAGCGCAGCCGCGGTCGCGCGCAGAACGGCGAGGACAACGGCTCGCAGGACGGCAGCGGCTCCGACACCGACACCGGTTCGGGGCAGGATGCGGGGGAGGGCGACTCCTCCAGCCTCACCATCCACGGCGAGGTCATCGAACTGCCGCAGGGCCAGCGCCCGCAGAAGGACCGCTCGCGGGACTCCGGGTCCGGGCGCCACGGCGGCACGAAGACCCGTGAGCAGCGGGAGACCGCCGAGGAGGCCATGACCCTGGACTCCCTCACCGCCGCGTTCTCCGGCGAGGACGCCTCGCAGGACACCGACGGCCACACCTCCGGGGGCCGCGGCGCCACGGACACGGGGTCCGGCACCGAGGGCACCCGGAACCGGGGCTCCGAGGGCACGGACGAGCGCTCCGGACGCCAGCGCGGCCGCGGACGTGGCCGGTCCCGCTCCCAGGGCGGGGCGGCATCGTCCTCCGGCGGCGCAGACGAGGGCACCTCCTCCGGGCACAACGCGGCGGTGCCGCGCACCACCGGGGTGGTGGGCGCCGCCGGAGCGGTCACCTCCGGGTCCGACGCCGGCTCGGGCGATGCCGCGGTCAGCAGTGCCGGCCGGAACGGGGCCGGTCGGGGCGCGGCCGGGAACGGCAGCGCGACCGCCTCGCAGCCGGCCGCCGAGCAGCAGACCCCGGCCAGGCGGCGTCGTGGTTCGCGGCGTGCCGTGGCCCCCGCCGCGGCACCGGGCACCGCGAGCGTGCAGAAGCACGAGTACACCCCGTCCGAGAGGACCGCGGCCCGCTTCACCGCGGCAGCGTCCGCCAATCCCGTGGCGGCGTCGGACGGTCGGCCCACGGTGGTGGGTGTGGGCGTCAAGGCCCAGGACATCACCATGACGCCCCAGGGCGAGTGATGGCCGCGGTGCGCGCCCGGGCCGTCCGGGTGCGCACCGCGAACACCACCATGCACCACCTCGCAGGAGCGCTCGGACCCGTCCGGGCGCTCCTGTGGCATGATCGGGACCACGCACACGGGGTGCCGCCGAGCGGCTGAGAACACACCCGTCGAACCTGATCTAGCTCGCACTAGCGAAGGGAATGTCGTGACCACCACGCCTTCTGCCCCCGCCCCCCGCGTCCTCTCGATCGCCGGGACCGATCCCACGGGCGGCGCCGGGCACGCCGCGGACCTCAAGTCCATTGCCGCGATGGGCGGCTACGGACTCAGCGTGGTCACCGCGGTGGTCGCCCAGAACACCCGGGGTGTGGTGGCCGTGCACACCCCGCCGGTGGAGGTCCTGCAGGCCCAGCTGGACGCCGTGGCCCAGGACGTGGAGCTGGACGCCGTGAAGGTGGGCATGCTCGGCTCCGTGCCGGTCATCGAGACCGTGGGCCGGTGGCTCGCGGAGCACCGGGCGCCCGTGGTCGTGGTCGACCCCGTCATGGTGGCCACCGCGGGCGGTCGGCTGCTGGAGCCCGAGGCCGAGCACGCCCTGCGGGGGATCCTGCACCACGCGGACCTCATCACCCCCAACCTGCCCGAGCTCGCGGTGCTGGCCGAACGGCCCGTGGCGCGCACGTGGGACGAGGCGCTCGCGCAGGGGCGCGCCGTCGCGGACACCTTCGGCACGCGGGTGCTCGTCAAGGGCGGGCACCTCGCGGGGGAGAGCACCCCGGACGCCCTCGTGGTCCCCGGGCGGCAGGAGCCCGCCGCGCAGTACGGGGGAGCGCGGGTGGCCACCCGCAACACCCACGGCACCGGCTGCTCGCTGTCCTCGGCGCTCGCCACCGTGGTGGCCCGCACGGGGGACTGGGCGGGCGGCATCGGCACGGCCCGCACGTGGCTGCGCGGTGCGCTGCGCGCGGCGGACTCCCTGCACGTGGGCCACGGCAACGGCCCGGTGCACCACATGCACCACGTGCAGGACCTCGTGGCGGACCCCGCCTTCGTCTCGGCGGCCGGCGCGGCGGACGACGACGCCGCGCCCGGGCGCTCCGGGGTGGGCCCCCGTGCGCACGGCGTTCCCGCAGCCGGCGCCGGGCAGCCCGCAGACGCGCGGGAGGCGGACGCGGGGGGCACGGCGGAGCGGTTCACGGACGAGCTCTGGGAGGACTGCGCGCCGATCCGGGAGGAGATCGCCGCACTGCCGTTCGTCACGGCGCTGGGGGACGGCACCCTGGAGCGGGCGGCGTTCGAGTGGTACCTGGACCAGGACATGCAGTACCTGGAGGCCTACTCCCGGGCACTGGCGCTGCTCGCGGCCGCGGCGCCGGGGGAGGAGACCCGGGAGTTCTTCGCGGCCGCGGCCGCCGCGGTGGTCACGGGCGAGTCCGCCCTGCACCGGGCCCGCCTCGGGGGCCGCTCCCCGGAACCGCCCTCGGCCACCACGAGCGCCTACGCCGACTTCCTGCTGGCGCGCACGGGCCAGGACGGCTTCGCGGTGGGAGCCGCCGCCGTGCTGCCGTGCTACTGGCTCTACGCCCACGTGGGCACGGAGCTCACCCGGCGCGCCCACGACGTCGGATGGGAGGGCCACCCGTTCGCGGACTGGCTGGCCACCTACAGCGACCCGGACTTCCAGAGTGCCACGGACGTCGCACGCCGCGCGGTGGACCGTGCGGCGGCCACCGCGGACCCCGCCACGCGCGAGGCCATGCGCCGTGCATTCCTGCGGGCGTGCCGCCTGGAGCTCGCGTTCTTCGCCCAGACCGCGGACGACGCCGCCGGGCGGCCATGATTGGCGCGGCTTCGGGTCATCGGGTAGTCTGGGCTGTCGGTGCCAGCCACCGGTGTGCGTCATCAGCAATGACACGCGCCCGGAAGCGGCACGCTCGGGTGAACTTCCTGTTTTGATGCGATAGCCACGCAACCGTGCGGTCGGTCGTGAACCACCGCGGCGTGATGTCTCGACATTCGCAGTGCTCCAGGAGCCCACCCGGCCATTACACGCAGTCCATAGATGTCGAGAGAAGTGAGTTCCCAAGTGGTGTACGCGATTGTCCGCGCAGGCGGCCGCCAGGAGAAGGTTTCCGTAGGAGACCTCGTGACCCTTGACCGCGTCGCCGGCGAGGCAGGCAGCACCTTCGAGCTCCCTGCACTGCTGCTGGTCGATGGGGACAAGGTCACCTCCGACTCCAAGACCCTGGCCAACGTCAAGGTCACTGCCGAGATCGTGGAGGACCTGCGCGGTCCCAAGATCTCGATCATGAAGTACAAGAACAAGACCGGCTACAAGAAGCGTCAGGGTTTCCGCGCCGAGCTGACCACGGTCAAGATCACCGGCATCGACGCCTGACCACCGGTCCCCCGTACATTTTCCAACGAAGGTAGGCACACACCATGGCACACAAGAAGGGTGCGAGCTCCACTCGCAACGGCCGTGACTCCAACGCCCAGTACCTGGGTGTCAAGCGCTTCGGCGGCCAGTCCGTCAACGCCGGCGAGATCATCGTCCGCCAGCGCGGCACGCACTTCCACCCGGGCCTGAACATGGGCCGCGGCAAGGACGACACCCTGTTCGCCCTGGCCGCCGGTGTCGTCGAGTTCGGCACCCGCCGTGGCCGCCGCGTGGTCAACATCCAGACCGCCGAGTAGTCATTGCTTCGGACCTCAGGGTCCACCCGCCGCCACCTGAGCGTGGCGGCGACCACTGGAGGGTGGGCGCGTCTCGCGCTCACCCTCTAGTCTTTTGAGCAGAACCCCGGTCCGCCCGCCCACGGGGGACCCAGACGTCGAGGAGCCACGTGGCCAGTTTTGTTGATCGAGTCATCGTGCACGCCACGGGCGGCAACGGCGGCCACGGCTGCGTCTCCGTCAAGCGCGAGAAGTTCAAGCCGCTGGGCGGTCCGGACGGCGGCAACGGCGGGGACGGCGGTTCCGTGGTCCTCCGGGTGGATGGGCAGTCCACCACGCTGCTGGGCTTCCACCACGCACCCCACCAGAAGGCCCCCAACGGCGAGCCCGGCAAGGGCGACATGCGCCACGGCTTCAAGGGCCAGGACCTCGTGCTCTCCGTCCCGGACGGCACCGTGGTCAAGGACCGCGAGGGCAACGTGCTCGCGGACCTGCTGGGGGAGGGTGCGGAGTACGTGCTCGCCGCCGGTGGCCAGGGTGGTCGCGGCAACGCCGCACTGGCCTCGCCCAAGCGCAAGGCCCCGGGCTTCGCGCTGCTGGGGATCCCGGGCGAGGAGCAGGAGGTGGAGCTCGAGCTGAAGTCCATTGCGGACGTCGCGCTCGTGGGCTTCCCCTCCGCGGGCAAGTCCAGCCTGATCGCCGCGATGAGTGCCGCACGCCCCAAGATCGCCGACTACCCGTTCACCACGCTCGTGCCCAACCTGGGCGTGGTGCAGGCGGGTGACACGCGGTTCACGGTCGCGGACGTGCCCGGTCTGATCCCCGGTGCGTCCGAGGGCAAGGGCCTGGGGTTGGAGTTCCTGCGCCACGTGGAGCGCTGCGCCGCGCTGGTGCACGTGATCGACTGCGCCACCCTCGAACCGGGCCGGGACCCCCTCACGGACCTGGACGCCCTGGAGGCGGAGCTCGCGCACTACGCCGAGGCCATCCGGGACGAGGACCCCACCGCGGTCCCGCTCACGGAGCGGCCCCGCCTGGTGGTGCTCAACAAGGTGGACGTGCCCGACGCCCGGGAGCTCGCGGACTTCATCCGCCCCGAGCTGGAGCAGCGCGGCTACCCCGTGTTCGAGATCTCCACGGCCTCCCACGAGGGCCTGCGGGAGCTGGGCTTCGCCATGGCGAGCCTCGTGGCCGAGGCCCGCGAGCAGGAGGAGGCCCGTGAGGAGCAGCGCCGCACGGTGACGGTGCTGCAGCCCGAGCCCGCGCGGCGTCGTCGGGGGAAGGACCGCCAGGAGTTCGTGATCACGCGCGAGGACCGCGCGGAGGAGCCGCTGTACCACGTGCGCGGGGAGAAGCCCGAGCGCTGGGTGCTGCAGACGGACTTCAACAACGACGAGGCGGTGGGCTACCTCGCGGACCGCTTCGCCAAGCTGGGCATCGAGGACGAGCTGTTCCGGATCGGCGCGAAGCCCGGCAACGCCGTGCTCATCGGTCCGGAGGAGAACGGCGTGGTCTTCGACTGGGAGCCCACCATGGTGGGCGGGGCGGAGCTGCTGGGCGGCCCGCGCGGCTCGGACCTGCGCCTCGAGGAGACCTCCCGCCCCACCCGCCGCGAGAAGCGGGAGCAGTTCTACGACCGCATGGACGCGAAGTCCGAGGCCCGCGCGGAGCTCGAGGAGGAGCGCCGCGCCGGGATCTGGACCGAGTCCGTGGACGGAGCCCGAGATCGCCGCCGCACTGCCGAGCAGAAGGAGACGAACGAGAAGTGACCGGCACCCCGCAGGGCACGCACCGCGAGAAGACCCCCACCGAGACGATCGACGTCTCCGCCGTGGAGCAGCAGGCCTCGAAGTCCGCCATCCAGCTCAGCACCGAGAGCCGCGGGAAGAACCGCCGCTCGGCCATCGGCAGCCGTGAGGAGCTGCCCGCCGCGCGCCGTGTGGTGGTCAAGGTGGGCTCGTCCTCCCTGACGTCGGTCGAGAACTCGATCGACGAGAACGCGCTGCGCAGCATCGTGGACGCGCTCGGGCGCATCAAGGCGCAGGGCGTGGAGGTGGTGTTCGTCTCCTCGGGCGCCATCACCGCGGGGCTGCAGCCGCTGGGGCTCTCGAAGCGGCCGAAGGACCTGGCCACCAAGCAGGCCGCGGCCTCGGTGGGCCAGGGGCTGCTGATCTCGCGCTACACCGAGTACTTCGCGCGCCACCACGTGACCGTGGGCCAGGTGCTCCTGACCGCCGAGGACCTGATGCGCCACTCGCAGTACAAGAACGCGCACCGCCAGATCGAGCGGCTGCTGGACCTCGGCATCCTGCCCATCGTCAACGAGAACGACGCCGTGGCCACCCACGAGATCAAGTTCGGGGACAACGACCGGATCGCCGCCCTGGTGGCCCACCTGATCAAGGCGGACGCCCTGCTGCTGCTCTCGGACGTGGACGCGCTCTACACCCGGCCCCCCCAGGACGGGGGCGAACGGATCGCCACGGTGGCGGACCCCATCACGGACCTCGAGGGCGTGGAGATCGGCACGGTCGGCCGCGCCGGAGTGGGCTCCGGCGGCATGGTGACCAAGGTGCAGGCGGCGCGCATCGCGGCGTCGTCGGGCATCCCGGCGCTCGTGACGTCCGCGGCGAACATCGAGCGGGCCCTGGCCGGTGAGGACGTGGGGACCTGGTTCGCCACCACGGGCGGACGCCGCAACGTGCGGCTGCTGTGGCTCGCGCACCTCGCGGACATCAAGGGCACCCTCACGCTGGACGACGGCGCCGTGGAGGCCGTGCGCGGCCGGCGCTCCCTGCTCGCGGCGGGTGTCACCGCCGTGTCCGGCACGTTCAGCGCCGGAGATCCGGTGTCCATGGTGGACGCGGAGGGCAACGAGGTGGGCCACGGGCTCGTCAACTACGGCTCCGACGAGGTCCCCGGGATGCTCGGCAAGCGCACCTACGAGCTCGGCGAGGAGTTCGGGGAGGACTACGCGCGCGAGCTCGTGCACGTGGACAACCTGGTGAACCTGCGCCCCCGCTCCGCCCGCACCACGCTCAAGAAGTAGTCCCGAACCGCACCGCGGGTGCGCACCCGCCACCCGACCAGCCGAGGACCCCCAGGAGGAACCGTGGCCGAGAACACGTCCGTACTGACCGCCCAGGAGACGTTCGGGGAGGACCCCGTGACCGGCGTCGGCCTGATGGCCGACGACGCCCGGGTCGCCGCGCGCGCCCTCGCGAAGGCCCCGCGTGCGTGGAAGGACCGCGCGCTGCACCTCATGGCGGAGCGCATCGAGGCCCGCCGGGACACCATCCTGGAGGCGAACTCGCGGGACCTCGAGCGCGGCCGGGAGGCCGGGACCTCTGCCGCGCTGCTGGACCGCCTCAAGCTCGACGCCGCCCGCATCACCGGGCTCGCGGACGCCCTGCGCGAGCTGGCCGCGCTGCCGGACCCCGTGGGCTCCGTGGTCAGGGGTCAGACCCTCGCGAACGGGCTGCGCATGCGCCAGGTGCGCGTGCCCATGGGCGTGGTGGGCGTGATCTACGAGGCCCGCCCCAACGTGACCGTGGACATCGCCGGGATCGCCGTGAAGTCCGGCAACGCCGTGCTGCTGCGCGGCGGCTCCGCGGCATTCGACTCCAACCGGGCGCTCGTGGGCATCCTGCGGGACGCGCTCGCGGACGCCAAGCTGCCCGTGGACTGCGTGCAGACCGTGGACGACTACGGCCGGGACGGCGCGAACGCCCTGATGGGCGCGCGCGGCAAGGTGGACGTGCTCATCCCGCGCGGCGGCCGCGGTCTCATCCAGTCGGTGGTCACGAACGCCACCGTTCCCGTGATCGAGACCGGCGAGGGCAACGTGCACGTGTTCGTGGATGCCACCGCCCCCGCGGACATGGCGGTCCGGCTGAGCGTGAACTCCAAGACCCACCGCACCTCCACGTGCAACTCCGCCGAGACCCTGCTGCTGCACGGCGGCGCGGAGGAGACCGGCAGGGAGGTGCTCGCCGCCCTGGACAGGGCGGGGGTGACCCTGCACGTGGACGACCGCGCCGCGGCGCTGCTGCCCCCGGGCTCGGACCACCTCAAGGCCACCGAGGAGGACTGGGCCACCGAGTACCTGGACATGGACATGGCCGTGAAGGTGGTGGACTCCCTGGACGAGGCACTGGAGCACATCCGCCGCTACTCCACCGGGCACACCGAGGCGATCATCACCAACGACCTCGCGAACGCCGAGCGGTTCACCGCGGAGGTGGACTCCGCGGCGGTGATGGTCAACGCCTCCACGCGGTTCACGGACGGGGGCCAGCTGGGCCTCGGCGCCGAGATCGGGATCTCCACCCAGAAGATGCACGCCCGCGGGCCCATGGGCCTGGAGGAGCTGACCACCACCAAGTGGCTCGTCCAGGGTGACGGCCACGTGCGCCCCTGAGACGTACCATGGAACGGACGCCACCCGGTGCGCGTCCGCAGCATTGACCGACCGGCGCCGCCGGCCTGAGAAGGGAACCGCATGAGCTCGCTGTACCTGTTGTCCAACGCCACCGTCGTGGCCGCCGAGGAGGCGCACTCCGTCAACGAGGGACTGCACGCCATGGCGCCCGTGCTCGGCGTCCTGGCCTTCGCGCTGTTCATCGCCGCGCTGCTCATTGCCATGTCCTTCTCGAACCGCGGCCGCCGCCCCGAGATCGGCGAGTACCACGACCCCGCCCAGCTGCCCGCGGACGAGCAGGCCATGCTGGACAGCGTGCACGCCGCGCCGCGTCACTGACCCCTGGCACCGCCGGACGTGAATCCCACGAGCGCCTCGGTGACCGGGGCGGAGACGGAGCTGAACATCCCGCCGCGCACCCCGGGCCGCACCCGGTTGGGGGTCATGGGCGGGACGTTCGACCCCATCCACCACGGGCACCTGGTGGCTGCCTCGGAGGTGGCCGCGGTGTTCGACCTGGACGAGGTGGTGTTCGTGCCCACGGGCGAGCCGTGGCAGAAGGCAGGCCAGGACGTCTCCGACGCCGAGCACCGCTACCTCATGACGGTGGTGGCCACGGCGTCCAACCCCCGGTTCACGGTGTCCCGGGTGGACGTGGACCGGCACGGGCCCACCTACACGATCGACACGCTGCGCGACCTGCACCGGCTGCGTCCGGAGGCGGAGCTGTTCTTCATCACCGGCGCGGACGCCATGGCGGAGATCCTCACCTGGAAGGGCGCGGAGGAGCTGTGGCGCCTGGCGTGCTTCGTGGGCGTCACCCGTCCCGGGCACACCCTCTCCGCCCCCGTGGGTTCCGAGAGCGTCTCCCTGCTCAACGTGCCCGCCATGGCGATCTCCTCCACCGACTGCCGGGCCCGCGTGGCCGCGGGCAAGCCCGTCTGGTACCTGGTGCCGGACGGCGTGGTGCAGTACATCAACAAGTACGGCCTGTACCGCTCGGACGCGGTGCTCCTCTGCTCCGAGCGGGGGGTCTCGGGGGTGTCCGCAGGGGCGGACGGGT
>NZ_PHOA01000027.1 GCF_003687455.1 Kocuria tytonicola | reverse complement strand
CGTCAACGGCTCACCCGTGGCGGTGGCCGGGGGGTTCACCCTCACGGACGCGGTGGCCCAGCTCACCGGCCGGGAGATCGGCCCGGACGGCACCGCCGCGGACGGCCACCCCCTGGGGATCGCCGTGGCCGTGGACGACACCGTGGTCCCCCGTTCCCTGTGGGCCACCACCGCGGTGGTCCCCGGGCAGTCCGTGGAGATCGTCACCGCGGTGCAGGGGGGCTGAGCACCATGACGCACGACGACGCCCCGCGCGCCCCTCTGCCGCACCGGTCCGCGCCCCCCCACGCACCGCAGGACCAGCCTGCGCTGCGCATCGACGGCGTGGATCTCACGTCCCGGCTCATCATGGGCACCGGTGGGCTCACGGACCTCGCCATGCTCGAACGGGCTCTGCTCGCCTCCGGGACCGAGCTGACCACCGTGGCGCTGCGCCGCTTCGCCCCCGGTCCGGTCCACGGGACCGGGAGGAGGACGGAAGGCAGCGCGGCGGCGTCGTCGGCGGCACCGCAGGACAGCCTCTACGGGATCCTGCGCCGCCACGGGATCCGGGTGCTGCCGAACACCGCGGGGTGCTACACCGCGCGGGACGCCCTGCTCACTGCCGAACTTGGGCGGGAGGCCCTGGAGACCGACTGGGTCAAGCTGGAGATCATCTCGGACGAGGACACCCTGCTGCCGGACGGCGTGGAGCTGCTGGACGCCATGGAGAAGCTCGTGCGCCGCGGCTTCAGGGTCTTCGCGTACACCTCCGACGACCCCGTGCTCGCGCTGCGCCTGCAGGACGCCGGGGCCACGGCCGTGATGCCGCTGGGCGCACCCATCGGGACGGGGCTGGGCATCCTCAACCCGCACAACATCGAGCTCATCGCCTCCCGCGCGGCCGTGCCCGTGGTGCTGGACGCGGGGATCGGCACCGCCTCGGAGGCCGCCCTGGCCATGGAACTGGGGTGCGACGCCGTGCTGCTCGCCTCCGCCGTGACCCGCGCGCAGGACCCCGTGGCCATGGCCACCGCGATGCGGCACGCGGTCGAGGCCGGCCGACTGGCCCGCGGGGCCGGACGCATCGCGCGCCGCACCCATGCCCTGGCGTCCTCCCCCATGGCCGGGCGCATCGGCTCGGACCAGGAGGCACCGCGGGGCGACTGGCCCGCCCGCGCCGTGGCCGAGGCCGCGGGCGAACCCGGGAACGGGCGGCGTGCGGACCGGAGAGGGACCACCACCGCGCCCACCACCACGGGCCGATCCGGCGTGGTGGGCGGCGGGGAGGCCGCGCCGTCCGACGTCGTGGACACCTCCCCCGCAGCGCCCCGCGCAGACGGGAGCGGCCCCCGATGAGCGCGCTGCCCACGTTCGACCCCCTTGTGGAGCCGGCCGCGGAGCTCACCCGTGAGGAGCTCGAACGCTACTCGCGCCACCTCACGCTCGCGCAGTTCGGGCCGGTGGGGCAGCGCCGGCTCAAGAACGCCCGCGTGCTCGTGGTCGGAGCGGGAGGCCTGGGCGCCCCCGCGCTCCAGTACCTCGCGGCCGCGGGCGTGGGCACCCTGGGGATCGTGGACGACGACGTCGTCTCCGTCTCCAACCTGCAGCGCCAGGTGGTCCACACCGTGGCGGACGTGGGCCGACCCAAGGTGGACTCCGCCGCGGACGCCGTGGCCCGGCTCAACCCGCTGGTGACCGTGCGCACCCACGACACCCGACTGAGCCCGTCAAATGCGCTCGAGATCTTCGCCCGGTACGACCTCGTGCTGGACGGCGCGGACAACTTCGGCACCCGCTACCTCGTGGCCGACGCCGCCGAGCTCACCGGAATCCCCGTGGTGTGGGGCTCCATCCTGCGCTTCGACGGCCAGGTCTCCGTGTTCTGGGCCGGGCACGGGCCCGTGTACCGGGACCTCTACCCCGAGGCGCCCCCGCCCGGGTCCGTCCCCTCGTGCGCCGAGGGCGGCGTGCTGGGCGTGCTGCCCGCGACCATCGGCTCCGTCATGGCCACCGAGGCGCTCAAACTCCTCACCGGCATGGGCGCACCGCTCGTGGGCCGTGTCCTGGTCCACGACGCCCTCGCCCAGACGTGGCGCACCCTCACTGTGCTGCCGGACCCGCGCCGCGAGCCCGTCACGGACCTCTCCCAGGTCCTGGTGGCATGCGGCCTGCCCGGACCCGACGACGCCGCTCCCCCGGTTCCCGGCGCACCCGCCGGGGGCGCACCGGCAGGCCAGGTGCCCGGCGGTGCCGGGGGCCTGGACGGTTCTGGCGGACCGGACGGTGGCGGCGCCGGGCTGGGACGCAGAAGCGGAACCACCGCGGCAGGCACCCCCGGCCGAGCCGCGCCGGGTCAGGTGGGCGTCCCGCACTCCGGACCGAGCGCCGTCGAGATCGTGGCGGCCACCGAGCTGGCGGAGCTGCTGGCCGCCCGCGAACGCGGGGAGGCGGCGCTCACGCTGGTGGACGTGCGGGAGGACTGGGAACGTCAGCTCGTCTCGATCCCCGGGTCCGTGGCGGTGCCCCTGGACCGCCTGCTGGCCGACGGTGTGCGGGCACTGCCCGCGGGCACCGAGGGGGACGTGATCCTGCACTGCAAGGCCGGGGTCCGCTCCGCGCAGGCCCTTGCCGCGCTGCGGGCGGACTACGCCCTGCGGGAGGACAGCCTCAAGCACCTGGACGGCGGCATCCTGGCGTGGATCGAGGACGTGGACCCCACCCAGCCCAGCTACTGACGAGGCGGCACCACCGAACCGGGGCAAGAACGCCGCCGGGACGCGCTGCCACGTCCTTCCCCGCCTGCACTGACGGAGCAAATGCGCTCTACCCGGCAGTAGCGTGCAGTTGCTCCACCTCACAGTCGCGGCATGTGCGTCAGGGGCGGCTGACGCTGGGCGCCGGATGCACGAGATGCCGCCCACCCGGTGGTGGACGGCATCTCGTGCGCGTCGTTCTGAGGGTCGGAGCGCCCCGGGCGGTCCGCGGAGGGGGCCGCCCGGTAACCGGTCAGCCCAGCAGGATCACGTCCAGCGTACGCGGCCCGTGGACCCCCTCCACGCGCTCGAGCTCGATGTCCGACGTGGCGGACGGGCCCGAGATCATGGTGGTGGGCGCGGTGGGCTCCACCCGGGACATGGCTTCCGGGATCAGTTCCACCACGGTGTCCAGCGGCACGATGCAGATGTGGTGGTCGGGCACCAGTGTGATGGCGCGCCGTCCCTCGTCCGGGCGCCCCGACAGGAAGATGGTTCCCGTCTGTGCGCAGGACACGGTGGACGAGGTCACCACGGCGTCCACCCGGTTGAGGTCCCGCACGGTCAGGGCCGAGGCCTTGCGCCCGTCGTTGGGGTCCACGATGGCCCGGCGCGCCGCGGTCTCCTCGGGGAGCAGCGCGGTGTCCAGGCCCTCGGGAATCACGTACCGCGCGGAGGCACCGAGCTGCGTGGCGATCCGGTCCGCCACGGTCTGCGTGGTCTCACGGAACACGTTGGCCTTGTAGTCCACCAGGCGGTCCTCGAGCATGTCCACGATCTCCTCGCGGGAGAGCTCGGAGGTGTGCCGGTAGCCACGCGGCACCTCCGGGGCCTGCGGGTGGTCCGCCAGCGCGCCGTGGAGCCGCTCCAGGATCTGGGTCTTGGCGTCCGCACTCATGCCCGGCCTCCGTTCTGCTGGCGGCCCTCGCCGCGCTCGATGTTGTCCCGCTCAGGATCGCCCGTCGACTCGGACGCGGCGCCGGCGACGGCGTCCGGTCCGGCTCCCGGCTCGTCGTCGCCCGGGCCGTCGGCCGGGGAACCACCGGTGGCCGCGGAGTGCCGGGCCGCGGCGTCGTCCGCGGAGACCGGGTCCTCCGCGCCGGACACGCCGTCGCGCTCGAGCCGCTCGGCCGTCTCACCCTCGTGCTTCTTCCACCAGTTGCGGAAGGACTCCCTGGGCGGTTCCGGCACGTTGCGCTCGTCCGTCCAGCCGCCGACGACGCCCGGCAGCCAGCCGATCGCGTGGTCGCGCCCGGCCACCACACGTCCCAGCGGGAGCCCCCGTTCCGCCATGGCCATGCGCTGACCGGAGGACATCACGAACGAGGCGCCCTTCATCATGGCGTCCATCTGCGTGGGCAGACCGCGCGACGGCACGGCCTCGCGGACGCGGCGACCGGCACGACGGGCGCGCGAGCCCAGCTGCTGCAGCGAGCCCTCGCGCGGGGAGGTGTCCTGACCGCCGCGGCCCTCGTCCTGGGTGAGAGACTTCTCCTCGCGCCAGTCGTCCTGACCGCCCACGGCGGGATCCTGGGAGGCGGGAGCGGGGGCCGACTGGTCCACGCGCTGCCCGTGCTGGGTGCGGATGTCCTCGTCCCGCAGGTGCACCAGGATGTCCGGGATGTTGATCTTCACGGGGCACACCTGGTAGCACGCACCGCACAGCGAGGACGCGTACGGCAGTGACGCGTTCTTCTCGGAGGTGATCCCCGTGAGCTGCGGCGAGAGGATCGCCCCGATGGGCCCCGGGTAGGTGGAGCCGTAGGAGTGCCCGCCCGCGTGCTCGTAGACCGGGCACACGTTGAGGCACGCGGAGCAGCGGATGCAGTGCAGCGCGGAGCGGCCCTTGGGGTCCGAGAGCACCGCGGAACGGCCGTTGTCCAGCAGCACCACGTGGAAGTTCTTAGGCCCGTCCCCCGGGGTCACACCCGTCCAGAGGGAGGTGTAGGGGTTCATCCGCTCCCCCGTGGACGAGCGCGGGAGGAGCTGGAAGAACACCTCGAGGTCCTGGTAGGTGGGCAGCAGCTTCTCGATGCCCATCACGGTGATGAGGGTCTCGGGCAGGGTGAGGCACATGCGGCCGTTGCCCTCGGACTCCACCACCGAGAGGGTGCCGGTGTCCGCGATCCCGAAGTTCGCACCGGAGATCGCCACCTTGGAGGTGAGGAACTTCTCGCGCAGGTGCTGGCGGGCGGCCTCGGCCAGCACACGGGGCTCGCTGGTGAGCTCGTCCGTGACGCCGGGCATCTCGCGGCTGAAGATTTCGCGGATCTCCTCGCGGTTCTTGTGGATCGCCGGCACCAGGATGTGGGAGGGCTTGTCCCGGCCCAGCTGCACGATGAGCTCGGCGAGGTCCGTCTCCGTGGCGGTGATCCCGTGCTCGGCCAGGTGCTCGTCCAGGCCGATCTCCTGGGTGGCCATGGACTTCACCTTGATGACGTCCGTGGTGTCCTGCTCCTGCACCAGGCGCGTGACGATGGCGTTGGCCTCGTCCGCGTCCCGGGCCCAGTGCACCACGCCGCCCTGTGCCACCACGTTCTGCTCGAACTGCTCGAGCAGCTCCGGCAGGTGCGCCATCACGGTCTCCTTGATGGCGGAGCCGGCGTCACGCAGCTCGCTCCAGTCCGGGACCTCGCCCACCACACCGGCCCGCTTGTGGCGGATGGTGTGGGTGGCGTGCCGGATGTTGGCGCGCATCTGCTCGTTCTGCAACTCCTTCTTGGCGGCCTTGGGGAACGCCACCTGTGCGTGCAGGTTGCCCTGTCCGTGCACGGGGCGCACCGCGGGCATGCCGAGGGACGTGACGCTCATCGAGTTGCTCCTGCCGGGGTGGTCCGGCCCGCCGGGCGGCGGCCGGGCTGGGGGATGGACAGTTCCACGGGCCCGTCCACGGTCAGCGGGTTGCTGCGGGTGGAGGCCAGGATCTCCGCGAAGTGCACTGTCTGCACGTCCACGTTGCGCTTGGAGGCGGCGCCGCCCAGGTGCAGCAGGCACGAGGCGTCCCCGCCCGTGCACAGCGAGGCGCCGGAGCTCTCCACGTTGCGCAGCTTGGCCTCGGCCATGGCACCGGAGACATCCGGGTTCTTGAAGGAGAAGGTGCCGCCGAACCCGCAGCACTCCTCGGCGTCCGGCAGCTCGTGGAAGTCGATCTCCGCGACGGAGCGCACCAGGTCCTTCTGGCGGTCCCCCAGACCCAGCAGGCGCATGCCGTGGCACGAGGGGTGGTAGGTCACGGGATGGGGGAAGTACGAGCCCAGCTGCTCGGCGGCGTCCGTCACCCCGAGCACGTCCACGAGCAGCTCGGAGAGCTCGTAGGTGTTGTCCGCGACCATGGCGGCGTCCTCCGCCAGGGCGTCGTCACCGCACTCGCGGGCCACCATGGGCTGCTGGTGGCCCAGGGAGGCCACACAGGAGCCGGAGGGGGCCACGGCGACGTCGTAGTCCACGCTCGTGAAGGCGCGCACGTGGTTGCGGATCACCGGCACGGCGTCCTCGAAGTAGCCGCTGTTCACGTGCATCTGGGAGCAGCAGCCCTGCCCCTGGGGGAACACCACCTCGTGCCCCAGTCGCTCCAGGATCCGCACGGTGGCCAGTGCCACCTTCGGATACATGGCGTCCACGATGCACGTGGCGAAGAGCGCGATTCTCATGTTGTGGTCTCCCAACCGTCTGCCCCGGTGATGCTGTGCCCCGGTCCATCTCTGTGGCCAGACCAGGCTACGCCCGTGAGTCGGATCACAACAATGCACGGCACGCTCCGGGAAAGTGCTCGCAGAGCGGCTGCCGCAGCGCGCCCGGCGGGGTGCGGCACCTTCACGGTGTGATCTGGATCATGTACGCTGTGTGGTCGGACCACTGTGGTCTGACCACTTATCGTACGACCGGTCCCGGACCCGGTGCACGCCGCCCCGTCGGGACCACCCCTCGATCCCGGAACTGCGGTTCCGATCCGGCCTCACCCCTGGGAGAACGCGTGAACACCTTTACCGCCGCGACCGATGCCGTGGGAGGCAGCGTGGGCCTGTCCGCCCTGGTCGGCTGCCTGCCCCTGCTCACCTTCTTCGTGATGCTGCTCGCCTTCCGGGCGAGCGCGTACGTGGCCGGCCTGACCTCCCTGTTCGTGGCCCTGCTGGTCGCGATCCTCGGCTTCGGGATGCCCGCCCACCTGGCCGCCCTGACCGCCACGCAGGGTGCGGTGTACGGGCTCTTCCCGATCGTGTGGATCGTGGTCATGGCCCTGTGGTTCTACCAGGTGACGGTGCTCTCCGGCCGCTTCGAGGACCTGCGCACCATCTTCGACACCATCGGCGGCGGCGACCTCCGCATCCAGGCGATGCTCATCGCCTTCTGCTTCGGCGGCCTGCTGGAGGCCCTCGCCGGCTTCGGCGCCCCCGTGGCCATCACGGCGACCATGATCCTCTCGCTGGGTCTGAAGCCCCTCAAGACGGCCACCGTGGTGCTGATCGCCAACACCGCCCCCGTGGCCTTCGGCTCCGTGGCCATCCCGATCACCACGGCCGGCACGCTCACGGACCTGGATCCCGCGCACATCGGCGCGGTCGTGGGACACCAGGCCCCGTTCTTCGCACTGGTCGTTCCCTTCATCCTGCTCCTGATCGTCGACGGCGCCCGCGGCCTCAAGCAGGCATGGCCCGCAGCCCTCGTGGTGGGCGGCAGCTTTGCGATCGCCCAGTGGTGGTGCGCCTCGCACTTCTCCTACGAGCTCACGGACGTGGTGGCGTCCCTGGCGGCGCTCGCCGCAGCAGTGGTCCTCATGCGGTTCTGGCGCCCCCGGGGCGCGGAGGCCGTCCGCGCGGACCTGGGTGTGGAGCGCCCGGAGAAGGCCGCCGCGCTCACCCCCGGCCGCATCTGGATGGCCGTCCTGCCCTACGTCCTGGTGGTCACGATCTTCGGCATCGCCAAGCTGTGGACCGCGGGCGTGAACGTGCCCAAGGCGCTGGCCTCCACGGACGTCAAGATCCCCTGGCCCGGACTGCACGGGCACCTGCTCAACGCCAAGGGCGAGGCCATCTCCGGCACCGTCTACAACTTCCAGTGGCTCTCCAGCCCCGGAACCCTGATGCTCATCACCGGCCTGCTGGTGGCCGTGATCTACACGGTGTTCAACGGCCATGGCCGGTTCCGGCTCTCCCTGGGCAACGCCCTCGCGGAGATCGGGCGCAGCGCGTGGAAGATGCGCTTCTCCGCCCTGACCATCATGTCCGTGCTGGCCCTGGCGTACGTGATGAACTTCTCCGGTCAGACGCTCGCCATCGGCACCTTCGTGGCCGGGCTGGGTGCCGCGTTCGCGTTCTTCTCCCCCGTACTCGGATGGGTGGGCACCGCCGTGACCGGTTCCGACACCTCCGCCAACGCCCTGTTCGCGAACCTGCAGAAGACCGCGGCACTGGGCTCCGGGCTGGATCCGCACCTGATGACCGCCGCGAACACCTCGGGCGGCGTGGTGGGCAAGATGATCTCGCCGCAGTCGCTGGCCATCGCGTCCTCCGCGGTGGGCATGCAGGGCAAGGAGTCCAGCATCTTCCGCTCCGTGGTCCCGTGGTCCCTGGGCATGCTGCTGGTGCTGTGCTGCCTGGTGTGCCTGCAGTCCAACGTGCTCTCGTGGATGCTGCCCGCGGCCTGAGCAGCACGGCCGTCGTGACGTGAACCGGCCCGCCCCCGCCGCGCGCGGTGGCGGGCCATCGCGTGTGCGGACCCGCACGCGTGAGGAGCCAGGAGGAACCATGAGCACTGATCCCGCCTACACCGTGGTGCTGGAGTGGATCGAGCAGCAGCTGCGCTCGGGCGGTCTGCGCGTGGGTGACAAGCTGCCCGCGGAGCGGACGCTCGCCGAGGACTTCGGGATCTCCCGGGCCTCCGTCCGGGAGGCCGTGCGCATTCTCGCCGCCATGGGCCTGGTGCGCTCCGCCACCGGATCGGGGCCGCACTCCGGGGCCACCGTCATCTCGGACCCCTCCGCGGCCCTGGGGTGGGCGCTGCGGATGCACATCGCCACCCGGTCCCTGCCCGTGGCGGACGTGGTGGCCACCCGCGTGCTGCTGGAGACGCAGTCGAGCCTGGATGCGGCGGCGTCCCGGGATCCCGGACGGGACGCGGTGCTCACCCGGGCGGGCGAGCTGCTGGACCGCATGGACGACCCCGCCGTGGGCGACGCCGAGTTCCACGTGCTGGACGCCCAGTTCCACCTGCTCCTGGCCTCGCTGGGCGGGAACGTGGTGCTGGAGACGATCATGGCGTCCCTGCGGGAGGCGACGATCGGGTACGTCCAGGAGACCGTGGCGGCCACCTCGGACTGGCCGTCCATCCGGGCCCGGCTGCAGTCGCAGCACCGTGCGGTGCACCGCGCCACGGTGGAGCGGGACGGCGAGGAGGCGGCCCGGCTGCTGCGGGAGCACATCATGTGGTTCTACGGACACGCGCCCACTGCTGCGGAGTCTCCCGGCGAGGGGGCGGTGAACGCGCCAGAGTGAAAAATACCCCGGCGCCCCCTGGTCGGAGGGCGCCGGGGTCAGGCCTGTGTCTGCCCTGGACCGCTGACGCAACGGAGGTTCCCGGAGCTGCACGCGAGGTGATCCAGGCCTCGCGGAACTCGTCCGTTGATGGGGAGTACGAGAACCCCCGCTGCGAACTCAGCGGTCCGCTCCCGGCGGGGCGAGCGCCGTACAACCGCCCGACCCGCGTGGAGCGCGGGACACCCGCTTTCGGTGTCCACAGAACACTCTGCCCCATGGGCGGCGCGCACCACCATGGCCATTCGGCCAGACTTGCGCGGCGAAACTGGGCGGGGACTGGGAGTCAGCGGGGGCCGGGGCCGGGCTCGTCGTCCAGAGCGGGGTGCACCAGGCCCCACTGGATCCCGGAGATCAGCACCTGCACACGGTCCCGCACGGCCAGCTTCTCGCACAGGTGGGACACGTAGGCCTTCACGCTGCCGTGGGAGACGGTCATGCGCTCGGCGATCTCCGCGTTGTTGAGCCCCTTGGCGATCCACTCGAGCGTCTCCTGCTCCCGCGGGGTGAGCTTGGGAGCCCCGGGGTGCGGCCCGGGAGGTGGGGACATCGCTGCCTGTGTCAGGGCCCCGCGGTTCCTCCCGCGCCGGACCGACGGCACGGGGACGTCCCCCAGCACGTTGTTGGCCAGCGAGTTGGCCACGGACGGGGAGAGCGCCAGCTCGTCCTCGCGGATCAGACTCACGGCGGAGACGATCTCGCCGTGGCGGGCGTCCTTCACCAGGTACCCGGAGGCGCCGGCACGCAGCGCGGGCACCACGTACTCCAGGGTGGAGAACGTGGTCAGGGCGAGCACCTTGGTGTCCGGGCACTGCTGGACGATCCTGCCGGTGGCCTCGATCCCGTCCATCCCGGGCATCCGGATGTCCATGAGCACCACATCGGGAGACAGCTCCAGGCACGAGGCGAGCGCCTCGGCACCGTCGGAGGCCTCACCGACCACCTCGAAGCCGGGTTCGGCACGGAACAGATTGGCGAGGGCGTCTCGCATGAGCGGATGATCGTCCACCAGAAGAAGCCTGCACAAATCCATGAAATGATCATAAACTGAGCGCATGACTCAGCATCTTCAGGGCCTCGACACGGTGTCCGCCCCCGCCCACCGCTCCTCCGCTCTCCGGGTGACGGCGGCTGCCGCACTCGCGGTCTCCATGCTCTTCGCCTCCGTGGGCCCGTCCGTGGCCGTGTCCCAGGGGGACTCCGTGCGGGGACCCAGCAGCGCGCTCTGCCGCTTCTTCCCCATCTACTGCAACCCTCGGTGACCCCCGACCCCACCGTTCCGGAAGGGGAAACCGCCACCCAGCCGGGTGGCATGCCGAGCTGGTTGCGCGTCACCGTGGTGCTCTTCGCCGCGGTGGCCATGTTCGACGACCTGCATGCACTGGACTGGTCCGCGCTCGCGCCGGTCACTGCCGTGCTGAGCTCGGCGTGGATCGTGCTGAGCTACGGCGCCGTGGCCCTGCTCGCGTGGTCGACCGCGGCGAGCGCCGTCGTCATCGCCCTGTCCTACGCCCTGTGCCTCGTGCTCGACGAGTACTCCACCACCTTGCTGTGCGGGTGCGTGGTCATGGTCGGTGCGGTGGCCATGCTCGGCAGGGTCGGCCTGCTGCTCCACCTGGGAGTCACGGTCGCGTGGGTGGTCGTCACCGCGTGGGCGCTGGAGAGCACCGACTTCATCTGGGCCCTGGGTCTGCCCCTGGGCATTGCCGCCCTCATCGGCGTGGCAGTGCGGTTCTTCCTGGGGCAGTACCGGCTCAACACCCGGCGGCTCGCGGCCATGGAGGCCACGCACGAGCGGCTGCGGGAGCAGGAGCGGCTCGCCCTGGCGCGGGACCTGCACGACGTGGTGGCCCACGAACTCACCCTCGTGACCATGCAGGCCGCGGGCTCGCAGCGGCAGTCCGATCCCGCGGAGCTGCACCGCACCATCAGCACCATGGACACCGCCGCCCGCTCGGGTCTCACCGAGCTGCGGACGCTGCTGCACATCCTCCGGGACTCCCCGGGAGCCGGAGACTCCGACGGCGCGGACGAGCGCGGCAACGCCTCGGGGCTGACCACGGGATCGCTGCACGGTGTGGCACAGACCCTGGAGTCCAGCCTGCGCCGCGCCGGTCTGGTCCCGGACTTCGTGCTGGGGGAGGGCGTGGACGACATCCCCACGTCCATCCGCGGCACCGCGGCCCGCGTGCTCCAGGAGGCATCCACCAACATGATCAAGTACGCGCCCGTCGGCTCCCCGTGCCGCGTGCGCATGACCGCCGTGGACTCCGCCGTTCACATCCACACGGAGAACAGGGTGGCCCACGGGGCGGCGGAACTCGACCACCGTGAGCTGACCAGCGGTTTCGGCCTGCGAGGCATCCACGAGCGTGTGGCCCTGCTGAACGGCACCGTGGACTACGGCCCCCGGGACCACACCTGGCACCTGGACGTGCGGATCCCGTTCGCGTGAGCCCCTCGCAGAACCGGGGCGGGCCGGACCGTCCGGGGACACCGCGGGCAGCGGGCGGCACCCTGGATGCCGCGGGCTCCGCCGCTCCGGCGAACTCCGCAGACACAGCCGCCGCGGACGGCCGGCACGCGCTGACCGGCCACGACGCCGCCGGGGCCGTGCGCGGCGTCGTGCTGGGGATTCCCCGGGCAAGGGTGCTCAGCTACGGGGATGTCGCCGAGCTCGCGGGGCTCGCCACCCCGCGCCTCGCCGCCCGCATCATGGCGCTGGGCCAGGCGGGTGAGGACGCCCCGTGGTGGCGGGTGGTGCGCGCGGACGGCACCCTGCCGGACCGGCTGCAGATCACTGCCCGGGAGCACTACGAGCGGGAGGGCACACCGCTGCGGGAAACCTCCGCGCACTGGGTGCAGGTGGACATGCCGCGTGCCCGCTGGAACGCCCCCGCACCGCGTTGAGCCCGTACTGCCGTGAGCTCGCTCTGGGCTGAGCCCGTGCTCCCGTGCGCCCCGGCCACCGGGGGCATCCGTCCGGGTGAGCCCGCTCCGCGGGGGCGGGCGACCGAGGACGAGGTCCTCAGGCCTCGGGCGGGCCCGCCACCTCGACGAAGGAGCCGCGCGGGTCGAAGACCCTGCCGGTGAGGCGCTCGTAGGCCTCCACGTAGCGCTCGCGGGTCTTGGCCACCACGTCCTCCGGCAGCGCGGGGACGGGTCCGTGGCCGTCCCACCCGGAGGCGTCCGAGCGCAGCCAGTCCCGCATGTACTGCTTGTCGAAGGAGGGCTGCGAGCGCCCGGGCCGGTAGGTCTCGAGGTCCCAGAACCGTGAGGAGTCCGGGGTGAGCACCTCGTCCCCCAGGGTGATGGCTCCGCGGTAGGAGTCCAGGCCGAACTCCACCTTGGTGTCCGCCACGATGATCCCCCGTTCCCGCGCGATCCGCTCGGCACGCGTGTAGATCTTCAGGGAGAGCTCCCGGAGCCGGTCCGCCACCGAGTTGCCCACCACGTCCGCCATCTCCCGGTAGGTGATGGGCTCGTCGTGCTCCCCCAGCTCCGCCTTCCCGGTGGGGGTGAAGATGGGCTGCTCCAGGCGGTCGCCGTCCTGCAGGCCCTCGGGCAGCTCGATCCCGCACACCGAGCCCGTGGCGCGGTAGTCCCTGAGGCCCGAGCCGGTGAGGTAGCCGCGCACGATGTTCTCCACCGGGAACATGGACAGGTTCTTGCACACCACCGCGCGGCCCCGGACGGACTCGTGCACGTCCGTGGTGAGGATGTGGTTGGGGATCCCGTCCAGCTGCTGGAACCACCACAGGGACAGCTGCGTGAGGATGACTCCCTTGTCCGGGATCTCGGTGGGCAGCACCCGGTCGAACGCGGAGATGCGGTCGCTCGCGACCACCAGCACGGCACCCGCGCGGTACTCGGCGTCGTCGTTGATGGCCACGCCCGTGGCGGCCAGACGGGACTCGTCGGGGACGTAGAGCTCCCTGACCTTGCCGGAGTAGACGTGCTTCCAGCCGGGAATCTCGGGGGGTGTGCCGTGCTCGCTCATGCCTGCTCCTCTGCTGCGCTCTGCCCGGGCTGCTCCGCCGAGCCGGGTGCACCGTCCGCCGCGGGCCGCGCCGGGGGAAGGCCCACGCGGTCCTCGGCGGCGGCCAGTGCGATGTCACCGCGGTGGTGCGAACCGTCCAGCCCGATGCGTCGGATCCCACGGTAGCCACGCTCACGGGCCTCCCGGAGGTCCGCGCCGTGGGCCACGACCGTGAGCACGCGACCGCCTGCCGAGACGATCTCCCCCGCCTCGTTGCGCACGGTTCCCGCGTGGCAGACGTGCACCCCGGGTTCCGCCGCGGCGTCGTCCAGTCCCGTGACGGGATCCCCCGTGCGCGGTGCGCCGGGGTAGTTCTTCGCGGCGAGCACGATGGTCACGGAGGCACCGGGCCTCCACTCGAGCTCCCGCTCCTCGCAGAGCCGGCCCTGCGCGGCGTCGAGCAGCAGCGAGCCCAGCGGGGTCTCCAGCATGGCCAGCACGGACTGGGTCTCGGGATCGCCGAAGCGCGCGTTGAACTCGATCACGCGCACACCCTGCGCCGTGACGGCCAGGCCGCAGTAGAGGACGCCCGTGAACGGGGTGCCGCGGCGTCGCAGCTCGTCCACCACGGGGCGCGCCACGCGCTCCACGACCTCCTGCGTGAAGCCCTCGGGCAGCCAGTCCAGCGGCGTGTAGGCGCCCATGCCACCGGTGTTGGGGCCCTGGTCACCGTCCCGCACGCGCTTGAAGTCCTGCGCGGGCAGCAGCGGCACCACGTGGGTGCCGTCGCTGAGCACGAACAGGGAGACCTCGGGACCGTCCAGGTACTCCTCCACGAGCACCGAGCCGCCGGCGTCGAGGCACTCCCGCGCGTGGGCCTCCGCGCGGTCCCGGTCCTCGGTGACCACCACTCCCTTGCCCGCGGCCAGGCCGTCGTCCTTGACCACGTGGGGAGCGCCGAAGCGCTCGAAAGCCTCGCGGACCTCCGCGAGGTCCGTGGTGGCGACGGCGCGCGCGGTGGGCACGTTCGCTGCGGCCATGACCTCCTTGGCGAACGCCTTGGAGCCCTCGATCCGTGCGGCCTCCCGGGACGGCCCGAAGACGGGGATGCCCGCCTCGCGCAGCGCGTCCGCGACGCCGGCCACGAGCGGCGCCTCCGGACCCACCACCACGAGATCGGCGGCCAGCTCCCGCGCGAGCGCCACCACGGCCCCGGGGTCCTGGGCGTTGAGGGAGTGCACGGGGACGTCCTGGGCGATCCCCGCGTTGCCGGGGGCCGCGTGGACCTCGCTCACGTTCGGGTCCCGCAGCAGGGACGTGATCATTGCGTGCTCGCGGCCGCCCGGGCCCACCACCAGTACCTTCACGCGTTCAGCGTATCGGCAGGGACCCCCGGGCGGGAAAGGTGGCCCGGTGCCCGCTGTCATACTGGGGCCATGGAGACTTTCAGCTCGGATCAGGCCGTGGACCTCGCCGTGGTGCGGCGCAGTGGTTTCGTGGAGTCCCGGCACCGCGGCTCCGCCGTGGTGCTCGCCCCGGACGGTTCCGTGGCGTTCTCCGTGGGGGCTCCGGGGGAGCTGGTCTTCCCGCGCTCCACCCTCAAGCCCTTCCAGGCCATTGCGGCCATGAAGGCCGGTGCGGCGCTGCGCGGCGAGCAGGTGGCGATCGCGGCGGCGTCGCACACCGGCACGTTCGACCACCTGGACGCCGTGAGCTCGATCCTCAAGGCCGCGGAGCTGGGCCCCGAGGCCCTGCAGTGCCCGCCGGACTGGCCCCAGGACGACGACACCCGCGCATGGTTGCTGCGCACCGAGCGCGGCCAGAACCGCATGTGCATGAACTGCTCCGGCAAGCACGCCGCGTTCCTGCTGGCGTGCGTGACCAACGGCTGGCCCACCGACTCCTACGTGGACCCCGAGCACCCGCTGCAGCGCCTCGTGGTGGAGACCATCGAGGAGTTCTCCGGGGAGCGCGCCGCGCACGTGGGCGTGGACGGCTGCGGCGCACCGCTCACGGCCATCAGCCTGACCGGGCTGGCACGCATGTACTCCACGCTGGGGCGCGCCGCGCGCAACATCCAGGCGGACGCCCGCGCCGCCACGGTGGCCACGTCCATGCTCGACTACCCCGAGTACGTGCAGGGCCCGGGCCGCTCCAACACCGTGATCATGGAGGAGCTGGACGTCATCACCAAGCTCGGCGCGGAGGGCGTGCTGGGTCTCGGCACACGGTCCGGCTGGTCCGTGGCCATCAAGATGCTGGACGGCTCGTCCCGCGCCAACTCCCTGGTGGGCCTCACGCTGCTGTCCCACGTGGGTGCCATCTCCCCCGCCGACGCCGACCGCGTCCTCTCGCGCGTGCTCTCCCCCATCACCGGGGCCGGGCGTCCCGTGGGCGCCATTGAGCTCGCCCCCCAGCTGCAGGAGCTGCTGGGCTGACGACGCCGCCGCGCGCCACCTCCGCGGCACCCCCCGCACCGGGTGGCCGAGGCACCGGCCTCACCGGAAGGGCTGGATGCTCCGCCCCGTGGTCCGCGGCGTGCCCCGCCGCGGGTGGCGCACAGCGGCGACCCCCGCCCTCTTCTTCCCCGACCGCACCAGGACCCCGGAGGCCCAGCACCGTGAAACGCCGCATCAATCCCGCGGACGGCTCTCTCGCACTCGCGCAGTGGCGCCGGGCCCCGGAGACCACCGACCGCCGAACCCTGGCCACGGCGGTGCGGTACTGCCTGGAGGAGCTCGGCACGCGGGCGGAGGGCAACTCCGTGGAGGTGCGCGTCCCGCCCTTCGGCGTCACCCAGTGCGTTCCCGGGCCCCGGCACACCCGCGGCACGCCGCCCAACGTGGTGGAGACGGACGCGGGCACGTGGCTCGCGCTGGCCACCGGTGCCGAGACCTGGGCGAGCGCCGTGGCGGAGGGGACCGTGGCGGCGTCGGGAACCCGCACCGACCTGTCCGCGTGGCTTCCCCTGTTCGGTTGACCCCCGCCGGGACGCGGGCACGCAGCGAGCGGCCGCAGAACGCCGGGGGCCGGGCGCCCGGCGCCGCGAGGAACTCCCAGCGGACCGGAAGATCCTCCACCGCCACCGCGGCTCCCCGAGGACCGCGCGCGCGATAGCCTGGAGACCATGAGCTCCGCCAGCCCCGAGACCCCTGACCGCTCCGCGCGGCCCGCGCCTGCCACGCAGCAGATGACGGCGCGCCGCGCCCCCAACCTTCTGGCGTTCGTGGCCACGGGCGCCGGGGCGGGAGCCATTGCGGGACTGCTCGTGGGCGCGCTCGGTCCCGGGGCGCTGGCCTACACCCGCGGGGCGATCATCGGCTTCTTCCTGATGGCGTTCCTGATCCTGGGAGCCGCCGTGGGTGCGGTGGTGGGCCTGGTCCTGGACCGGATCTCCCTCAGGCGCGCCCGCAGCGTGGCCGCCGAGGTCCACGACGTTCACGGAGACGAGGGTCACTCCGGCTCGTGAGACACTGTCTCTCGTGGTTCGAGCTGACGGAAAACTCTCTCACGACCTTCTTCCCGGCGAAAAAGGCCCCCAGGACGCGTGCGGCGTGTTCGGCGTGTGGGCCCCCGGGGAGGACGTGGCCAAACTGACCTACTACGGTCTCTACGCGCTGCAGCACCGCGGGCAGGAGTCCGCGGGGATCGCCACGTCGGACGGTGAGCGCATCTCGGTTTACAAGGACATGGGCCTGGTCTCCCAGGTCTTCGACGAGACCACGCTCAACACCCTCAAGGGCTACCTGACCGTGGGCCACGCGCGGTACTCCACCACGGGCGCGTCCCACTGGGCCAACGCCCAGCCCACGCTCGGCGCCACCCCGCACGGGACGCTGGCGCTCGCGCACAACGGCAACCTCACGAACTCCGCCGAGCTCTACGACCTGCTGCTGGACAAGTCCGGCTTCCCGTCCCGCGGGGAGATGGCCCGCGGCAACACCACGGACACCGCGCTGATCACCGCCCTGCTCGCGGAGCACCCGCTGAACTCGCTCGAGGAAGCGGCCATGAAGCTGCTCCCGCAGCTCGTGGGCTCCTTCTGCCTCACGTTCATGGACGAGACCACGCTCTACGCCGCCAGGGACCCGCTGGGCGTGCGCCCGCTCGTGCTCGGCCGCCTGGAACGCGGCTGGGTGGTCGCCTCCGAGACCGCGGCCCTGGACATCGTGGGTGCCTCGCTCGTGCGCGAGGTGGAGCCCGGCGAGTTCATCGCCATCGACGAGAACGGCCTGCGCTCCAGCCGGTTCGCCGAGCCGACGCCGGCCGGCTGCGTCTTCGAGTACGTCTACCTTGCGCGCCCGGACACCACCATCAACGGCCGTTCGGTGTACGAGTCCCGCGTGGAGATGGGACGCCGGCTCGCCCACGAGCACACCGTGGAGGCGGACCTCGTGATGCCCACCCCCGAGTCCGGAACCCCCGCCGCCATCGGCTACGCCGAGGCCTCAGGCATCCCGTTCGGGCACGGCCTGGTGAAGAACTCCTACGTGGGCCGCACGTTCATCGAGCCCTCGGACACCATCCGCCAGCTCGGCATCCGCCTCAAGCTCAACCCGCTGCGCTCGATCGTGGCGGGCAAGCGCCTGGGGGTCGTGGACGACTCCATCGTGCGCGGCAACACCCAGCGGGCGCTCGTGCGCATGCTGCGGGAGGCCGGGGCCGCGGAGATCCACGTGCGGATCTCATCCCCGCCCATCAAGTGGCCGTGCTTCTACGGCATCGACTTCGCCTCCCCCGCCGAGCTGATCGCCAACGGCATCTCGGTGGAGGACGTCCGCGCCTCGCTCGGTGCGGACTCCCTGGGCTACATCTCCGAGGACGCGATGATCGAGGCCACCCGGCAGTCGCGGGGCAACCTGTGCACCGCGTGCTTCTCGGGCGAGTACCCCACGGCCCTGCCCAAGGCGGACCGCCTGGGCAAGGCCGTCCTGGAGGCGCCCGGTGCCCACGCCGAGCCCTCCGAGGACCTCGTGGCCCCCGTTCCCACCGACGCCGCCCCCACCACCGAGGAGACCAGCGCATGAGCCCCGAGCGCCCCCAGGACTCGCAGTCCGTCACCTACGCCAGCGCCGGCGTGGACGTGGAAGCCGGGGACCGCGCCGTCGAGCTCATGAAGGCCGCGGTCAAGGCCACCCACACCGACGGCGTGGTGGGCGGCGTGGGCGGTTTCGCGGGCCTGTACGACGTCTCCGCGCTCACCGCGTACCGCAGGCCCTACCTGGCCACCTCCACCGACGGGGTGGGCACCAAGGTGGCCATCGCGCAGTCCCTCGACATCCACGACACCATCGGCTGGGACCTCGTGGGCATGGTCGTGGACGACATCGTGGTGGTGGGCGCCGAGCCGCTGTTCATGACCGACTACATCGCCACCGGCAAGGTGGTCCCCGAGCGCGTGGCGGACATCGTGCGCGGCATCGCCGCGGCCTGCGAGGCGGCCGGCACCGCCCTGGTGGGTGGGGAGACCGCCGAGCACCCCGGGCTGCTGGGCGTGGACGAGTACGACGTCGCCGGGGCCGCCACCGGCGCCGTGGAGGCGGACGAGCTGCTCGGCCCGCAGCGCGTGCGGGACGGGGACGTCGTCATCGGGATGGCGTCCTCCGGGCTGCACTCCAACGGCTACTCCCTGGTGCGCCGCGTCATCAACGTGGCCGGGTGGCAGCTGGACCGCCAGGTCAGCGAACTGGGCCGCACGCTGGGCGAGGAGCTGCTCGAGCCCACGCGCGTCTACGCCGCGGACGTCCTGGACCTCGCCCGCACCTTTCCCGTCAACGGGGCCGACGGCGCCACGGGCCACGGGGTGCGCGGGTTCTCCCACGTGACCGGCGGCGGGCTCGCCGCGAACCTCGCCCGGGTGCTGCCCGCGGACCTGCAGGCCACCGTGGAGCGCTCCACGTGGTCCCTGCCGCCCGTGTTCCGCCTCGTGGCCGAGCTGGGCGGGGTGCCGCAGCCGGACCTCGAGCGCACCCTCAACCTGGGTGTGGGCATGGTCGCGATCGTGGACCCCGCCGTGGCCGACGCCGCCGTGACCCACCTGAACGAGCGCGGACTGCCCTCGTGGGTCATGGGACGCGTGGGCCCCGTGGACCCGGCCGCCGCCCAGCACGGCAGCGACTGGGTGCAGGGCGCCAAGGGCGTGGCCGGTGGCGGCGTGCTGATGACCGGCTCCTACGCCAGCTGAGCGACGACACGCAACGAACCGCCCACACGACGGTGTGGGCGGTTCGTTGCTGCACTGAGCTGGAGTGGCACTGAGCCTTCGTTGCTGCACTGAGCTGGGACGACGCTGAACTGACGTGTCGCGGGACTGCAGCAGCGCGGTGCCGTGGCGGCGCCGGACGCCGGGTCAGTCGTAGTCGGAGTACTTCTCCGCGTAGGTCGAGTAGTCGTCCCCGTCCTCGGGTCGTTCCTCGTGATCCACGGCTCGGGAGGACGGTGTCGTGCCGCGCAGCTCGCGCTGCAGGGCCGAGTAGTCGGTCTGCGGGCTGAAGTACTTGATCTCCCGCGCCTGTCGTGTCGCCTTCGCCTTTTGACGGCCGCGCCCCATGGCGTGACCCCCTCTGCGTCTCGTGTCCGGTGGGCGGTGCCGTGTTGCGCACACAGTACGGCCCCGGAGTGTCTTGTCAGTTTTTCGTGAGTCCAGGGTACATGTTTTGAACCGTTCTCGCGTACCCGTCCCCGCCGCGGCCACACGCGGACCGCCGCCCGCTCGCGGGGGCTCCACGGGAGGGGGCTCCGGCGGTCTCGGCGGGGCGGCCGAGGAGTGCCGGGGGGCCGGTACAGTGGGACGGCCCCGGTGCCGCGCGCCACCCTCCCGGACCAGAACGCAGGTTCCCATGAGCTCGTCCTCACGCCCGACGCCGCCCTCCTCCAGTCCGTACCCGCACGACACCCACCCGGGACTCGTGCCCGGTGTCTCGGTGGAGGAGCAGCGGGTGCGCTACCGCACCGACTGGATCACCTTCGGGGTGGCGGGAGCACTCATCATCGGCTTCGTGGTGTGGGGTGCCGTGTCCACGGAGTCCCTGACGAGCGTCTCCCAGGCCGCCCTGTCCGCGGTGGTCACCTACGGCGGGTGGGTCTTCACCCTGCTGGCGGCCGTGGTGCTGCTCTTCCTGCTCTACGTGGGATTCTCCCGCCACGGCAGGATCCCCCTGGGCAAGGACGGGGAGGCCCCGGCCTACTCCATGGGCTCGTGGATCGCCATGCTCTTCGCGGCCGGCATGGGCGTGGGACTGATCTTCTTCGGCGTCTACGAACCCGTGACCTACTACATGACTCCTCCCCCCGGGCGCGCCGAGCCCGAGAGCTTCCACGCCATGCACTCGGCCATGGCCCAGACCATCTTCCACTGGGGGCTGCAGGCGTGGGCCATCTACGCGCTGGTCGGCGCCGCGGTGGGCTACGCCGCCTACCGCCGCGGCCGGCCGCTGCTGATGTCCGCGATCTTCGGCCCCCGGGCCCACCTGAGCGTGGGCGGGCGGCTCATCGACATGTTCGCCATCGTGGGGATCCTCTTCGCCACCTCCGCCTCCCTGGGACTCGGGACCCTGCAGATCGGACGCGGACTGCAGATCGTGACCGGCATGGGCGAGCTGGGCAACGGCGTGCTCGTGGGGATCATCGCGGTGCTCACGTGCGTGTTCCTGGTCTCCGCGGTTTCCGGCGTGGCCAAGGGGATCCGGCGGCTGTCCAACGTGAACATGGTGCTCGCCGCGCTCGTGGCGTTCTTCCTGTTCGTGGCGGGCCCCACCGTGTTCCTGCTGAACTTCATCCCGTCGGTGGTGGGCACCTACTTCGGGGAGATGTTCCAGATGCTCTCCCTCTCCGCGTCCTGGGGGCCGGAGGCCGAGAAGTTCATGCGCTCCTGGACGCTGTTCTACTGGGCCTGGTGGGTCTCCTGGGCACCCTTCGTGGGGGTCTTCGTGGCCCGCATCTCCCGCGGGCGCACCCTGCGCCAGTACGTGAGCGTGGTGCTGCTGGCACCCACCGTGATCTGCGTGCTCGCGTTCTCGGTCTTCGGCGGGACCGCCATCTGGCTGCAGCGCTCGGGCACGGACATCGCGGGGGCCGCCTCCCCGGAGGACATGCTGTTCCGCGTTCTGGACGCCCTGCCGCTGTCCGCCCTCACGCCGATCGCCGTCATGGTCCTGCTGGCGATCTTCTTCATCACGTCCGCGGACTCCGCGACCCTGGTGATGGCGTCCATGTCCCAGCAGGGCAAGCCGGAACCGGACCGGAAGATCACCGTGTTCTGGGGCCTCGCCCTGGCCGGGGTCTCCTCCGTGATGCTCGCCGTGGGTGGCGCGGACGCGCTGCAGGGGCTGCAGGACCTGGTGACCGTGGCGGCCCTGCCGTTCGCGCTCATCCTGCTGGCCCTGATTCCCGCGTTCCTGCGGGACCTCTCCACCGATCCCATGAGCCTGCGCCACCGCTACGCACGCGTGGCCCTGGAGAACGCGGTGCGCCAGGGCATGGGCGAGCACGGGGACGACTTCGCCCTGGAGATCCGCCACCAGGAGGGGCCCGCGGCGGCGGGGCACGACGTCGACTCCACCGGCGAGCGCATGAGCTCCTGGTACCAGCGCACGGACGAGGACGGGCGGCCCGTGGCCTACGACTACGCGCTGGACAGCTACGTGGACTCGGTGCCGGACCGCAGGGCGGGGGCGAACCGCGGGGACCCTGCCCACGGCGCTCCGGTGCAGGGCCATCCGGGCGCCGGCGGGGGTGCGAGCGTCGGCGCGGAGCCGGGCTCGACGGCGTCGCCGGGGCGGGACGCGTAGGTCCGCGCACGGCACGGCATGGCGAGAGCGCCGGTGCGGACTGCTCCGAGTCTGCACCGGCGCTCTTCTCGTCCCGGTCACCGCCGCCCCTGCGGCAGGGCCGGGGCGGGCGGTCAGCCGGTCACTCGTTTACGATCTCCGCGTCCACGATGCCGTCGTCGCCCTCGGACGGCGACGCCGCGGCGTCGTCACCGCGTTCGGTCGTGACCGTGAGGCCGTCCTCGGCGACGTCCGGGTTGACGTCCACCACCACGGTGTCCCCGTCCAGGATGGCGCCGGACAGCAGGCCCCTGGCCAGACGGTCGCCGATCTCGCGCTGCACGAGCCGGCGCAGCGGGCGCGCACCGTAGGCGGGGTCGTAGCCGGTCATGCCCAGCCACTCGCTCGCCGCGGGCGTGACCACCAGGGACAGCCGGCGCTGCGCGAGGCGCGTGGCCAGCTGGGCCACCTGGATGTCCACGATCTTCGCGAGGTCCTCGGTGCTCAGCGGCTCGAACATGATGATGTCGTCCAGCCGGTTGAGGAACTCCGGCTTGAAGGACGCGTTCACCACGCCCATCACGGCGTCGTTCTTGGCCTTCTCGTCCATGGTGGGGTCCACCAGGAACTGGCTGCCCATGTTGGAGGTGAGGATCAGGATCACGTTGCGGAAGTCCACGGTGCGGCCCTGGCCGTCGGTCAGGCGACCGTCGTCGAGCACCTGCAGCAGGATGTCGAAGACCTCGGGGTGGGCCTTCTCCACCTCGTCCAGCAGCACCACGGAGTACGGGCGGCGCCGCACGGCCTCGGTGAGCTGGCCGCCCTCGTCGTAGCCCACGTACCCCGGAGGGGCACCGACCAGGCGCGAGACGGAGTGCTTCTCCGAGTACTCGGACATGTCGATGCGGATCAGGGCGCGCTCGTCGTCGAACTGGAAGTCCGCGAGGGACTTGGCCAGCTCGGTCTTGCCCACACCCGTGGGCCCCAGGAACATGAACGAGCCGATGGGGCGGTCCGGGTCAGAGATGCCCGCACGGGAACGACGCACCGCGTCCGCCACCGCGGTCACGGCCTTGCGCTGCCCGATCAGCCGCTTGCCCAGGACATCCTCCATGTGCAGCAGCTTCTCGGACTCGCCCTGCAGCATCTTGCCCGCGGGAATGCCGGTCCACGCCGAGATCACCTCGGCGATGTCGTCCGCCGTGACCTCCTCCGAGACCATGGTGTCCTCGCTCAGACCGCTCGCGTCCTCCTGCGCCTGCGCGGCGTCGAGCTGCTTCTGCGCGGCCGGGATCTCGCCGTACAGCAACCGGGAGGCCTCGCCGAGGTCCCCGTTGCGCTGGGCGCGCTCGGCCTGCGAGCGCAGGTCGTCGATCCGGGCCTTGAGCTCGCCCACCCGGTTCAGGCCGGCCTTCTCCGACTCCCACCGGGCGTTGAGCGCATCCAGCTCCGCCTGCTTGTCCGCCTTGTCCTGGCGCAGCGCGGCCAGTCGTTCCACGGAGGCGGGATCCGTCTCGCCGTCCAGGGCGAGCTCCTCCATGGTGAGCCGGTCCACGGAGCGGCGCAGCTCGTCGATCTCCTCCGGTGCGGAGTCGATCTCCATGCGCAACCGGGACGCGGCCTCGTCGATCAGGTCGATGGCCTTGTCCGGCAGCTGCCTGCTGGGGATGTACCGGGTGGACAGCTGGGCCGCGGCCACCAGGGCGGAGTCCGCGATCTGCACCTTGTGGTGCGCCTCGTAGCGCTCCTTGAGCCCACGCAGGATGGCCACGGTGTCCTCCACCGAGGGCTCCCCCACGTAGACCTGCTGGAAGCGGCGCTCGAGGGCGGCATCCTTCTCGATGTTCTCGCGGTACTCGTCCAGGGTGGTGGCGCCGATCAGACGCAGCTCACCGCGGGCCAGCATGGGCTTGAGCATGTTGCCCGCGTCCATGGAGCCCTCGGAGGCGCCCGCACCCACCACGGTGTGGATCTCGTCGATGAACGTGACGATCTGCCCCTCGGACTGCTTGATCTCGTCCAGGACCGCCTTGAGCCGCTCCTCGAACTCGCCGCGGTACTTGGCCCCGGCCACCATGGACCCGAGATCCAGCGAGATCAGGGTCTTGCCGCGCAGGGACTCGGGGACGTCCCCGGCGACCATGCGCTGCGCGAGGCCCTCGACCACGGCGGTCTTGCCCACACCGGGCTCGCCGATCAGCACGGGATTGTTCTTGGTGCGGCGCGAGAGCACCTGCACCACGCGGCGGATCTCGGAGTCCCGCCCGATCACGGGGTCCAGCTTGCCGTCCCGCGCAATGGCGGTGAGGTCCGTGCCGTACTTCTCCAGGGACTGGAACGTGCCCTCCGGGTCCGGGCTGGTCACGCGGCGGTCACCGCGCACCCGCGGGATCGCCTGGGCCAGCGCCTCCGGGGTGACGCCCGCGCTCTTGAGCGCCGCAGCGGTTCCGTCCTGCCCCGCAGCCAGTCCGTAGAGGATGTGCTCGGTGGAGACGTACTCGTCCTGCAGCTCGCGCGCGTAGTTCTCGGCGGCCTGCAGGGCCTGCAGCGCGGTGCGGCTCAGCTGCGGCTGGGCCGTGGAGCTGCCCGAGGCGCTGGGCATCTCGTGGATGAGGTTGCTGGCCTTGAGCGACACGGCGTCCGCGTTCGCACCCGTGGCCTGCAGGACCGCCACGGCCACGCCCTCGCGCTGGTCCATGAGGGCCTTGAGGATGTGGGCGGGCTCGATGTTCGGATTGCCCGCGGTGGCGGCGTTCGTGGCCGCGGCGCTCAGGGCTTCCTGAGACTTGGTGGTGAACTTGGTGTCCACGGCATCTCCTTCGCTTGACTTATGGTTTATCAGTTACCTTGAGTCTACCTCGCTCAACCAAGAAAGTGAAGAGTTTTCCACAGGAACTTTCCGGTCACGCCCGGTCCGGCCAGAGCCCCGAGCTGCCCCTGCGGTGGCTGCCCACCAGGTGGGTGTCCACCATGCCGATGGCCTCCATGAGCGCGTGCATGGTGGTGGGGCCCACGAACGCAAACCCCCGCCGCTTCAGTTCCTGGGACAGTGCCCTGCTCTCCGGGGAGACCGTGGGGACGTCGGCGAACCGCTCCGGGCGGGGCGTGTCCACCGGCTGAAAGGACCACACCAGCTCGGCGAGCCCCTCGTGCTCGCGCAGCGCCACGGTGGCCCGGGCATTGGTCACCGCTGCCTCGATCTTGCGGCGGTTGCGGATGATGCGCACGTCCCCCATGAGCCGTTCCACGTCCGGCGCACCCATCGCGGCCACGGCATCCGGGTCGAATCCGTGGAAGACCTCCCGGAACGCGGGCCGCTTGGCGAGCACCGTGCGCCACGACAGCCCCGACTGGAAGCCCTCCAGCACGATCCGCTCGTACAGCCCCGCCTCGTCCCGCACCGGCATGCCCCACTCGGTGTCGTAGTACTCCCGCAGCACGGGGTCCCCGGCCGCCCACACCGGGCGTGCCAGCCCGTCCGCACCGACCACCAGATCAGGATTAGTCCCGCTCACCTGGGT
>NZ_PHOA01000026.1 GCF_003687455.1 Kocuria tytonicola | reverse complement strand
CCGTCAAAAAAATTCAACAGAAACCACCCACCACAACGTGGCAAGCAGGATCCCAGCTGACACCCAACACCCCAGGAAAACGGGAAAACACCTGCAAGGCATTGGGCCATCAACCAAAAACAATCAAAATCTTTGGTATCAACAAACTAGACACACTATTGAGTTGACAAACAACACACCACATCTAAACCCTGTTCCAGGGCTTTGGATTGGAAGTTTGTGTTGCCGCGATCTGGAAGCTCTTGGCTGTCCTTGTGGCAACTCGGCTAGCTTATCCGTTCCGTTCCGGGCCCGCAACTTCGCGTTTCTGCGTTGTTGCCTACCGGGTAGGTGTGGGGCTTGCCGACCTGCCGGACCAGCCTGTGGCTGCCTGTCCCTGCGGCGACTCGGATTACATTACACACGCCCGCTGACCTGCGCAAAACGGGCGCTTCGCCGCCAGGTGCCGAACAGCCCGGGGTGGTTCCAGGCCCGCCGGCTGGCTTCCGCGCGCAGTTGCCTGGTCGCCCTGTGGCCCTGCCCCACGAGCGCGCCAGGGCCATGAGCACCTCCCCTCGTCCGATCCCTGCCCCAGAGCCCCTATCCCGGCCCCAGCCCCAGCCCCAGGCTGGGTGGGTCAGTCCCGCAGCAGGTTCTTGCGCACCTTGCCGGTGGCGGTGCGCGGCAGCTCGTCGCTGAACACGATGCTGTCCGGGACCTTGAACCCGCTGAGCTGCGCACGCACGTGGCGGCGCAGCTCGTCCTCGGTGACGGTGGCGCCGGAGGCTCGGACCACGTGGGCCACCGGCCGCTCGCCCCACTTCTCGTGTGGTTGTCCCACCACCGCGACGTCGATGACGTCCGGGTGTGAGTAGAGAGCCTGTTCCACCTCGATGGATGAGATGTTTTCTCCCCCGGAGATGATGACGTCCTTGGCGCGGTCCGTCAGCTGGATGTACCCGTCCGGGTGCATGACTCCGAGGTCCCCGGTGTGGAACCAGCCCCCGGCAAAAGCCTTGCGCGTTGCCGGTGTGTTCTTGAAGTACCCGATCATCACACCGTTGCCCCGCAGCACCACCTCTCCCATGGAGACGCCGTCCGCGGGGACGTCCGCCATGTCCTGGTCCACGACCCGCGCGGACTCCGCCTGGATCATGGCGACACCCTGCCGGGACATCTGCTGAGCGCGCTCGGCCGGGGACAGGGTTCGCCACTCCTCCTGCGGCTCGCAGATGGTGAAGGGGCCGAACACCTCGGTGAGCCCGTACACGTGCACGAGGTCGAAGCCGCCGGCCTCCAGCCGTTCGATGATGCTCGGCGCCGGTGGAGCTCCTGCGGTGGTGATGCGAATGGGGTGCTCCAGGGCGTGCGCCTGCCGGGCGTCCACGATGGTGGAGCACACGGCCGGCGCTCCGCACAGGTGGGTGATGCCCCGGGTGTCGAACGCGTCCCAGATCTGATCCGCGCGCACGGCACGCAGACAGACGTGCGTTCCGCCGGCCGCGGTGACCGCCCAGGTGGTGCACCACCCGTTGCAGTGGAACATGGGCAGGGTCCAGAGGTACCGGGTCTCTCCCGTGAAACCGTTGTGGAACACCTCCCCCAGGCTGTTGAGATAGGCACCGCGGTGCGCGTAGAGCACGCCCTTGGGCCGTCCCGTGGTGCCCGAGGTGTAGTTCAGGGTGATGGGGGGCGTTCTCGTCCGCAACCGTCCAGCTCACACCCGCGCCGAGACCTCCGCCTGCACCCGTCCCCTCCTCCGGGTGGGTGTCGAGAAACTCTTCGAACGTGGGAATCCCCTCTCCCACCCCGTCACGTACGGCGTGCACGTCCGCCTGCGGATCGGGAACCTGCACGAGCGCAACGTCCGTGCCCGTGCCCAGCGCCTCGGCCACGGTCTCCAGGACGGAGGTGTCCGCCAGGACCACCCGGGCCTCGCAGTGCTCCAGGATGTAGGCCAGCTCCCGCGCACTCAGCCGCGGGTTCAGGGGCACCAGAACGGCCCCCGCGGCCGGCACGGCATAGTGCGCCATGAGGGCCTCGGGAACGTTGGGCGCGACCACCGCCAGCGTGGGCCAGGAGCGGTCCAGGAACTCGACGCCCTGGAACTCCTCGGCAGCACTCGCGGCGGCGTCGCCCGCACCCCGAACCGCGGGGCCGCGGCCCGCGGGTGCGGGACGAGCGTCATCGCTCGGGCGTCCAGGAACGCGCTCCCCCGCAGCCGCGACGTACGGCAGCAGCGCCGTGGCGAACCGGCGCACATCGCGCTCGAACTCCCGGTAGGACCACTGGCGCTCGCCATACATCACTGCTGGACGCTCCGGGAAGACCTCCGCGCTGCGCTTCAGGAAGCGCAACGGCGTGAGCGGCTCGGTGTTCGCGAACATGGTGCTCCTGGTGCATCCGGTCCGGGGAGCGTGGCGCCCCCGGGACTCACTTGTAGGCGGAGATCCCGGTGATGGACTTGCCGATGATGAGAGCCTGGACCGTCTCCGTGCCCTCGTAGGTGTGGATGGCCTCGATGTCCGCGAAGTGCCGCGCGACCCGGTTCTCCATGAGGATGCCGTTGCCGCCCAGGAGATCGCGGGCGTTCATGGCCACCTGACGGGCGGTGCGGGTGGCGGTGTACTTGGCCAAGGATGCCTGGGGGCCGCTCAGCGTGCCTGCTTCTTCCTTGCGTGCCATGGCCATCACCAGGGTCTGGATGGAGGTCAGCTCGCTGAGCATGCGGGTGAGGCGCTCCTGCACGATCTGCGATGCCGCCAGCGGACGCCCGAACTGGTGCCGCTGCATGGCGTAGTGCACCGCCGTCTCGTAGCACGCCTGCGCGTGTCCGACGGCCGCCCAGGCCACCCCGATGCGCGTGGCGAAGAGCACGGCGGAGGTGTCGCGGAAGTTCTTGGCGTGGGGCAGGACGTTCTCGGTGGGCACGAAGACGTTCTCGAGCGTGATCTCGGCCTGATGGATGGCCCGCAGGGCGAGCTTGGCCTTCATGGTGGTGCCCGTGTAGCCCTCGGACTCCTGGGGGACCACGAAACCGTGGACGGCGCCGTCCTCGTCGCTGCGGGCCCACACCACGGTGATGCCGCCCATGGAGCCGTTGCCAATCCACTTCTTGGCACCGTTGAGGATGTAGCCGCCCTCCACCGGCGTGGCCTTGCTCTCCAGACCGATGGAGTCCGAGCCGTGGGCGGGCTCGGTCAGGGCGAATGCGCCCAGCAGCTTGCCCGTGGCCATGTCCGGCAGCCAGCGCTTCTTCTGCTCCTCACTGCCGCACAGGGCAATGGAGCGCATGGCCAACCCGCCCTGGACGCCGGAGACGGTGGAGATGGATCCGTCCCCGCGGGAGAGCTCCATGGCCACCAGCCCCGCCGCCATCTTGGACATGGGGGGCATGCCGGGAACCTCCACACCGTCGCGCAGCAGGTCGAGCTCACCCATGCGTCGCACGAGGTCGAGGTTGTACTCCCCCCGGTCCCAGTACTCGGCGATGACGGGCAGAACGTCCTCCTGGACGAACTTCCGGGCACGCAGCTGGTGGGCGCGGTCCTCGTCCGTGACGTGGTCGAAGATCCCGGCCTCGTCCGTGGCGAGGGGTTCGTTCAGCGAGTAGTGCGGCTCGAGAGTGCCCGTGGGGAACTCCTCGGGGTGCTCGATGGTGATGCCGGTGGTCTCGGTGCTGTCCTTGCTCATGGGGTGTCCTCGATTCTGCGAAAGATGCTACTGCTGGGCGGCGTCGAAACGGTGTCCACGGACGCGCTCGGCAGCACCGCAGCGGTCCAGGTAGGGGGTGATGCCGCCCAGGTGGAACGGGTAGTTCGCGCCCAGGATCATGCACAGGTCCACGTCCCGCGCGGTGGCCACCACGCCCTCGTCCAGCATGTGGCCGATCTCGTCCGCGAGCGCGTCCTGGACGCGGGTGAGCAGCTCGCCGTCCGCGCCGTCACCGGCCTGGCCGGTGACACCGTTCTCCTGGCGGGTGCGCTCCAGCGCCTCGTGGGCCCCGGCGGACAGATAGGTCTCGGAGGTCTCTCCACGGGCCGGGAGGGTGTTCCTGAGACCGGCGTCCGCCACGGCGTCGAGCCACGGCGAGAGCGTGAAGCGGTCCGGGTAGGCGTCGTGCATGGTGTGCGTGATGTGCACCAGGACGGCAGGGCCCACGAAGTCCAGCAGCTGCAGCGGAGTCATGGGCAGGCCCATGGCGTCCAGCGCGTGGTCCACGGTCTCCGGATCTCCCCCGGCGTCCATGGCGCGGCCGATCTCGTCGAACATGCGGGTGAGCACGCGGTTGACCACGAAGCTCGGGGCGTCCTCCACGCGCACAGCGATGCGGCGCAGCTTGGCCGCGAGGTCGAAGGCGGTGGCCAGGGTGGAGTCGTCGGTCTTCTCACCGGCCACGATCTCGAGCAGCGGGGTGACCTCCACCGGGTTGAACACGTGGAAGCCCACGAGCCGCTCGGGGTGCTGGAGATCCCGCCCCATGGCGGTGATGGAGAGAGAGGAGGTGTTGGTGGCCAGGATGGCGTCCTCGCTGACCACCGGCTCCCACTGGGCGAAGACCTGGCGCTTGACGTCCAGTTCCTCGAACACGGCCTCGATCACGAAGTCCGCGTCCGCGAGGTCCTCGGGGCTCTTGGCGCCGGTGATGAGGGAGCCCAGCTGCTCGGCCTGCTCCGGGGTCATGCGGCCTTTCTCGGCCTGGGCGGTGAAGCGGTCCCGCGTGCGCTGCACGCCGGTGGCGAGGCGCTCGTCGTCCAGGTCCGTCATGACCACCGGGATGCGGGCGCCCTGGGCAATGAGCGACGCCAGCTGTCCCGCCATGAGACCCGCACCGATCACGGCCGCCTTCCTGATCTTCCGCACGGGGGCATCCGGCACGTTCGCGGCCTGCTTGCTGCGAGCGCTCACGAGCTCGAACGCGTAGAGCGACGCACGCGCGGGCTCCGACTGGACGATCTCCTTGAAGGCCTCCACTGCGGCCTCGCCGTTCTCCACGCGGGACTCGGTGCGCGCGCGGCCCACGAGCTCGATGGCGGCAACAGGCCCGGGAGCGGCGCCGTGCCATGCCTTCTGGGCCTTCGCCGCGGCCTTCGCCACGGCGGCATCCCAGGTCTGCGCGCCATCGCTGGGGCGACGGGGCTCGCGCTTGCCCTCGAGGGCCTCGACGACCCAGTTCTGCCAGGCCTCCTCCCACTCCTGCGAACCGGGGGCACCGTCCAGCAGGGCGTCCACCAGGCCGATCTCCGCGGCCTTGGCCGGGTTGAGGTTCTTGCCGCGCATGGAATCGGTGACGATCACGTTGAGGGCGGCCTCCGCGCCGACCAGGTGCGGCAGGAGGTAGACACCGCCCCACCCCGGGAAGAAGCCCAGGTGGCACTCGGGCAGGCCCATGGGCGCCTTGCCGGAGGTGGCCAGCCGGTAGTCGGTGTGCAGCGCGAGTTCCAGGCCACCGCCGAGGGTCACACCGGTGATGAGGGAGAAGGTGGGGACGTCCATCTCGGCGAGGATTCCGAAGGCGTCGTGCCCAGAGCCCACGTACTCGTCCGACGTGCCGCTGAGCTGTGCCGCGCGGATCTCCTTGAGGTTCGCGCCGGCACCGAAGGACTTCTCGTTGCCGGTCACCACCACGGCCTCCACCTGGGAGGTGTCGATGGCCGCGAGCTCACGCTGGAGCTGGCGCATGGCCTCCGACCCCCAGATCACGAGGCCGTTGGGTGCCGTGGAATCCAGCGTGACCAGTGCGATGGGCTTGTCCCTGCCGGGCAGCACGGGGGTGGTCACGGTGATGGTGACGGTGGACGGGAAGGACTGCTCGCTCACTCTTGACTCCTTGAGTCCGGATGCGGGTGGTGTGGACCACATTCTCTGCGTCCAGTCTGCCCTGAGACGCAGTCTCACGTCAAGACATCAGGGGCCGTCGAACAGGTCGGCCACCGGCGCCACCGGACCGAGTGGAAGCCGGATCCCACCGAACCTGCGGACGGCAGACCCCGCCGCGCCGCACCCGCGAAAGAGGGCGCCCCGCGTCGATGGGCCAGACCTCTCGGGCGGACCGACCGCACCCCTCAGCAGCGCAGCGCCTCGTACACCGACCGCGCAGCCTGCTCGGCCGCCGCGGCGGGGTCACCGCCCTCCGGGACGACCACGACGATGGGCGCGGCACCCGAGGACGACGCCGCGGCGTCGTCCTCCTGCCCGAAGCGCACCCCTGCGGGAACGAAGGAGATGTCCGCGGCGAACGGGCGCGCAGGCTCGTGCGCAACCACCCCGAACGCGGAGCACAGCCACGCGACGCGCCGGTGCAGTGAGCGCACGAGCCGTTCACCGTGGTCCGCGCCCGGGTCCCGCAGCCACGTGCGCAGGAAGGCATTGTGCACCGCCACGGTGGAGGAGGCCAGGGCCACCGCCGTGACCCACTGATCCGGGGAGGCGGGCAGCACGCGGCGCAGGAAGGCGTGGAAGACCCGCTCGTAGCGCGAGGACATGGCGATCTCGCGGTCCCGCAGCGCCTCGACGCCCTGCAGCAGGTCGTGCCGGGCCACCGCCCGCCCCGGATGGTCCAGGTGGTGGCGGAACACCAGCTGCGCACCCTCCGCCAGGCCGGCCTGCGCCCCCAGGTCCGGCCGGTCCAGCAGCAGTTCCAACCGCTCCAGCGTGGCGGCGTGGTCGGCGAAGACGATGTCCTCCTTGCTGCCGTACTTCCGGAAGAACGTGGCCCGGCTGATGCCCGCGGCCTGGGCGAGCTGCTCCACGGTGGTTTCCAGGTAGCCGTGGTCCGCGAGCATGCGGATGGACCGGGTGACCACGTCCTCCTGGGCTCCGTCTGCCTGCTTCATCGGGCCTCCTCCTCAGACGGGCGGACTGTCTGGGGACGAGCGTAGCCGGAGTGAGACGGCGTCGCACCACGCGCCACCCGATCGGAGGGCGAAGTGCCGGTGCCGGTGGCAACACCGCCTGAACGCGCGATGGCACACCCGAGTGGACGGGGTGCACCAGGCCCCCGCGCACACGCGGACACAGCGCGCGCTCATCGTCGGCACGCGGGGTGACGTGGGATACACTCAGCAGTGTTCTGGGCCATAACCCCGGAAAACTCGACAACCGGACGTCGTCACATCCATTCGAACTCTCGGACGCTGGCCTCATCAGCCCTCGTTCCACTTCGCTTTTGAGGAGGCGAGATGCGCTATTCCCGCATTTCCAAAACTCTCGGCGTCGCCGCTGTGGCGACCCTCTCCCTGACCGCCTGCAGCGGCGGCGGTGACTCCAAGGAGTCCTCCGACGGCAATGCCGTCATCACCGCGGACAGCGTGGAGCCCCAGAACCCGCTGGTGCCCACCAACACCACCGAGACCGGTGGCGGCGTGGTCATCCAGCAGATCTTCAACGGCCTGGTGACCTACGACACCGAGGGCAAGACCCAGAACGACCTCGCGGAGTCCATCGAGTCCAAGGACAAGCAGACCTGGACCATCAAGATCAAGCCGGACATGAAGTTCACCAACGGTGAGAAGATCACCGCCCAGAGCTTCGTGGACTCCTGGAACTACGGCGCCGCCGCGAAGAACGCGCAGGGCACCGCGAGCTTCTTCGAGCCCATCGAGGGCTACGAGACGGTCTCCGCCGAGGGCAGCACGGAGGACAAGATGTCCGGCCTGAAGGTCGTGGACGACACCACCTTGACCGTCAAGCTCACCTCTCCGCAGTCCGACTTCGAGCAGCGCCTGGGCTACACCGCGTTCTCCCCCATGCCCTCCTCCGCCTTCAAGGACATGAAGGCCTTCGGCGAGAACCCCGTGGGCTACGGCCCCTACAAGATGGCCAAGGAGGGTGCCTGGCAGCACAACTCCGCCATCGACCTGGTGAAGAACGAGGACTACAAGGGCCCCGAAGCCGCCAAGAACGGTGGCATCACGTTCAAGCTGTACCAGAACCCGGACACGGCCTACCAGGACCTGATCTCCAACAACCTCGACGTGCTGCAGCAGGTGCCCACGGGTGCACTCGGCAACTACAAGTCCGACCTCGGGGACCGCTTCTCGGACAAGCCCTACGCCGGCATCCAGACCATCGCCGTGCCCGAGTACCAGAACAACTGGAAGGGCGAGGCCGGCAAGCTGCGCCGTCAGGCCCTGTCCATGGCCATCGACCGCGAGGAGATCACCAAGGTGATCTTCAACGAGACCCGCTCTCCCGCCACCGACTTCACTGCCCCCACCATCGAGGGCTACGAGAAGGACCTCAAGAACTCGGAGAACACCAAGTTCGACAAGGAGAAGGCCAAGAAGCTGTGGGCCGAGGCCGAGAAGCTGCAACCCTACAACAAGTCCGAGAAGCTCACCATTGCGTACAACGCCGACGCCGGCGGGCACAAGAAGTGGGTGGACGCGGTCTCCAACCAGATCAAGAACAACCTGGGCATCGAGGTGGAGGGGAAGTCCTACTCCACCTTCAAGGAGCTGCGCACCGACGCCAAGGCCGGCAAGCTGACCGGCGCCACCCGCTCGGGCTGGCAGGCGGACTACCCGTCCATGTACAACTTCATGGGCCCCACCTTCACCAAGGGCGCGTCCTCCAACGACTCCCGGTACGACAACCCCGAGTTCGAGAAGACCCTGAACGACGGCCTCGAGGCCAAGAGCGCCGAGGACGGGGTGAAGAAGTTCCAGGAGGCGGACTCCATGCTCCTGAACGACCTCCCCTCCATCCCGCTCTGGTACAACCAGGCCAACACCGCGTGGTCCGAGAACGTGAGCGGCGTGGGCACCGGATGGGACGGCGTGCCGGAGTACTACAAGGTCGAGAAGACCGCGAACTGATCTCTTGACCCCCTAATGCACACGTGGCAACAGGGAGGGGCCGGACCCACGGCCCCTCCCTGTTGCCACGCCTCCTGAGAGGAGCGACTCTTGGCCTGGTATCTGGTCAAAAGACTGCTGCAGCTGATCCCCGTGTTCTTCGGCGCCACGCTGCTGGTCTACTTCCTGGTCTTCATGACCCCCGGTGATCCCCTGGCCGCGCTGTGCGGGGACAAGGGCTGCACGCCCGGTGTCGCCGCGGCGCTGACCGAGCAGTACCACCTGAACGACCCCTTCTTCGTGCAGTACTTCAGCTACATCGGCGGTCTCCTCACCGGAGACCTCGGCGTGAACTTCTCCGGCCGCGAGATCAGCGAGGTGCTCGCCGGGGCCTTCCCCGCGACGGCCCGGCTGGCGATCATCGCCCTGATCTTCGAGGCCATCTTCGGCATCACCTTCGGTCTCTACGCGGGCCTCAAGAAGGGCGGCTGGTTCGACTCGACCGTCCTGGTGCTCTCGCTGATCGTGATCGCGGTGCCCATCTTCGTCCTGGGCTTCGTGATGCAGTACTTCGTGGGCGTGAAGTGGGGACTGGCCAAGCCGACCGTCTCCGGCGCCGCCGACTGGAGCGACCTGATCCTGCCCGGCATCGTGCTGGGACTGGTCTCCTTCGCCCAGGTGCTGCGCCTGACCCGCACGGCCGTGGCGGAGAACGCCAGCGCCGACTACGTGCGCACCGCCACCGCCAAGGGCCTGACCCGCGGCCGGGTGGTCCGGGTGCACATCCTGCGCAACTCCATGATTCCCGTGGCCACCTTCCTGGGCATGGACCTGGGCGCACTGATGGGCGGCGCGATCGTCACCGAGGGCATCTTCAACGTCCCCGGCATCGGCAACCAGCTCTACAAGGCCCTGACACTCGGCGACGCCCCCATGGTGGTCTCCGTGGTGTCCGTGATGGTGATCATCTTCTGCGTGGCCAATCTGCTGGTTGACCTCCTCTACGCCTGGCTCGACCCGAGGATCCGTTATGCCTGAGAACAACTTCGAGAACAACGACGCCACGGGCCGGGACCCCAACCCCGAGGCCCGCTCCCACGAAGCCGCCGTGCGCGAGGTGCGGGAGACCGCGGACACCCCGGCCGGATCCCACCAGAAGGATCTGGGCGGGCTGAGCACCGGGATCATGATGGAGCACTTCGTCGCCGACGTGGCCCGGACCCCCGTGACCGCCACCGACTCCCGCTCCGCCGAGGGCGCTCCCGTGAGCCTGTGGCGCGACGCATGGCGGCAGCTGCGCAAGAAGCCCACTTTCATCATCGCCGCCCTGCTGATCGTCCTGGTCATCGTGGTGGCCCTCTTCCCGCAGCTGTTCTGGACCCAGGACCCCTCTGCCGCTACTTCGCAGTGCCTGCTGGAGAACTCCAACGGCAAGGCCTCCCCCGGTCACCCCATGGGCTTCACAGCCCAGGGCTGCGACGTCTACTCCCGCGTGATCGCCGGAACCCGGGCGTCCCTGATGGTCGGCCTGTTCACCACCATCGGCGTTGTCGTCATCGGCGGGATCATCGGCGCCCTGGCCGGCTACTTCGGCGGCTGGATCGACGGCCTGCTCGCGCGTCTGGGCGACATCTTCTTCGCCCTTCCCCTCATCCTGGGTGCACTGGTGGTCATGCAGCTGCCGTACTTCAAGGCACACCGCGGGGTCTGGACCCTGGTGCTGGTGCTGGTGCTGTTCGGCTGGCCGCAGATCGCCCGCATCATGCGAGGTGCGGTGGTCGAGGTACGCAACGCGGACTACGTGGTCAGCGCCCGCTCCCTCGGGGTCTCGTCCCTCGGAATCCTCATCCGCCACATCATCCCCAACGCGATGGCGCCGGTGATCGTGATCGCCACGATCTCGCTGGGCACGTTCATCGTGGCGGAGTCCACCCTGTCCTACCTCGGCATCGGTCTGCCCCCCAGCATGATGAGCTGGGGCAACGACATCTCGGACGCGAAGGACGCCTTCCGCTCCAACCCGATGCCCGTATTTTGGCCCGGCCTGGCGCTCTCGCTGACCGTCCTGAGCTTCATCATGCTCGGTGACGCACTGCGGGACGCGCTGGATCCCAAGGCACGGAAGAAGTGATGAGCATGTCACAGGAGAACAACCGTCCCCTGCTGGAGGTGCGCAACCTCGGGATCGCGTTCACCACCGCCACGGGCGAGGTCCAGGCCGTGCAGGACTCGAACTTCACCGTGATGCCCGGGGAGACCGTGGCCATCGTGGGCGAGTCCGGGTCCGGCAAGTCCACCTCCGCCCTGGCCGCGATCGGGCTGCTGCCCGCCAACGGCCGGGTGAACGCGGGCCAGATCATCTTCGACGGCCAGGACATCACCCACGCGAGCGAGAAGCAGAAGGTCAAGCTGCGCGGCAACCAGATCGGCATGGTCCCCCAGGATCCGATGTCGAACCTGAACCCCGTGTGGAAGGTGGGCTTCCAGGTCCGCGAGACCCTCAAGGCCAACGGGCTGCCCGCCGCGGACGAGGACGTCACCCGGGTGCTCAGCCAGGCCGGTCTGCCGGACGCGGAGAAGCGTGCGAAGCAGTACCCGCACGAGTTCTCCGGCGGCATGCGCCAGCGCGCCCTGATCTCGATCGGGCTGTCCTGCCAGCCGCGGCTGCTGATCGCGGACGAGCCCACGTCCGCGCTGGACGTGACCGTCCAGCGCACCATCCTGGACCACCTCGAGACGATGACCGACAAGCTGGGCACCGCGGTGCTGCTGATCACCCACGACCTCGGCCTGGCGGCAGAGCGCGCCCAGAAGGTCGTGGTGATGTACAAGGGCCACGTGGTGGAGGCGGGACCCGCACTGCAGCTGCTGCGCAACCCGCGACACCCCTACACACAGAAGCTCGTGGACTCCGCTCCCTCGCTCGCGTCCCGGCGCATCGAGGTGGCCCGCGCGAGCGGCGTGGAGGCCGACGACCTGCTCGCAGAGCACCCCAGGACCTCGATGCAGGCTGCTCTGAAGCAGGACTTCGTGCAGGTGCAGGACCTGACCAAGGTGTACAAGCTGCGTGGCTCCTGGGGCCGGTCCGAGGACTTCACCGCGGTGGACAAGGTCTCCTTCGCCATTCCGCGGGGCACCACCACCGCGGTGGTGGGCGAGTCCGGCTCCGGCAAGTCCACCGTGGCCAAGATGATGCTCGGCCTGGAGCCGATCACGTCCGGGTCGATCGTCTTCGACGGCCAGGACGTGGCCAAGCTGCGGGGCAAGGAGATGTTCGCCTTCCGTCGCCGGGTGCAGCCGATCTTCCAGGACCCCTACGGCTCCCTGGACCCGATGTACAACATCTACCGCACCATCGAGGAACCGCTGAAGGTCCACGGGGTGGGGACGTCCAAGGAGCGGGAGAAGAAGGTCCGTGAGCTCATGGACCAGGTCTCCCTGCCGCAGTCGATGCTCGCGCGCTACCCCAACGAGCTCTCCGGCGGGCAACGGCAGCGCGTGGCGATCGCCCGTGCACTGGCGCTGAACCCGGAGCTCGTGGTGTGCGACGAGGCGGTGTCCGCCCTGGACGTCCTGGTCCAGGCGCAGATCCTCAACCTGCTGGCCGAGCTGCAGCACGACCTGGGTCTGACCTACCTGTTCATCACGCACGACCTCGCCGTGGTCCGCCAGATCGCGGACAACGTGTGCGTCATGCAGAAGGGCACGCTGGTGGAGACGGGCTCCACGGACTCCGTCTTCGAGAACCCGCAGACGGACTACACCCGGCAGCTGCTCGCGGCCATCCCCGGTGCCGGTCTGATCAACGCGGTCTGAGAAACGCGGTGTGAGCGCGCGGCCACCGGGCCCACCCGGTGGCCGCGCGACACGACGAAGGCCCTGGCTCCCCTCTCGGGAGCCAGGGCCTTCGTCGTGCCGCGGCAGGACCGGCGCGCGGGCACGCGGGCGTACCGCCGTGCTCAGCCCCCGAACGCGGCCGTGACCTGTCCCGGCACCGCCACGCGTACGGAGTAGAGGGACCCCGCCGTGGGCTGGACGTCCGAGGGGAGGTTCTCGCGCGACGTCGTGATGTAGAGCGTGCGCAGGTCCTCACCGCCCAGGGTGCACGCCGTGGTCTGCTTGACGCCCACGGTGACCACCGTGTCCAGGGTGCCGTCCGGGAGGTAGCGGTGGATCTGGCCGGCGCCGTTGAGGGCCACCCACACGGCGCCCTCGGAGTCCACGGTGAGCCCGTCCGGGCTCACGGAGACGCTGCCCGGCTCGTAGCCCTCCTGGGGGTCGGTGGCCTCGGCCGCGGCGTGCTCGTCCAGGACGGGCGCCACGAATGTGCGGCGGTTCTGCAACCCCTTCTCCGGGCTCCAGTCGAACACGGAGACCTCGTGGGTGGGGGTGTCGTTGTAGTAGGCCAGGGTCCCGTCCGGGGACCACGCGATGCCGTTGGAGATGCTCACGCCCTCCAGCACCGGCTCCCAGGTGAGGTCCGTGGCCACGCGGTACAGGGTCGCGGCGCCCTCGGCCTGGTCGTACGCCATGGACCCCACGTAGAAGGAGCCGTCCGGTGCCACACCGCCCTCGTTCATGCGGATGTCCGGGGTCTCCCACAGGGTGACCTCCCGCTCCACCGTGCCGGTCTCGTCCGTGAGCACCACGCCGCGCTCCACGGCGACGATCTGCCCGCCGTCCCTGCGGGGGCGCACGCACGCGGCCACCGCGCCCACGTGCTGACGGCGCGGCTGGTCCTGCGGGGTGAAGGTCATGACGTCCCCGGCGAACATGTCCACCCACGCGAGCCCGGACCACTGCCTGCTCCAGCACGGGCCCTCGGCGTGGTGCATCCAGGACGGGGTGATCCGCTGCGCGGTGAGCTGGTTCACGGTTGCTGCCTCCTCGGGCTCGTGGGGGTGGGGATGCGATCACGGTCGTACGTGATCTCGGTGTAACCGTGCGGCACGGGCGTGCCGTCCTCGCCCAGGTTCACGAACACGATCTTGTCGATGCTCAGGATCAGCTCCCGCGTGATCATGTTGCGCACCTGCGCGCGCATGGTCAGGGACGTGCGCCCGAACGCCGTGGCGCTCAGGCCCATCTCGATGATGTCGCCCTCCACGGCGGAGGACACGAACTCGATCTCGGACATGTACTTGGTGACCGCGCGCCGGTTGCCCAGCTGCACGATCGCGTAGATCGCGGCTTCCTCGTCGATCCAGCGCAGCAACGATCCCCCGAACAGCGTGCCGTTCGCGTTGAGGTCCTCGGGCTTCACCCACTTGCGCGTGCGGAACGCGATGTCACCGTGCTGCTGCATGCCTCACAGCCTATGCGGGCACGGCAGTCCCTGCGCAACGCGGACGACGACGCCGCACGGCCGGGTCCCGGTCGCGGCCCACCTCGCGCGGGAACGCGGGCTGACCGCACGGCGGGGCGGGTGTGGCGCGCGGGCGGCGTCGTCGGCCATGATGCGGTCATGCAGGCAACCACGCGAGCGGCGAGCGCCGCGCCCCGGGATCCCGGTGCCGGTTTCCAGCGCAGGGCGCTGACCGTGCTGGCCCTGGGGCAGGTGCTGGGCGGGCTCGGGACGGGAGCCACCCTGGCGCTGGGGGCGCTGCTGCTCACGGAGGTCTCCGGGAACAGTGCGCTGTCCGGGTTGGCCTCGACCATGAACACCCTGGGTGCCGCCGTGGTGGCGATCCCGCTGGCACGTCTCGCGCAGCGGCGCGGGCGGCGGGTCTCGCTGACGACCGGCGCGTTCGTGGCGATTGCGGGTGCGGCGGTGATCGTCGTGGCGGCCGCGCTCGGGGCGTTCCCCCTGCTGCTCGTGGGCATGGGGCTGCTGGGGGCGGGTACAGCACTGAACCTGCAGTCGCGCTTCGCGGCCACGGACGTGGCCGCCCCGCGCACCCGGGCCCGGGACCTCTCCCTGGTGGTGTGGTCCACCACAGTGGGCGCCGTGGTGGGACCCAACCTCTTCGGCCCCGGTGAGGCGATCGGCACCGCGCTGGGGCTGCCGCGGTTCACGGGCGGGTTCGTCATCGCGCTGTGCGCTCAGGCCCTCGGCGCGGTGGTGTACTCGGTGGGGCTGCGCCCGGACCCTCTGGCGGTCGCCCTGGCCCGCAACGGCACCGCGGCGGGCAGGCCCCGTCCCACGGGCGGTCTCTCGCTGCTGCGGACCGTGCCCGCCGCGCGCCGCGCCGTGCTCACGGTGGGACTGTCCCACGCCGTGATGGTGGCCGTGATGTCCATGACGCCCGTGCACCTCACGACCCACGGCGCCACGCTGTCCGCGGTGGGTCTGACCATCTCCCTGCACGTGGCCGGGATGTACGCCCTCTCCCCCGTGTTCGGCTGGCTCGCGGACGCGATCGGCCGCACCGGCACCGTGCTGCTCGGCCAGGCCCTGTTCGCCGCAGCTCTCGCGCTCACGTGGCTGGGCGCGGAGCACCAGCACATGGTTCTCGTCGCGCTGATCCTGCTGGGCCTGGGCTGGTCCGCCTCCATCGTGGCCGGGTCCACCATGGTCACCGAGTCGGTGGCCGCCCACGACCGCCCGGGCCTGCAGGGCACCTCGGACCTCGTGATGAACCTGTGCGGGGCGGCCGGCGGAGCGCTCGCCGGACCGGTCCTCGCGCTCGTGGGGTTCTCGGGCCTGGGCGTCGCGGCGCTGCTGCTGGTCCTCGTGAGCACCACGACGACGCTGCGCGCCCGCTGAGTGCGCCGGGGCCGCCCCGGGCCGGACCGCGCGTGGCCGGCCGGAGCCGAACGCCCCCAACGGGGGGAAGGGGGAGGCGCGTGCACACCGGCCGACGCCGCGGACGACGCCGCCCCGGCACGGTGACCGGGGCGGCGTCGTCGAACGGAGGGGGTGGGTGCTACTGCCGGTCCGCGTCACCCGGGCGCTCGGAATGACCAGGACGCCCGGCATCACCAGGACGCCCGGCGCGACGGGCCGCGCGGCGTCGTTCCCCCTCGGCCACCGGGGGACCCACGACCACGGGGAACGCGCCCGTGTAGCCCTCGCGCTCGGCGGCAATCGCGCGGACGCGGTCCCGCACGAGGAACCAGCCGATGACGAGGATGGGCGCGACCACGGCCATCGAGGCGACGGTGAGGGTGCCCAGCGGGTAGTCGAGGGCCACGAGGACCATCACGCCCACGAGGAACGCCATGGTGAGCCAGTTGGTGTACGGCGCGAAGGGCGCGCGGTACGCGGGGCGCTGGTAGAGGCCCTGCTTGGCGAGGCGCACGAATTTCTGGTGCGGCAGCGTGATGGCCGCCCAGCCCACCAGGATGCCGATCGCGGAGATGTTCAGCACGATGCTGAACGCCTCCTCCGGCACGTAGTAGTTCAGGATGACGCCCAGCGCACCCACGCCCACGGTGAGCATGATCCCGCCCGCGGGAACGCCCGAGCGCGTCATCTTCCCCGTGAACTTGGGGGCGGAGCCCGCCATGGCCATGGAGTGCACGATGCGCCCCGTGGAGTACAGGCCCGCGTTCAGGGAGGACAGTGCGGCGGTGATGACCACGAGCTGCATGATGGGTCCGATGCCGTCGATCCCGATGGAGCTGAAGAACGTGACGAACGGGGACTCGTCCGCGGAGTACGCGGTGTAGGGCAGCAGCAGCGTGAGCAGCAGGACGGAGCCCACGTAGAACAGGGCGATGCGCAGGATCACGGTGTTGATGGCCTTGGGGATGGTCCTGCGGGGGTTCTCGGTCTCGCCCGCGGTGATGCCCACGAGCTCGATGCCGGAGTACGCGAAGACCACGCCCTGGGAGACCACGAGGGCGGGCAGCAGGCCGTTGGGCAGGATCCCGCCGTTCCCGGTGATCAGCGAGAAGCCGGTGGGGGCGCCCGTGGGGGTCCCGAAGATCACGAAGGCAACGCCCACGACCAGGAAGATCACGAGCGCGGAGACCTTGATGACCGCGAACCAGAACTCCATCTCCCCGAAGACCTTCACGGAAATGAGGTTGGTGATCATCACGACCACCAGCACCACCGCGGCCAGCAGCCACTGCGGCAGGTCCGCCACGAACTGGCTGTACTGCCCGAACCACTTCACGTAGATGGCCATGGCGGTGGCGTCCACCACCGTGGTGGAGGCCCACGAGAGCCAGTACATCCACCCCACGAAGTACGCGCTCTTCTCCCCGTAGAACTCGCGCGTGTAGGACACGAAGGAGCCGGAGGACGGCCGGTGCATGACCAGCTCCCCGAGCTGGCGCAGGATCAGGTAGCCGAAGAACCCGGCCACCGCGTACAGCAGGAACAGTGCCGGCCCGGCGTCCGCCAGGCCGCCGCCCGCCCCCAGGAACAGACCCGTGCCGATCGAGCTGCCGATCGCGATCATGTTGATCTGGCGCGCGGTGAGCCCCTTGCTGTACCCCTCCTGCTCGGCGGCGTACTGGGTGGTCGACTCGGGCCCGGGCGGGGGAGTGGCGCCGGCAGGGGTCGAGGACATGTGGGTACACCTTCGCTCGGGACGGGGATCACGCGCCCCGCCGCGGACCGGCAATGGGCACAGGGGAAGCCTAAGCGCTCAGGGTGGACGTTCGTAACCTGCGGCACACCTCGTGTCCACCCGGGGGTCTCCGGGGACGACGCCGCTCGGCTCGCTGCGCGGACGGGCGCCGGGTAGAGCGAACACCCCGGGACGGCGGGTGCCGGTGCGGCGCAGGGCAGGGCAGCGAGGCGGCGCGGCGTCGCCAGGCTCCCGCCACGCGAGGCGCGCTGTCTCCCGGGGTCCCGTTCAGCGGCCCGTGCGCTCCCGGTGCTTGCACCCGGGCCAGCAGCAGGGCCGGCGCTTACCCTCGTGCATCTCCTCACCCGTGCGACGGATGCGGCGGGCACGGGTCTCCGGCTTCTTGGCGTCCTCCACCCAGCACACGAACTCGTTGCGCCCCAGGGGGGTGAGCCCGCGCCACAGCTCGGCGGTGGCGGGCTCGGCGAGCAGGGCCTCCGCGAGGTCCGCGGGCAGCTCGTGGACCACGCCGCCGGGGAGGTCGATCTGCCCCGTGTCCGCGGCCGGGGTGATGGTCCTGGGGGTCTCCGTCACGGTGCGCTCCCTGCCGTGTTCATGGGTGAGGCTCGTCCTCACCACCGGTGAGTGTGCCACGGGGCCGGGGGGCCAGACACTCCCCCGGTAGTCTCGCGAGGTTCAGCACTGCCCATCTGACCCGGGGGGGGGCAGTGACTTCCCGGCCCATGGACCGCAGCGGTTGGTTCCCCAAGAGTGGCCCTTAGTGGGACGATGGGCGCGGATCGTCTCACTAAGCCGATTAATGGGACGAGCTGAGGATTTTTTCTGAGAAAGGACCGTCATGACGTCCTCGAGCTGGCCCGCCGTCGGACGGGAAACCCACCACTGGCTCCACCGCGACCCCATGGCATCGCGCCGCACGCTCCTGGAGAACCGAGGGGATTTCACCGCCGCAGTGGTGCCGGAGATCGCCCACCTCACCCCCGCTCTCGCCGGGGCTGCGGCCATGAGAGCACAGGAAGCGACACGTGCCATGACGGCTTTCGGGGTGACGTCCGACCGCATGGCTGCTCTGCCCTTCTCCGCAGTGCTCCTTCGTGGCGAATCCGCCACCAGCTCGCAGATCGAGAACCTCACGGTGCACGCCAGGAAGCTCTCCCTCGCGGCGGTGGGAGCACACGTGGGCGGCAATGCCGAACTGGTCGCTCGAAACGTCTTCGCCATGCGGGCGGCCATCGATGCCGCTTCCGACCTCAATGCCGACGCGGTGCGCCGCATGCACCGCGAACTCACCGACGGGGTGCAGGACGACGCCGGCGAGTTCCGGGACCAGTGGGTGTGGATCGGGGGCCGCTCCCCAGTCACAGCCAGCTATGTTGCGCCACGTCACGACGCCGTACCGGCGGCCGTGGAGGACCTGGTGCTGTTCCTGCAGCGGCGGGATCTGGACCCCACGGTGCAGGCGGCCATCGCGCACGCCCAGTTCGAGACCATCCACCCGTTCACCGACGGGAACGGGCGCACCGGTCGCGCCATCGTCTCGTCCCTTCTCCGGGCCCGCGGGGTGGTCGGCAACGTGACCGTCCCCATCTCCTCGGGACTGCTGCACGACGTCGACGGGTACATCGCAGCTCTCACCGACTACCGGGCCGGCCGGCCCACGGCCATTGTCGAGTGCTTCGCCGACGCCGCACTGGCCTCACTGGCAAACGCATCCATCCTCATGGCTGATGTCGAAGCGTTCCACGACAGGGTCCTCGATTCCCGCCGACGAATCACGGCGTCCTTGCGTGCGGTCGCGCGGTTCTGCTGCTCCGAACCCGCTTTCACCGCGGGGATGCTGGAGAGCATCGGCGGGGTGCCCAAGGCCACCGCCTACCGCACCGTGGACGAGCTCACCACGGCGGGACTGATCCGACACGAGCAGTCGATCAAGGTGAAGGGGCAGAAAGTCTGGGTGGTCCCGGCGGTCCTCACCGCTCTGGACGAGTTCGCCGAGCGCGCGGGCCGCCGCACCTACGGTTCCAGTGCGTGAACACCCCGGCAGCCTGGACCGTGACCGCCCAGCCGGTACGGGGGTTGCACCACACGGCATCCGTGCCAGCATGGCGTCATGGCACTGACACTGCGGCATCTCACCCCCGAGGACGAACCCGTGGTCCGTGCGCTGCACGAGCAGCTGCTCCGGGACGACTTCGACTTCCTCCTCGAGAAGGGGACCTGGGAGGAGGTCCTGGAAGCCACGGCACGACAGTCCCGGGACACCAACCTGCCGCCCGGACGGGTCCGTGCGGACTACCTCCTGGCCGAGGTGGACGGGCAGGTGGTGGGCAGGACCTCCATCCGGTACGCCCTCAACGACCACCTCCTCCGGGTGGGCGGTCACGTGGGCTACGGCGTGGGCCCCGAGTTCCGTCGCCGCGGCCACGCCACGGAGATCCTGCGGCAGTCCGTGGAGCGCCTGCGGGAGAACGGGGTCCACCGCGTGCTCGTCACCTGCGCTGACGACAACGCCGGGTCCACCGGTGCCATCGTGGCATGCGGCGGGGTCCTGGAGAACGTGGTGGTGGACGACGCCGGCCGCCCCACGCGCCGCTACTGGATCGACTGAGGGCCGCGGCCCCCGTCTCGCCGGGAGAGAAGTGCTCGCCGAGACATACCTGGAACGGCATCCAAACCTGGCACGAGCCCTATTCCTCCCCCAGCCCGCGCGCCAGGTGGGCCATGAGATCGCCCAGCCGGGCGACGTCGTCCCCCGAGAGCGACGCGAAGAACAGCTCCTCCACGTCCCGCGCGTGGGCGGGGCGCAGGCGCCGGAACGCCTGGGCGCCCTCCGCGGTGAGCACGGCCTCCCAGCCGCGCCCGTCCCCGCGGGCACGACGCCGCTGCACCCAGCCCCGCTCCCCCAGCACCTTGACCTGGTAGTTCAACCGGGACGGCGAGAACACGAGGCGGCGGGCCAGCTCGCCCATGCGCAGACAGTGCTCGGGGGCGCCGTGGAGCAGCAGGAGCAGCTGGTACTCCATGAGCGAGCAGCCGTGGGCCTTGAGCCGCTCCTCGATCCGCGACGTCAGGCGCGCGGTGGTCTCGAAGTAGAGCTGCCACGTGTCCCAGCGGCCGGGGGCAGCGGGCGCGTCCTGGTGCGCCGCGGGATCGTGCGGCGGCTCGGGCATGGTGCTCATCGTTGCACCGAGGCCAGGAGGTCCGCGAAGTCCGGGACGGTGGCGAACTCGTCGCGCACCTCCCGCGCGGGTCGTGCCGGGGCCGACGACGCCGCCAGGCCCCGGTTCCCGGCGTCGAGCATGCCCGCGAGCGCCGCGCCGGCCCGCTCGATCCGGGACTGCAGGGACGCGTCCGCCCAGTCCTCCGTGGCGGCATACACGCCGATGGGCAGCGTGAGCGCCTTGAGGTAGCTCATCAGCGGGCGCAGGGCGGTGTCCAGGACCAGGGAGTGCCGCGGAGATCCGCCTGTGGCCGCAACCACCGTGGGCAGGTTCTCCAGGGCGCCCTCGTCGAACAGGTCGAAGAACTCCTTGAACAGCCCCGAGTAGCTCGCCTTGTACGTGGGGGTGGCCGCGACCAGGGCGTCTGCGGTGAGCACGGCGTCCATCGCGGCCTGCACGGGCTCGGGCACCATGCCGGTCAGCATGGCGTCCGTGATCCCGTGGGCGATGTCCCGCAGGGTCACGAGGCGGACCTCTGGCTCCTGCCCACCGCCGCGGACCACGGCGTCGCTCGCGGCCTGTCCGACCGCGCGGGCCAGCCGCGTGGTGGACGCGTCCTCGGACAGTCCCGCGGTCACCACCGCGATGCTCCGTCGATCGGTCATGGTGCACTCTCCTCACGTCCTGCTTCCACTGTCTGTCCCGAGCGGGGACGGACGCTACTTCTTCGAGTCCTGCTGCGCCGCCTCAGCGGCCTCGGCCTTCGCCGCGCGGTCCTTGGCGGCCTGCGAGTCCGGGCCACCACCGGGGATCGGGTCCTTGCCCGCCAGGTGGCGAGCCACGAGGGACTCGTGGGTCGGGGCCTGCGGCACGTGGGCCGGACGCAGCGCGTCGAACTCCTTGCGCAGCACGGGGAAGACCTCTTCCCCGAGCATGTCCATCTGCTCCAGAACCGTCTTCAGGGGCAGACCGGCGTGGTCGACCAGGAACAGCTGCCGCTGGTAGTCACCGGCGTAGTCCCGGAAGGACAGCGTGCGCTCGATGACCTGCTGGGGCGAGCCCACCGTCAGCGGCGTCTGCTCCATGAAGCTCTCGAGCGACGGCCCGTGCCCGTACACCGGCGCGTTGTCGAAGTACGGACGGAACTGCCGCACGGCGTCCTGCGAGTTCTTGGCCATGAACACCTGACCGCCCAGACCCACGATCGCCTGGTCTGCGGAGCCGTGACCGTAGTACTCGTAGCGCTGGCGGTAGAACGCCACCATCCGCTCGGTGTGCTCCTTGTTCCAGAAGATGTTGTTGTGGAAGAAGCCGTCACCGTAGAACGCGGCCTGCTCCGGGATCTCCGGGGAGCGGATGGAACCGTGCCACACGAACGGCGGGACGTCGTCCATGGGCCGCGGCGTGGCGGTGAAGCCCTGCAGCGGGGTGCGGAAGCGCCCGGAGAAGTTCACGTTCTCCTCGCGCCACAGCTTGTGCAGCAGCTGGTAGTTCTCCACGGCCAGCGGGATGCCCTGGCGGATGTCCTTGCCGAACCACGGGTACACCGGCCCGGTGTTGCCGCGGCCGAGCGTGAGGTCCACGCGGCCGTCCGCGAGGTGCTGCGCGTACGCGTAGTCCTCCGCGATGCGCACGGGGTCCGTGGTGGTGATCAGGGTGGTCGCGGTGCTCAGCTGGATGTTCTCCGTCTGAGCCGCCACCGCACCCATGAGCACCGGCGGGTTGGCCGGGGCCGCGAACGGCGGGTTGTGGTGCTGGCCCGTGGCGAACACGTCCATGCCCAGTTCCTCGGCCTTCTTGGCCATGGCCACCGTGGCCTTGATGCGCTCGTGCTCCGTGGGGGTCTTTCCCGTGGTGGGGTCCGTGGTCACGTCGCCGATGGTGAAGATTCCGAGTTGCATCGTGTGTTCCTCCTCTGACGAAGCCGGTGTCCGTCGCGATCATCTACTTCAAATTTGAAGTACCCGTGTAAGGAGCGGGGACGGGGAAATATTCCCGGGTGGATTGTTGAACAATTTGCACCCCATCAGGCATGCTGAGGGATCACAGGAATGAGACGGAGGTCACGCATGACGGTCATGGATCTGAACAGCGACGTCGGCGAGTCGTTCGGCAACTGGAGCATGGGGGACGACGCCGCCATCTTCCGTTCCGTCTCCAGCGCCAACGTGGCCTGCGGCTTCCACGCCGGGGACCCCTCGGTGATGGCTCAGACCTGCCGGGACGCGGCCGCCGCGGGCGTCACGGTGGGTGCCCACGTGGCGTACCGGGACCTCGCGGGCTTCGGGCGCCGCTTCCTGGACTGCTCCCCCACCGAGCTCGCGGACGACGTCCTCTACCAGATGGGGGCGCTCGACGCCGTGGCCCGCAGCGCCGGGACCGCCGTGCGCTATGTCAAGCCCCACGGCGCCCTCTACAACACGATCGCCCACCACGAGGCCCACGCCCAGGCCGTCGTGGACGCCGTCGCCGCGTTCGGCGGGGACCTCCCTCTGCTGCTGCTGCCCGGCTCCGTGGCCCTGGAGAAGGCCGAGCGCGCCGGGCTCCGCGGGGTCACAGAAGCCTTTGCGGACCGCGGATACACCCCGGACGGCCGCCTGGTCTCCCGCCGCGAGCCGGGCGCCGTGCTGCACGACGCCGCCGAGGTCACACGACGCATGATCCGTCTGGCCAAGGACGGCACGCTCACCGCGGTGGACGGCTCCACCGTGCGGATCGCGGCGCAGAGCATCTGCGTGCACGGGGACACCCCCGGTTCCGCCGCGATGGCCGCTGAAGTGCGCCGCGGTCTCGAGGACGCCGGTGTCACCATCCGGTCCTTCGCATGAACCACGGTTCCGTCTTCGCGCAGGGCCACCGCCCATCCGGCAGTGCCCGGGCCTCTCCCGCGGTGCGGTGGGCGGGCACGGAGGCGGTCCTCCTGGACTGCGGGGGTCTGGAGGACGTGGCCCGGTGGCACGCCCACCTCTCGGCACACCCCTTCCCCGGCCAGACGGACGTCCTCGCGGCGGCCGCCACCGTGCTCGTCTCGTTCGCCTCGGCGCGAGCCGCGCGGGCGGCTGCGGACGCCGTCGGGGACGTGCACCCGGCGTCGTCCACCCAGAGCCAGGGCAGAACCGTGGAGATCCCGGTGGTCTACGACGGCGAGGACCTCGCGGAGGTCGCCCGGCTCACCGGCATGAGCGAACAGGGCGTGGTCCACACCCACACCGGCACCGCCTGGACTGCCGCGTTTGGCGGCTTCGCCCCGGGCTTTGCGTACCTGGCCGCGCACGGGAACCCCCTGGACGTCCCCCGCCGAGACACCCCGCGCACCGCCGTTCCTGCGGGGTCGGTGGCGCTCGCCGGCACGTTCTCCGCGGTCTACCCCCGCCGCTCACCGGGTGGCTGGCAGCTGATCGGGCACACCGACGCCGTCCTGTGGGACGAGGACCGCGAGCCCCCCGCACTGATCCGCCCCGGGGACACGGTCCGCTACCGCGCGGTGCGGGAGCTCGTGACGGTGGCCGACGACGCCACCGGATCCGTGGCTGCGCCGATGCCCGCCGGCTGCCACGCCCTCGCGGTCGAGCACCCCGGGATGCAGACGCTCGTCCAGGACCTGGGCCGTCCAGGGCTGAGTGACCTGGGAGTTGTCGCCTCCGGGGCCGCAGACCGCCCCTCCGCCGCGCAGGCGAATCGACTCGTGGGCAACCCGGAGCACGGAGCCGTCCTCGAGGTCGTCCTGGGCGGGCTGAGCATCACCGCCCGCGGGCACCACGCACTGGCTCTCACCGGGGCGCCCGCGGCTGCCACCATCACCGATCCCTCCGGCGAGAACGCGCGGTCGGCACCGTTCTGTGCACCGTTCGCCCTCTACGACGGTCAACGCCTCACCGTGGCCGCGCCCTCCTCCGGGCTGCGCAGCTATCTCGCCGTGCGCGGCGGCGTCGACGTCCCCGAGGTGCTCGGCAGCCGCTCGACCGACGTGATGTCCGGGATCGGCCCCGGGCCGCTCGCCGCAGGCGACGACCTGCCCGTGGGCCCCGCGCCGCGCCGCGCCGTGGGCCTGCCCGAACTGCCCGTCACGCGCATCCCGGAGGCGGACGAAGTCGTCCCGCTGCGGATCAGCGCCGGTCCCCGCGACGACTGGTTCACCGACGACTCCCTCACGGCCCTGACCGGACGCACGTGGCGCGTGAGCACCGACACCAACCGCGTGGGCGTGCGCTTCGAGGATCCCTCGGACGGGCAGCGCCTGGAACGCTCACGTCCGGAGGAGCTCGCGAGCGAGGGCGTGGCCACCGGATCGCTGCAGGTGCCGCACTCGGGGGTGCCCGTCCTGTTCCTGGCCGATCATCCCGTGACCGGGGGCTATCCGGTGATTGCCGTGGTGACCCCGGAGGACCTCCCCCTCGCGGCGCAGCTCGCGCCCGGCGCCACAGTCCGCTTCGTTCCGTCCGACGACTACATTCCCTCGCACGACACCCCGTCAGGAGACACCGCATGAAGAAGGTCTTGATCGCCAACCGCGGGGAGATTGCCGTGCGCCTCGTCCGCGCGTGCACGGACGCGGGGCTGACCTCCGTGGCCGTGTACTCCACTCCGGATGCGGAGGCGATGCACGTCCACATGGCTGATGAGGCATATGCCCTGGAGGGCTCTGCCTCCACCGAAACGTACCTGAACATCCCGGCGGTGCTCGCGGTGGCCGAACGCTCCGGCGCGGACGCGGTGCACCCCGGCTACGGGTTCCTGTCCGAGAACGCGGACTTCGCACGCGCCGTCGAGGCCGCAGGTCTCACCTGGATCGGCCCGCCCGCTGCTGTCATCGAGGCGCTGGGGAACAAGGTCACCGCCCGGGAGATCGCGGTGCGTGCCGGGGCCCCGCTGGTCCCGGGCACGGACGGCCCGGTGGACGACGCCGCCGGGGCCCGCGCGTTCGCCGAGGAGCACGGCCTGCCCATCGCCATCAAGGCCGCGTTCGGCGGTGGCGGACGCGGGATGCGCATCGCCCGGGAGATGGCGGAGGTGGAGTCCGCGTTCGACGCCGCGGTGCGCGAGGCCACCGGTGCGTTCGGGCGCGGCGAGTGCTTCGTGGAGCGTTTCCTGGACCGGCCCCGCCACGTGGAGGCGCAGGTGCTCGCGGACACGCACGGCAACGTCGTCGTGGTGGGAACGCGCGACTGCTCCCTGCAGCGTCGGCACCAGAAGCTCGTGGAGGAGGCCCCTGCCCCGTTCCTCACGGACGCACAGCGCAGCGCCCTGCACGAGTCCGCGCGCGCGATCTGCCGCGAGGCCGGATACACCGGCGCGGGCACGGTGGAGTACCTCGTGGCCCCTGACGGCCTCATCTCCTTCCTGGAGGTCAACACGCGGCTGCAGGTGGAGCACCCCGTCACGGAGCAGACCGCGGGCGTGGACCTGGTGCGCGAACAGTTCCGGGTGGCACAGGGGCTGCCGCTGAGCCTCACCGAGGACCCGGAGCCGCACGGGCATGCGTTCGAGTTCCGGCTCAACGCGGAAGACCCCGCCCTCGGGTTCCTGCCCTCCCCCGGTACGGTGGAGACC
>NZ_PHOA01000025.1 GCF_003687455.1 Kocuria tytonicola | reverse complement strand
GTCCCCGCACCGTGCACCGCCCCCGCCGCACCCCGTGGTGGGTCGCATGCACGCCCGACGACGAAAAGATCCCGCCATGCCCCCTCGCCACCTCTCTGCCCGCACCCGTCCGGGCGTCCTGCACCGTGCCCTCTCCACCCTCACCGCGGCGAGCGCCGCGGCCGCCGTGTTGGTGACCGGCAGTCTCGTGACGGCCCCCGGTGCCGACGCCGCGCCGTCGGACATCGTCTCCGTCTCCTCGGGCACCCGCAACGCTGACGCCCAGAAGATGCTCGGACAGATCAACAGCCACCGCGCGTCCCGCGGGCTGCAGCCCGTGAAGTACTCCCCGTCCCTGTCCGGGATCGCGCAGGGGCAGTCGGACCGCCTGGTTCGGCAGGAGGTCATCGACCACTCGAACACGTTCCTCACGGACCGCCGTGCCGCCGGGTACGACGCCGCCGGGGAGATCCACGCCCTGTCCTGGCAGAACTCGGTCACGGACCTCACCACGTGGTGGAAGAACTCGCCCGCGCACAACAAGGTGCTCACGGACCCGCGCATGGAGGTGGTGGGCATCGGCCTCACCTACGTGGACGGCCAGCTGGGTGGCAACGGGCAGGGCTGGCGGCTCGTGGGCACCGTGGACTCCTACGGGTTCCCGGGTGCCGGGGCCCCGGCGGACACCCGCAGCAGTGTGACGGGTGGGGCCGTGGCCCCACAGATGAAGCCTGCGCCGCCCACTGGTGCCGCGGCCGCTCTTCCTCCGGTGACGGGCGGGATCCGCGCACGCTACCTCGCCATGGGTGGCGCCCCCGTGGTGGGCGCGCCCGTGGCCATCCAGCGCGGCGGACTGGTCGACGGCGGCATCTACCAGAACTTCCGGGCTGCGAACGGCGCCCGGCACAAGATCCTGTGGACCGCCCGCACCGGTGCGCACGCGGTCAAGGAGTCCGGCGGCATCGGCCAGGCGTGGCAGCGCGCCGGGTTCGAGCGCGGCTGGGGCTACCCCCTCACGGAGGAGTACAGCGCAGGTTCCGAGGTGCAGCAGCGCTTCTCCAACGGGTACACCGCGCACTGGTCCCGCACCACGGGACGCACCTGGGTCACCCGCTGACCTCTGCGCCCCGTCCGACGACGCCGCCCCGCGGACTCCCTGCCTCGGCACGGGTCCGCGGGGCGGTTCCGTCACTCCGCGGCCTGGCACCGCGGGCACCACGCAATGGTGCGCAGGTGCTGCACCGCGGTGCGGGACGGTGCGGGATCCACGGTGAGCAGGGCGTCGTCGATCTCCCCGCGCTTCAGCACGGTCCCGCAGCGGCGGCACGGCTGACCGTCCTTGCCGTACGTCCAGAACAGGGGGCGGCCCTGCGGCGCCTGGCCCACGGTGGAGCGCATGGAGCGGTCCTTGTTCAGGTGCAGCAGCTTGTGCGCGAGGACGACGATCTCCCGCAGCTTCCCCTCGGGCAGCGAGTCAACCCGGGCCCAGGGGTTCGTGCGGGACATGAACAGGGTCTCCACGCGGTACACGTTGCCGATCCCGGCGAGGTTGCGCTGGTCCATGAGCGCGGTGCCGATCGCGCGGTCCGGCTGCGCGCTCAGCCGCTCCAGGGCCTTCTCCAGGTCCCAGTCCGGGCCGAGGATGTCCGGGCCCAGGTAGCCCACGAGCTCCTGGTCCTCCAGCCGGGTGGGCACCAGGCGCACGTCCTTCACGTCGAAGCCCACGGCCTCCACGTCCTGGGTGCGCAGGATCGCGCGGATGGTGTGCGAGCCCTGCCCGATGGCCACGTCCGCGCTGATCCGGGTGCGCGCCTCCGCGGCGGAGCGGACACTGCCGCCCGCTCTGGCGCGCGGACGGTAGGGGCTCGCGCCGGGGCGGCTCCGTCGTACGCCGCCTGCACCCCCGCCACCGCCGGACGACGACGCCGCACGGCCTGGTCCGCGCGCACCAGCCGCGGGGCGGCCCGCTCCACTCCGGGGCCCCGGAACGCTGGCGGGGGTGTTCGCGGTGCTGGCGGCCCCGCCGGTGTGTGAACGTCCGGCGAGTGACCCGCTGGGCTGCCCGGCGTCGTCGTTCTGGGCCCTGTCGAAGACCCGCCAGGTGCCGTCCATCATCAGGTGCGAGTGCAGGGTGAGGGGCTCGGCGCCGGAACGCATCTCCTCGGCGTCCGGGGCTGCGGAGAGCCGGATGAGGATGTGCTTCCCGCGCGGCACCACAGCCACGACGGTGCGCCCGGAGACGTCCGAGGTTGCGAGGGCGGGCACCCGGAAGTCCGAGCTCTCGACCACCGCACCCTCCAGCGCCTCGCGCAGCATCTTGCACTGGCGGTAGACGGAATCACCTTCGGGCACGGGGCCTCCTGGGTAGTGGCTGAGACTCGGGGGAAGCTTTGGACTCAGTGCGTGTCTCGTCCGAGTCGCTTTGCGGCCTGCAGATAGACCGCCAGCCCCTCGCGTTCGCCCACGGACACCGCCTCCAGCGCCACAGCCTGAACCTCGTTGGGTGTGTAGCGGTAGACCAGGCGGTATCGCGGCTTTCTCGTCGGGACGGGGTCAAAGTACAACTTGTAGCAGTCCGACAGATCACCTGTCCCAGCATGATCCTCGAGAGGAACCCCACGAATCGCCCCGTCGCGGATGAAGACGAGTCGTTCCAGCGCCATCTTGGCGATGTCGTGAGGCTTTCGAGGCAACGCGAGAACGTCCTCCTCGAAGCCCGGTAGCTTCGTGAGCTTCAGCGCTCGACGGGTCACTGGAAGTCGGCGGGGTCGAGGCCCAGTGTCTCTGCGGTTTCGGACAGGGGGGAGGCTCCACCGGCGCGAATGCGAGCCCGAGCGGTCTCCGCCGTGGCCAGGTCCTCCAGGAGGGGAGCAATGGCTTCGAAGGCTTCGTAGGGGATCATCACCGCCTCTGGCTTGCGCTGCGCTCCGAAGGTGACCGGCTCAGCCGTCAGCCCCTCGGTACGGAAGCGCTGGAGGGTGTCCCCGAGGCTTTCGCGTGCTTCGCGGCTGGTGAGGGGATGAGAAAGGAGTGATGTCATGGGGCCAGTGTACGTGAAGTGTACGTCTATGTGTACACGTCTGCGTACTCATAATGCTGGTCAATCTGAGGGGTGGGCAGCAGAGCGGGGGAGCGCTATCGCCTGCGGCCGGGGTGCCGGAACCAGCCAATCATGAGAAGTACCAGCCCGATCTCGACCAGGACGAGGCCGGGGCACACGATGCTTGCCCGAGGATCGAGGATGAAGAAGAGGATCGCCACCACGGCCCCGATCCCAATAAAGAACTTCCCCGCCTGGTAGGTGAGCGACATGTTCTTGAAAGGGGCCATGCTGGCCATCCTGTCAGATCCGGCGTTCCTGAGGCGGCGTCAAATGGCCGTCGAATTCTCCTCCACAGTGGCAGGATCGTCGCATGGACCGCACCGCTCGCCTCAGTCTCGATCTACCGACCTCGTCCGACCTAGACAGCATCCACCTCATCTATTCGGATGCTCGGACATGGACGCATTTCCCGAGCGGTCGGCTCACCTCGCGTGAGCAGACGGATGCTCTCCTCACGCGGTGGATAGAAGACTGGCAGGCAAACGGCCTGGGCTCCTGGGTCGTGCGAGAGGCCGGTCGGGTGGTGGGGCACGGTGGATGCACGCTTCAGAAAGATCGCTATTGGAACCTGGGGTACCGCTTTGCCCCTGAGGCCCAAGGGCGAGGTCTGGCCACGGAACTCGCGTGTGCAGCTGTTGACGCAGCCAGGCGGAATCGGCCAGACCTCCCCGTCGTGGCCAAGGTTCTCGAGCACAACGCACCTTCCTTCTCGGTGGCGAAGAAGGCTGGCCTCTCTCTGAGGTACAGGGGCACCGACCGAGGAAATCCCGATGAACAGGCCGTTCGCCTGGTCCTCGCCGACCGGGACCTGAGCGATGAGGTTCTTGCGCTGATCCTCGGATGGGCGCCGTAACCGGTGACGCGGACGTGCCTCGTGGGGTGGGGAAACCCCAACCAAGGCGCCCGCAGGGTTGCCCAACCCATGCGTATCGTCATTTCCGTATGGTGGCCGTCCCGAGGCGGCGGAAGGCCATGCCCGTCAGCGCCAGGGAGAGTACGGCGAATGCCTGCCAGCCCATGAGAGCCCACCACGTACCAAAAGCTGCGCCCACGGCTCCGCCCGCGAGCGTGCCAAAAGGTATGGCGCCGCGCGTGAGCATTCGCCGGAGGGCGGTGACGCGTCCAAGAGTTCCCTCGGGACAGGCCCACGCGAAGACCGTGGCCTGGGTGATGTTGTTGAGGACGACCATGAACCCCCACAGCGCGGAGCCTGCGAGCAGATAGACCGCCGCGTTGCTGCGGTCTAAGTAGGCCACCAGATGAAGACCCACGGCCGCTACGCAGCCGAATGAGCCAGTGAGAATGCCCCCGCGGTCACCCAGAACGGCGATGCATCGACTGGCAATCGCGGTAACTGCCAGTGCGCCGGCTGAACCTGCAGTGAGTTGGAAGCCCAGGAACTCCGGCCCCATGCGGAGATCGGTGAGGATCCACACCGCCTCAACGGGCACAAAGAGGGACATGCCCAGGTTGCTGGCTGTGCCGCTCAGTGTGAGCAACCACAATGCGGGGGCGCTGCGGAGCACACTCCATCCCTCCACAGCATCCGCCCAGAACTGGGCCCACCGGGAGAGGGCGGCTTCAGCATCGGCTGTTCCGGCGTTTGTCCTGTCGTGCTGGGCTGGGGAGATCGTGCGGACCTTGAGTGCCACCAACCCAGCACCCAACAGGAAAGCGGCAGACAGCGCGAGAACGGGCCCCGATCCCAACTTTGCCACCGCAAGACCAGCGGCTGCGGGCACGATCAATCCCAGAGCGGCATCGGCTGATTCGAGCCGCGCCGCCAAGCGGGGGACATTGGCAGAGGGCACCACTCGGGGAACGAGAGTTGCCTGTGTGGTTTCGGCCAGCACGGTGAGCACGCCCAGGAGGCACATGGCCGCTGCCAGGTGGAAAAACGTGAGGGCGTCCACCGCCCAGGCGAGCACGAGCGTGCTGAGCAGGGCCGCCTTTGCGATGCCGGCCGCAGTCAGGAGAGCCGGGCTGAGGTGGCGGTCCACCATGATGCCGATGGGGACGCCGAAGAAGAGAAAGCCCAGCCCGGACAGCGTCATGAGGACGCCCATCTGGTCTGCCCCCACACCCAAGACCAGAACCGCCAGCACATCCACGGCGACATCCGTGGCGGAACGTCCCCCGGCGTCGAGCCCGTTCGAGAGCACCAGCCATCGAGCGCGCCCCAAACTCTTCGCGGACGAGCCACCACTTTCTGCTGGAGAGAGGTGCGCGATGTTCGACGGCATGGACGAAGTGTGGCAGACAAGAGAGCGCTGGCCTTCGTGAGCCAGCCCGATGTCAGGGGGTCGTCCTGGATACTTCCCCAGATTCAGCCCCGGACTAACGGGTGTGAGCAGCCGACACCTGAGGTGGGTCAGTGCCAGCGGCGCAGTATTGCGGTGACGTGTTCGGAATTTGATTGTCTGTGGGCCACTGTGGCGAGGAAATCGCCGGCACCGCCTGTGACATGATTCATGGCTAAGCGCCCATTGTGGGCGCGGGGCGTCTGATGCTCGGTTCTCAGCAGGGAACGACATGGGATTTACGAAGAATCGTGGTGACCGATGAAAGATGATCTTCCGGATCCGCCGTCTGGCTACCGTCCGCCCATGCGACGAGCCACCATCATGTGGGCCATCAAGCAGATGGTCGCAGGAGTTGGGGTGATCCTCCTTGCCTTCTGGGTTCATCTACCGTGGGCGGCTCTGATCGGCGTGGGAGTGATCCTGTTGGGGATCGCGTTCTACTTCGTGGAGAAGAAATCGCAAACAGGGTACTGGCGGTAGCCCCGTCCGCGCTGTTGGAACGGTTTGTCGACATCAGGAAGTCGGAGAATGGGCGGTTCTTCGGCGTGCAGCGGCCTCGCGGATGGCACGGATCGCTGCCTCCTCCAGACTGATCCCATCCTCCGCCGCAAGGCCCGCCAAAATGTGCTCGTCCTCGTCCGTCAGTCTCAGCGTCATCTCCACACCGAGATGGTATCGAGGTGGTGTCCCGTGGAGTTCCGGAAGGTTGTCGTTCCGTCACGGATCACTGCCGCGCCGCCCCACCCACCGGCGCCCGCATCCGCACACCCTTCGGTGTCTGGTAGAAGCCGCCCGCAAGCAGGCCGTCCCGCACCGCGGTGACGAGTTCCTCCGAGGAGAGCACCGAGTCCCCATTGACCTTCTCCACCACGAGCGAGTCCACGGCCTTGCGCTGCACCAGACCGGCCACGGCTTCCGCAGCCAGGTGCAGCAGACCCGCGTCCGAGACGAACGCCAGCGCCGTCTTGCCGCCGCGCTCCAGGTACAGGGTCAGCGCGCCGTCCACGAGCACCACCACGGCACCGGCCTTGCGGCCCGGGCGGTGCTTGGTGCTGGACTCCAGCACTACGGCCTCCGGCCACTCCAGTGCCGCGCCGTACGGGTTGGCCGGGTCCGTGGCCGCCAGGGCGAGGACCTGGGGGTCACCCTTGCGGGCGGCGTCGTCGTCCGTGAAGCTGCGCAGCGCGTCAACCGTCGCGGGTTGCGTGAACTGGGCGGCCCCGAGTCCCTCGATGAAGTAGCCGCGGCGTGCCCGCCCCGCGTCCTCCAGGGCGCGCAGCACCTTGTAGACCGTGGAGAACCCGCCGGGGACGTCCTCCACCGCCACGGGACCGCGCGTGAGGATGCCGTAGCGGTCCAGCAGCAGCTCCGCCTGGGCCTGGGCCCGCACGGTGGGGTTCAGCGGCTCGGGGCGCAGCACGGACCAGCGCCCGGCCGTCGCCCGGTCCTCGCCACCCCCGGAGGCGCGCACCACGCGCGTGCCGGACGGGGCGGCGTCGTCGGAGGAACCCGCAGGGTCGAAACCAGCGGGGCCGCGCCCCACCGCGCGCAGCCGGGCCGCCCCGCGCCGGCCCGCCGAGCGGGAGCGCGCCGGGCGCCTGGGGGTCTTGTGCGCCGAGTGCCCGCCGGAGATCAGCGCGCGCACGGGCGCGTAGGTGTCGTTGGTGACGAGCCCGGCCCACAGCAGGTTCCACAGCGCGGTGCGCAGCTGGGCCATGTCCACGGTGACGCCCGCCGCCGCGAGGGGTTGGACCAGCTGCCACGCGAAGTACGCGCCGCCGCCCTGCAGCACGCTGAGCAGCTCGCGTTCGAGTGCGGAGTCCAGCGCGTCCGCGGCGGCGTCCAGCTGCGCGACGGGTGGCAGGGACAGCTCCGCGGCCTCGGCCAGGTGGAACGCCACCCAGCCGTCTTCCCCGCCCAGGGACCCGGCGCCGGAGAAGATCACCTCGCCCGTGGCCATGAGCTCGTCCAGCATGGCGGGGCGGTAGTCCACCACGCGCTGCGCGAGCACGAGCGGCTCCCACGCGGACGCCGGGATCGGCACCCCGGCCAGCTGGTCCACCACGGTGAGCACCCCGTCCAGCCCGCGCAGCTGGTGCCCCTTCGCGGCGTGCTGCCACGCGGGCAGGAACGTGGCGTACGCCTGCGGGTCCACGGGCTCCACGTCCGCGCGCAGCGCCGCGAGCGAACGACGCCGCAGGGTCCGCAGCACCTCGACGTCGCACCACTCCGAGTCCGACGCCGCCGGGTCACCGGACGGCCGGAACGCCCCCTCGCTCACGCGCCGCTGCTTGGCCAGCCCGCGCAGCGCGGACTCCACCACGGCCGGGCCCAGGCTCAGGGCCTGCGCGGCCTCGGCCACGCTGAACGGCCCGTGGGTGCGCGCGTACCGTGACACGAGGTCCCCCACGGGGTCCGCCACGGGTTCCAGGAACGCGAGCGGCACCCCCATGGGCAGCGGCTGGCCGAGCGCGTCCCGCATCCGGGCGGCGTCCTCCACCGCGCAGTACACCTCGCGCCCGCCCGCCCGCAGCACGATCGCCCGGTTGCTGTCCACGAGGGCGTCCAGCAGCTCGCGCGCGGCCTCCGGGGAGATGGCGCGGTACGCGGGGTCCTCGGCCCGTTCCGCGTCCTCGTCTGCACCGGGACCGTCCGACGCCGCCGCACCCGGCCCCGCGGCGTCGGGCGCAGCTGGCGAGGTCGCGGGGGACGCGGCCCCCGCCGGAACGGGCCCCTCGCCGCGCAGGCGCAGCGCGGCGTCGTCGGCGGTCATGGGCCCGAGCAGGCGCAGCAGGTCCGCGGCGCCCTCCACCCCGCGCAGCCGGCGGTCCGGGGCGAGGCGCTGCAGCTGCAGGACGGTGGTCTCGATGACCTCGGGGTCCAGCAGCTCGCGCAGCTCGGCGCGGCCCAGCAGCTCGTTGAGCAGCGCGGGGTCCAGGGACAAGGCTGCGGCCTTGCGCTCGGCCAGGGGGGAGTCCCCCTCGTAGAGGAACTGGGCCACGTACCCGAACAGCAGGGTGCGCGCGAACGGCGAGGGGGAGTCCGTGGTGGTCTCCACCACCCGCAGCTTCCGCCCGGCCAGGTCCCGCTGCAGCTGGAGCAGGGCGGGGACGTCGTACACGTCCTGGAGGCACTCGCGCACCGTCTCCAGGATGACCGGGAACTGCGGGTACTTCCGGGCCACGTCCAGCAGCTGCGCCGAGCGCTGGCGCTGCTGCCACAGCGGCGTGCGCTTGCCGGGGTCCGCGCGCGGCAGCAGCAGGGCGCGGGCCGCGTTCTCCCGGAACCGGGACGCGAACAGCGCGGAACTGCCCACCTCCTCGGTCACGGTGCGCTCGAGCTCCTCGGGGTCGAACAGGAACAGCTCCGCACCGGGGGGCTCCTCGTCCGTGGCGGGCACGCGCAGCACGATGCCGTCGTCCGCGGCCTGGGCGGACGCGTCCAGACCCCAGCGCTCGTCCAGCCGGGCCCGCACGGCCAGCGCCCACGGCCCGTGCACGGGTGTGCCGAACGGGCTGTGCAGCACCACGCGCCAGTCCCCGAGCTCGTCCCGGAACCGCTCCACCATGAGCGTGCGGTCGTCCGGCACGTGCTCCGTGGCCTCGCGCTGCTCCGCGAGGTACGCCAGCAGGTTGTCCTGCGCCCACTCGTCCAGCCCGGACACCGCCAGGCGCTCGCGGGCCTCGCCGTCCGAGGCCCCGGCCAGCTCGCGGGTGAAGCGGCCGACGGCGCGCCCCAGCTCCACGGGCCGCCCCAGCCCGTCCCCGTGCCAGAACGGCAGCTTGCCCGGAACCCCGGGGGCGGGTGCCACGACCACCCGGTTGTGCGTGATCTCCTCGATCCGCCAGCTGGAGGCACCCAGGGCGATGATGTCCCCCACGCGGGACTCGTAGACCATCTCCTCGTCCAGCTCGCCCACGCGCTTGGGGGACTTCGAGTCCTGCTCGCCCACCAGGAACACCGGGAACAGCCCGCGATCCGGGATGGTCCCGCCGCTCGTGGTGGCCAGGCGCAGCGCACCGGGGCGGGCCTGCAGCGTTCCCGTCTCCCGGTCCCACACCAGGCGCGGGCGCAGCTGGGCGAACTCGTCCGAGGGGTAGCGCCCGGCGAGCAGGTCCAGCACGGCGTCGTACGCGGAGCGCGGCAGGGAGCGGAACGGCGCGCTGCGGCGCACCGTGTCGTACCAGGCCTCCACGTCCACGTCCTCGGCGGCCACCGCGGAGACCGTCTGCTGGGCCAGGATGTCCAGGGGGTTGGCGGGCACCGAGAGCGGTTCCAGGTTCCCCTGGAGCATCTGCTCCGCGATCACGGCGGCGTCCCGCACGTCCCCGCGGTGCTTGGGGTAGATCCGCCCGATCGACACCTCGCCCACCTGGTGCCCGGCGCGCCCCACGCGCTGCAGGCCCGAGGCCGCCGAGGGCGGGGACTCGATCTGGACCACCAGGTCCACGTGGCCCATGTCGATCCCCAGCTCCAGGGACGAGGTGGCCACCACGCAGCGCAGCCGCCCGGTCTTGAGGTCCTCCTCGATCAGGCTGCGCTGGTCCTTGGACACCGAGCCGTGGTGGGCGCGGGCGAGCACGGGGGACGCCCCCTCGTGGCGGTTGCTCTGGCGGGGGATCGCGGCAGGCTCCCGCTCACCGCCGGAGGGGACGACGCCGCCCGGGTCGTCGGGCGCGCCAGTCCCGTCCCCGGGGGTGCCGGACTGTGGAACGTCGTCGGGCGCACGCCCGTGGCGGCGCGAGCCGTCGGCGGAGGCCGCCCCGGACGTGGCGGTGGTGCCGTTGCCCTCGAACGCGGGACCCTCGGGCGCCGGGCCCTCAAACGATGGGCCCTCGGACTCGGTGTCCTCCGCGCCGGAAGCGCGACGTGCGCTCTCCGCGAAGAGATGGTTCAGCGCGTCCCCCACGGCCACGGGATCCCCGGAGCCCTCGCGCCCGCCGCCCGTGGACTGCTCTGCGGCGTTCTCCAGCCGGAACTCGTGGATCTCGTTGAGTCGTGCCGTGAGCTTCTCCGCGAGCCCGCGGGAGTTGGCGAACACGATGGTGGAGCGGTGGGCCTCCACGAGGTCCACGATCCGCTCCTCCACGTGCGGCCAGATGGAGGCGGTCGCCTGACCGGAGCCGCCCAGGTCCCCGTCCAGGTTCGGGGAGCCGTCCGAGGACGGGGAGGCCGCCGCACCGCCCAGCACGGTCATGTCCGGGATGGGCACGGAGACCGTGAGGTCCCAGTCCTTCTCGGACGGGGGCCGCACCACGTCCACGGGCTGGGAACCGCCCAGGAAACCGGCCACGGTGTCCACGGGCTCCACCGTGGCGGAGAGCCCGATGCGCTGGGCCGGGCGCTCCAGCAGGTCGTCCAGCCGCTCCAGGCTCACCGCCAGGTGCGCACCGCGCTTGGTGCCGGCCACCGCGTGCACCTCGTCGATGATCACGGTGCTCACGTGGCGCAGGGTCTCCCGCGCCTTGGACGTGAGCATGAGGTACAGGGACTCGGGCGTGGTGATGAGGATGTCCGGCGGGTGGGCCAGCAGGGAGCGGCGGATCGCCTGCGGGGTGTCTCCCGAGCGGACGCCCACGGAGATCTCCGGGGGCTCACCCCCGGCGGCCTTCGCGGCCTGCGTGATGCCGATCAGCGGTGCCCGCAGGTTGCGCTCCACGTCCACGCCCAGGGCCTTGAGCGGGGAGATGTAGAGCACCGAGGTGCGGTCCTCGGGGACGGCCGTGGCGTCGTCGTCCCCGGCGGGGGCCTTGGCCGTGAGGAGCCGGTCCACGGACCACAGGAACGCGGCGAGCGTCTTGCCGGAACCGGTGGGGGCCACCACGAGAGCGTGGTGGCCCGCCGAGATGGCCTCCCACGCGCCGCGCTGGGCCGCCGTGGGCCCGCTGAACGCGGCGTCGAACCACTGCGCGGTCGCGGGGGAGAAGAGTTTCAGGACCGGGTCAGGACCCAAAACCCTTGACCTGCAGCTGGGAGACCTTGGGGTTGCCGCAGGCCTGCCCGGGGTAGGAGACCACGAGCGACTCGTGGCTGCCCGGCGGGTAGACGCGCAGACCGGTGATGACGTGCGGGTTGCAGATCTGGCCGATCACGCCGGGCTGGGTGATGCTCAGCCCCGCGCTCGCGGTGGCCCCGGGCTGCAGCGTCACGGCCCCGGCCCCGGCGCCCTCGCGCGAGGCGGGGGCGCCCACGGTGGCCCCGGAGGCGTCCACGAACGAGACCCCCGCGTAGCCGTTGAGCGTGCACGGCGCGGAGCCCTTGTTCGTGAGCGTGAGGGCGACGATGGTGTGCCCCGCCGCGCCCTGCTCGGGGGCCGCGGTGCCGCTGAGCTGCGAGGCGTTGCACCCCCCGCCGGCGGCCTGGGCGTCCGCCTTCTCCTTGTCGAAAGGACTCGCGGTGGGCATGGTCAGCTCCGGGGAGGTGGCCTTGCGGGTCTCCTCCGGGGCGGCCTGTGTCTTCTCCGGCTCGGCCCGGGACGCCTCGGAGGCCTGGGCGGTCTCCGAGGACGCGGACGGCGTGGGGGACGCGGACGCGCTCTGCGAGGAGCTGGCGGAAGCAGACGCCGTGGTGCTCGGGCTGGCGGTGTCCGCGGGCTTCGGGTCCTCCGACGAGCCGCACGCGGAGAGCGCCAGCAGAGCGGTCAGCGCGGTGGCGGCGAGCAGCGGGCGGGAGTGCTTGCGGGTGCCCCTGGGGGTGGGCGAGGTGGTCGTCATGCTGACAGTGTCCTACGTTCCGTCCGCAATGCGGCGAACATCACCTCGGCGAGGTGCACCGCGTCGGCACCCGTGCCCTGGGCGATCTGCGTGCGGCAGGAAAAACCGTCCGCGAGCACGATGGCGCCGGGTTCGGCCGCGCGGATCGCGGGGAACAGGGTGCGCTCCCCGAGCGTCTGCGAGATCTCGTAGTGACCGGGCTCGAAACCCCAGTTCCCGGCCAGCCCGCAGCACCCACCGCCCACCACAGAGGTGTCCACGCCCAGCTCGGCGAGCACCCGCAGCTCGGGCGAGTAGTCACCCTGCGCCTTCTCGTGGCAGTGCACCTGGCACACTGCGCTGCTCGGGCCCGAGCGGGTCTCCAGCGGCTCGACCGGCCAGTCACCGCCGGCCTCCAGGTGCTCCGCGGCGAACTCGCCCAGCGTGCGGGTGAGGGTGCGCACCGCGTGGGCCCGCGGATCCTCGGGCAGCAGCTCCGTGATCTCGTGCTGCAGCATCACCGTGCAGGACGGCTCCAGCCCGATCACCGGGTACCCCGCCTCGATCAGCGGCGCCATCACGTCCAGCGTCTGCCGCAGCACCTTCCGGGTCATGTCCAGCTGACCCGTGGAGTGCCACGTGAGCCCGCAGCACACGGGACCCATGGGCATCAGCACCCGGTAGCCCATGGCCTCCAGCACCGCCACGGCCGCCTTGCCCGGCCCGTCTGCGGAGTAGGTGGTGAAGGTGTCCGGCCACAGCACCACGGACGGGCGTCCGGCGGGGTCCTCGCCCACCGCTCCGCGCGTCCTGGCACCCCCGGACGACGACGCCGTCCGGCCACCCCCGCACGACGACGCCGCACGGCCACCTCCGCGCGGACCGGCACCGGCGGCGTCGTCCCCGGTGCCCGGAGACGCGGTGCCCCGCACCTCGCCCGAGGCGGCGTGCCGGGAACGGGCGCGGAACCACGCGGTGAACGGGGTGTCGTTGAAGCGGATCATGTCGCGGCGGGGCTCGATGCCGCCGAGCCGCTTGGTCAGTGCCTCCACCGCCGGGATGCGCTCCAGGGCGTTGACCGCGCGCAGGGAACCGGGCACCCGCGCGGCGATCCGCATGAGCCACGGCATCCACCCCATGGTGAAGTGCGCCATGGGGCGGCGGTCCCGGCCCACGAACGAGCGCAGCCCCTGCCGGAAGTGGTGGTGCAGGAACTCGGCCTTGTAAGTGGCCATGTCCACGTTCACGGGGCACTCGGTGGCGCACGCCTTGCAGGACAGGCACAGGTCCAGGGCCTCGTAGGTCTCCCTGGACTTCCAGCCGTCCGTGAGGTGCTCGCCGCGCAGCATCTCCGCCAGGGAGCGCATGCGCCCGCGCGTGGAGTGCACCTCGTCCCCGGTGGCGTGGAAGGAGGGGCACATGGCCCCGGAGTCGGAGCGGCACGCGCCCACGCCCACGCAGCGGTTCACGGCCTGGCCGAACGAGCCGTTGTCGTGCGAGAAGGCGTGCACCGGGGTGAGCTCGAACGTGCGCGCGCCCGGGCCGGGGCGGATGCCCTGGTCCAGGGGCTCCGGGTCCACCACGACCCCCGGGTTGAACACGTTCTCGGGGTCGAAGATCCGCTTGAACCGGGCGAAGGCCGCCAGCGCCTGGGGAGTGTAGATGGTGCCCAGCAGCTCGGAGCGGGCGCGGCCGTCCCCGTGCTCCCCGGAGACCGAACCGCCGTAGCGGTGCACCAGCTCCGCGGCGCGCTCGATGAACTCGCGGTACTGCGCCACCCCGGCCTCGGTGCTGAAGTCGAACGAGATCCGGATGTGCACGCAGCCCTCGCCGAAGTGCCCGAACGGGATGCCGCGCAGGTCCATCTCGTCCAGCAGGGCGTACAGGTCCCGCAGGTACTCACCCAGCCGGGCCGGGGGCACTGCGGAGTCCTCCCACCCGGGCCACGCCTCGCCGCCGTCCGGCAGACGGGTCACGATGCCCGCACCGGCCTCGCGGATGTGCCACAGGGCACGGGCCTGGGCGGGGTCCCCCACGACCACCGAGTCCACCACGGTCTCCTGGAGCAGCGCGGGGAGGGTGCGGGCGGCGTCGTACGCCTGTTCGGGGGTGTCCCCGGCGACCTCGCAGTAGAGCCACCCGCCCCCGCGGGGCAGCTCCGACCCGGCGTGCTCCTGGCCCGGGCGGGTGCGCAGCGCGGCCAGCAGGTCCGAGCCCATGCCCTCGATGGTCGTGACTCCCGGGACGCGGAGCGTCGGAGCAGCGGTGGCCGCCGCAATGGCGTCCTCGAAGCCCAGCACCGCGAGCGCGGTGTGCGCGGGCCTGGCCACGAGCTTCACGGTCAGTTCCGTGATGATCCCGCACGTGCCCTCGGTGCCCGCGAAGGCCTTGGCGGTGTCGAAGCCGTTCTCGCCCAGCAGGTGGTGCAGCCCGTAGCCGGAGACCTGGCGCGGGAACTGGCCCAGCTCGGTGCGCAGCACGGCCAGGTGGTCGTTGCGCAGCCGCTCCAGCTGCGAGGTCAGCGCGGGCTCGGAGGTGGCCCCCGCCTCCAGGGTGACGAGGCGCCCGTCGCCCAGCATGACCGTGACGGAGACGAGGTTCTCGGCACTCGTGCCCCACGCGACCGAGTGGGAGCCGCACGCGTTGTTGGCCACCATCCCGCCCACCGTGCAGCGCGAGTGCGTGGAGGGGTCCGGGCCGTAGGTCAGGCCGAACTCGGCGGCGGCGTCCCGGAGCTGGTCGCAGACCACGCCGGGTTCGATGCGCGCGGTGCGGGCCTGCGGGTCGATCTCCAGGATGCGGTGGAAGTGCCGGGAGGTGTCGATCACCAGGCCCTCGCCGATGGCGTTGCCCGCCACCGAGGTGCCTGCACCGCGGGAGGTCACCGGCCACCCGTTCTCCCGGGCGGTGGCGAGCAGCTCGCGGATCTCCGCCACCGAGCGGGGCTCGGCCACGGCGGCCGGGAGCCTGCGGTAGATCGAGGCGTCGGACACGTAGGCGGCGCGTGTGGTGAGATCGTCCCGGAGCTCGGTCATGCCCCAACTCTCACCTACGCGCCGCGAGGTGTCCAAGTGCGTCTCAGCGGACGGACCTCACCACTCGGGGGCGATCTCGATCTCCGCGCCGTCCAGGGACTCGGACCACTCCACCTGGCACGCGAGCCGGGAGTTGTCGTGGCGGGTGTCGTCCAGCATCTCCAGGAGGTCCTCCTCCTCCTCGTTGGTGCCGCCCGTCTTCACGAACGTCTCCTGGTCCAGGTACGAGTGGCACGTGGAGCACGAGGCGTTGCCGCCGCACGTGGCCAGGATGGGGAACTTGTTGCGCGTGAGGCACTCCATGAGCGTCTCGTAGTCCTTCCACTCCACGCCCTCGGTGCGGGCGCCGTCGCGGTCGGTCACATTGATCTGGATGCTGCTCACTCGCCTGGACCTCCTGGGGCACGCGCCCCGTCCGAATTCATGTGGGAACCAGCCGCCATTCTAGGCGGGGGCGTCAAACCCGGCACCGGGGCACGGCGCCGCCCGGCCGGCTCCCGCGGGCGAGCGCACCTGTGCAGCGGCGTCGTGCGCGGCAGCGCCCGTGGCGCACGCGGGGGTGCGCTGCACCGCGGGTGCGACGCGCTGGCGCGGATCCGCCCCCTCCATGGGGTGGCGGACCCGGGGCGGCACCACACGGGCGCGTCCGCGAGTGCGCTCCGGGTGCGTCAGCCCATGCGCCGGACGGTCAGCGCCTGCGCCACCCGGCCGATCGGACCCTGCTCGTCGTGGAGTGTGGAGTGGGTCAGGCCCACGCCGTCCCCGCCGAACTCCACCTTGGTGTCCAGGCCCACCCACGCGGAAACCGGCGCGCGGAACATGTGGATGCTCAGGTCCACGTTGGGGAAGGCCCACGGTCCGATCTCCGCGCGGGGCGCCAGGCCGTTGGCGGCGTCCACGGCGCTGATGAACTGCGCGGTGGGGGAGGACTCCTCGCCCTGCACCACGGCCTTGCTGATGCGCAGCCAGCCTGCACCGCTGCCCGGACGTGGCATGCGCGCCACCCGGGCGTCGAGGGAACCGATGTAACCGCCGCCCCACTGCTCGTACATGTTGAGGGGCTCGCTCTCCTCCAGTGGCCTCAGCGGCTCGATCTCACCGCCGGCCACCTCGTGCGTGTCCGAGGTCTTCAACCGCCACAGGCTCAACCGGATGCAGTCCCGGCCGTCGCTGCTCATCGTGGCCTCGAGCAGCTCGATGGTCCTGCCGGGGCGCAGCACGCGCGTGTGCACCTCGATCTCGCCGCCGGCGATGAACCCCAGGATGTCGAACGAGAAGCGCACCGGAAGCACGTCCTCCCGCGGGTGGTTGCGCTCGATCTCGTGCACCAGCAGCCCGGACGACGCCGCCATGTGCTGCTCCAGGGGGCTCCACGCGCCCTGCGAGTACACGGTCGTGCGGAAGGTGTGCTCACCCGTGCGGACGTAGTGGGCGTCCGGGACGTCCTCGCCGTTGGCTCCCAGGTGGCCCACGGACTGTTCGTCGCTCATGCTGTGTTCCTCGTCTCGTCGGTGCCCGCCCGGTGTGCGGCACCCGGGGTGTGGGCCGCGCGCGTGGCGGCGGGGCCTGCCGGGCGCGTTCGACCGCGCGGAAATTGTGGTCCGCGCTACATTCTAGGGTGGCGGGGCGGCATTCCTACCGCTGGGTATCGAGACCACGGGCGACGGCGCGTGTCAGCCGAGCAGCTCGGCCGCCTTCTCCCCCAGGATCCCCAGCCCCACCACGAGCATCATGACACCGGCAAGCTTCGCCATCACCGTGCCTGCACCCGGGCGGGACCCCAGAAGCCTTCGGGAGAGCAGGGCCACCGCGAAGTAGACTGCGGCGCAGTTGAGAATGTGCAGTCCCCCCAGCACCAGCATCTGACCGGTGGAGGACCACCCCTGCGGGCTCACGAACTGGGGCAGCAGGGCCATGAGGAGCAGCAGCCCCTTGGGGTTGAGGGTGCTCACGCCGATGCCCTTGACGAACTGCGTGGAACCTCCGCCTTCCAGGGGCGAGTCCCCGGCGGTGATGCTGCCACCCTGTCGGGCCGCCAGGGCTGTGATCCCGAGGTACAGGAGGTAGCCGGCGCCCACCACGGACAGGGTGGTCAGTGCCGCCGGGTGCTCGGTGACCAGGCCGCCCACTCCCACGGCCACCACGGCGACCACGACGACGTAGCCGGAGAGCATCCCCAGGACAGAGGGTGCCGCGGAGCGTGCACGCATTCCCGCACCGATCGCGTAGGCCCAGTCCGGCCCCGGGACCAGCACCAGCAGGAAGGCCAGCACCCAGAACTCCATCATCAGCGTCATGTCCATGTGTTTCCCCTTTCCGGGTGAAACACTATGCGGCCGCCCGCGAAATGTGCTCCCTATTTTCAGGCGGAACGGGGTTCTCGGTGGGAGAATTGTCCGAATGGACAAACTTGACCGGAAGATTCTCTCACTGCTGCAGGATGACGGGCGCACGAGCACCACGGACCTCGCGCAGAGAGTGGGGCTCAGCCTCTCCTCGTGCCACCGGCGACTCAAGGAGCTGGAGCGTTCCGGGGCCATCGAGCGCTACCGTGCGGTGGTCGATCCCGAGGCCGTGGGGTTGGGGTTCGAGGCCCTCGTGTTCGTGCGCATGGAGCACACTGAACCCGCTGTGATCGCCCGGTTCGAGACCATGGTGGAGCAGATCCCCCCGATCATCGAGGCGGAGCGGCTCTTCGGTGAACCGGACTTCATGCTGCGGGTGCTGGTGCCGGACCTCGCGGCGTACCAGAAGTTCTACGACACCGTGCTCAGCGGGCTGCCCGGCGTGCAACGGCTGAACTCCACACTGGTGATGAAGCGGATCGGCCCGGACCGGGAGATCCCGGTGTGAGGGGTCGTGCCCCGGATCGTGACGACCCCCCGGCCCGGACACCGCCTGCGCTCAGGGCAGGGCCAGCCGGACCACCTTCCGCCATGCCTGGAACACCTGGCGGGGCAGGGGCCCCGAGGTGTACTGGATGCCGTACCTGTGGCAGATCTCCTTCACCCGGGGAGCGATCTGAGCGAGCCGGTTGGAGGGCATGTCCGGGAACAGGTGGTGCTCGATCTGGAAGGAGAGGTTCCCGCTCATGAAGTGCATGAGTCGCGAACCATCGATGTTCGCGGAGCCCATGGCCTGCCGGCGGTACCAGTGGCCCCGCGACTCGTTCTCCACGTCCTCCTCCGTGAACGTCTCCGCACCGTCAGGGAAGTGACCGCAGAAGATCACCGCGTGCGCCCAGACGTTGCGGATCACGTTCGCCGCGAGGAAACCCTTGACGGAGGCCTTCCCGGAACCCGTGAGGGACGCCAGCAGGGGCGAGACCACGAAGTCCTTGGCGGACTGCCGTCCGAGCTTTCGCATCACCCGTTTGAAGTCCTCGAACGTGGCCCTCCCGGACTTGGTGCCGGCGAAGAACTGGTCCAGCTCCACGTCGTAGATCGCGATGCCCCACTCGAAGGCGGGGGCGAGGACGAGGTTGATCACAGGGTTGAGCAGGTTCACCGGTTTCCACGGCTGGGCCGGGTCCATGCGCAGCACGTTGTACCCCACGTCCCTGTCCTTGCCGAGCACGTTCGTCCAGGTGTGGTGGGTCTCGTTGTGGGTGCGCTGCCATCCCGCGGAGGGCGCCACGAAGTCCCACTCCCACGTGGTCGAGTGGATCTCCTTGTCGTTCATCCAGTCCCACTGCCCGTGGAGGACGTTGTGCCCGATCTCCATGTTCTCCAGGATCTTGCCCACGCTGAGACACCCCACGCCGGTCCACCAGAGGGGCCGGTGCCGGGAGAACAGCATGCACGCGCGTCCCGTCAGCTCCAGGCTGCGCTGCAGGGCCACCACGCGCCGGATGTACCGGGCGTCGGAGCTGCCCCGTTGCGAGAAGATCTCGTCCCGCACGGCGTCGAGCTCGGCCGCGAGCTCGTCGAGTTCCTGCTCGGTGAGCTGGAGCGGATCGCGAGGTGTCCGGGGTTCGGGTGATGTGGCAGGGGCGGCGGGTGAAGTGGTTGGTGTGAGCGTCAAGGATGTGCTCCTTCGTTGCATGGGGTGGTCCACCGGAGGGATTGCTCCGGGTGGGAAAAGTGGCTCGGCGTCAGGCGTCGAACGTCGCGTAGGGGGCAGGGCGGGTCACACAGGTCTGGACGGGGCCGGGCTCCCGGTGGAGCTCACCGGTGCGGATGTTCGTCACCGCTCCGTCCGTCATGGGGACCAGGCAGCTGTGGCAGATGCCCATCCGGCAGCCGTGGGGCAGCGGGTGCTCCGCGCGCTCCGCTGCCTCCAGGATGGTGTCGCGCTCGCCCACGGACACCGTGATCCCGCTGCGCAGGAGACTGACCTCACCCGGCTGTCCACTGGCGGACGCGCGGGTCACGTCGAACCTCTCCACCACGGGGGCGTGCCCGGACGCCTCCCCCAGGTGTTCCACGGTTGTGACGAAGGAGTCCGGGCCGCACGCGTACGTGGCCCGCGCCTGGTGGTCGGGGCACAGCGCGCCCACCGCTCGCGGATCTGCGACATCGAGTCTTCCGCGCTCCTCGGTGAACCAGAAGACCGGGCGGAGTCCTTCGAACTGGTCAGCGAGCTCCAGGATCTCCTCGTGGAAGATGCACGATTCCTGGGTCCGGGACACGTAGACCAGGACGACGTCGTGATCCGGCCTGCGCGGCATCAGCGTCCGCAGCATGGACATCACCGGTGTGATACCGGAACCAGCCACCATGAACAGCAGCTCCGTGGGCATCTCCGGGAGGATGAACTGCCCCTCCGGGCGCTCCAAGTACAGCACGTCCCCGGGTGCGGCCCGGTGGACGAGGTGTTTGGACACGGTTCCCTGGGCTTTGACGGTGATCGAGGGGTCCCCGTGCTCGGGCGCGCTGAGGGAGTAGGGGCGCCAGATCCGCTTCCCGTCCACCTCCACGCCGATCCGCGCCCACTGGCCCGCGCGGTGCGGGATCCAGCCCTCGCCCGCGGTGAAGCAGACGGTTACCGTGTCGGGTGTCTCCCGGTGGACGCGCGTGATGCGCCCACGGGTGTAGTGGGCGCTGGAGAGTGAACCGAAGAGTTGTGCGAAGGAGCGGGGGTCCTGGGGGTACGTCAGAACCCCGGCGGCGGTGCGGAGGAATCTCGTGATCCCGGGAAGGCCCATGACTCATGGTCTACAGGACAGTAAGCAGGCTGTCAATAGTTGAGCACCCGGGTGGTCAGGGCGGAGGTGCCGCGCGGATCCCATGGTCTCACTGGGCAGCGTGTCCAGGGCGTTTCCAGGGCGTGTCCACACCGCGTCTCCGGGGCATGAGCGAAGGCCCTGCCACCCCGGTTTCCCGGGGTAGCAGGGCCCCCAGTCGCTGGCGGTGACGGTGGGATTTGAACCCACGTTGGCTTTGACACCAAACATCATTTCGAGTGATGCACCTTCGGCCGCTCGGACACGTCACCAGCTCCCAGCACTTTACAGGCCGGGACGCAACCCCTCCAAACCGGCGCGAGGCCGGTCAGCGGCCGGGCGCGGGTCACACGGTGGGTCCCCACGGCGCGGTGGCCTCCGGCGTGGGGTGATGCCGGACCGCGCCAGCGCCGGAAGGAACGGGGTCGAGATGGCGCGGGGCGGCGTCGTGCGGCGGGGCACTCACCGGCGCTCGCGGTGGCCCCGGAAGAACTCGTGCAGCAGGGCGGCGCACTCGTCCTCCCGCACTCCGCCGGTGACCTCCACCCAGTGGTTGAGCCGGGGGTCCCGCACGATGTCGAACACGGAGCCGCACGCCCCGGCCTTGGGGTCCCACGCGCCGAACACCACGGTGGGCACACGCGCGAGCACCACGGCCCCGGCGCACATGGCGCACGGCTCCAGGGTGACGACGAGCGTGCACCCCTCCAGCCGCCACTCACCGCGCCGGGCAGCGGCCTCCCGCAGGGCGAGCACCTCCGCGTGGGCGGTGGGGTCCCCGCACTCCTCTCGCCGGTTGTGGCCCGTGCCGACCACCCGGCCCTCGGGGTCCAGGACGACGGCGCCGATCGGCACGTCCCCGGACGCGGACGTGCGCTCGGCCTCGGAAAGCGCCAGGTCCATCCAGCCCGCGAGCTGGATGGACCTGGCGGTGTGCGGAAGAGCCATGCGTGCTTAGCGCTGGACGCGGTTCTGGTTGAACCAGGCCGTGGTGGGCGCCTTGAACGCGGTGACGATCCAGAGGATGTCCACGACCACCTTCACGAGCGCCAGTGCGATCATGATGATGTTCCACGGCGCAGGGTAGATGAAGGTGCCGATCAGGCCGAACAGGCCACCAAGGATGGCAATGGCGGCAAAAACCGTGCCCAGGATGCGCGCCCAGTTCTTGCCCTTCTTCAGGCCGTTCCAGACCAGCAGGTACAGGGCGATGCCGATGATCAGGGAGACGATCGAACCAATCGGTCCGCCGATGCCACCGACCTTGCCTGCCATCTCGGTGGCGGTGGCCGAGTCCATGCCCATGTCACGGTAGACCCGGACGAAGTCGATGCTGTTGACCGCGATCATGCCCAGGATGCCGCTCAGCACGTAGATGCCCAGCGACACCAGCGTCAGCTTGAGCAGCCGGTCCACCGTGGAGGGGCGCTCCATGAGGCCGGTGTACTGCCCGGGGTTGTACTCGGCGGTGCCGTACTTCCCGCCGGCCTGGCCGTACTGCTGACCGTAGGGCTGCCCGTTGGGGCCGCCCTGCGGCGCGCCGTTGACCGCGCCCTGGCCGTACGGCTGGGGCTGGCCGGGCTGCGTGGAACCGGACTGGCCGTACTGGCCGGGAACGCCGGACTGCGGGTTCTGGGGTTCGTTCGGGGTGGTGCTCATGGGTGGTGTCCTTCCGTGTGGTGCGAGTGGGTGGTGCAGGTTGGGGGGTTTACTCGTATCGCAGGGCGGTGATGGGGTCCTGGCGTGCGGCGCGCATCGCGGGGATGGTGCCGGCCAGGAAGGCGATGAACATGACCGAGAGGATGATCGCGGCAATGTTCACGGGATTGAACAGGAACAGGCTCAGCCCGGGCAGGGAGGACAGCAGCCCGTTGGAGAGCACGCCGCTGAGGATGCTCCCGGCGGCCACGGCCACGGCCGCCCCAATGGCGGAGCCCAGGAAGCCGATGAAGATCGCCTCGAGCGAGAACAGGCCGAAGACCTTGCCCCCGCTCATGCCCAGCGCCTTCATGAGCCCGATCTCCCGGGTGCGCTCCTGCACGGACATCAGCAGCGTGTTCACGATGCCGAAGCCGGCCGCGAGCAGCGCGATGATCGCGAAGGAGTTGAGGATCCACACGATGCCGTTGATGACCGCGCGGAACATGCCCAGCTGGTCCTCCACGGTCCGGCCCTGCATGTGCTCGTCGGAGAGTTCGGACTTGATGGCGCCCACCTTGGACATGTCGTCCACGGTGGCCGTGGCGGTGAAGTACGAGTTCGGGACCTTCTTGGGGCTGCCCGAGACCTGGTAGTCGTAGAGCTTCTTGTTCAGACCGGCCGAGGGGATGGGGTTGTCGGAGGGGCCCGCGAGGGACGCCTGGGACACGCCCGAGACCTTTGCGGTGAACGTCCTCTCTTGGTCCATCGCGTTGCCGATGGCGATCTTCACGGACTTGCCCACGGCGTCCTGGTTCGATCCCAGGCCCAGTGGCTCCACCCAGGAGGCGGGGAGCAGGATTTCGTCCTTCGCGCGCTCGGGGGCCTTGCCGGACTCCAGCTGCAGCCCGTCCGCCTCCGGGGGAGAGCCCAGGCTCAGCTTGAACTTCTTGCCGCTGGCCGATTCCAGGTACTTGGGGGTCACCAGGTACATGGGATCCACGGAGCCCACGCCGTCGATCTTCTCGATCTTGTCGATGTCCGAGTCCGTGAGTCCGCTGACGGAGCCGAAGCCCAGCCGCACGTCGGCCTCGTCGGGGTTGTACTCGGTGGGCCCGTCACCCTCGTTCGAGCCGGGGGTGGACTGCTCCGAGACCTTTTGGACGAACAGCGCGTTGTCGTTGCCGAACGCGGCCACGGTCTTGTCGATGTAGTCGTTCACGCCCGTGCCGATCCCCGAGGTCAGGGTGAGCGTGAAGGCGCCGATGAAGATGGCGATCACGGTCAGGACGGTGCGCGCCTTGGACCGGAAGGTGTTGCCGATCGCCGTGCGCAGCAGATCAATGAATTTCACGCGGTGGCTCCTGGCTGGTCGGTGGTGCTGGGGGCGGCGTGGCGGCCCGCGCGCGGCGGCTCCTGGGCGGCGCGGGCGATCTCGGCGGCGTCGGCCTCGCTGAGCGTCACGATGGCACCCGTGGTGGGCTCGGTGACCTGCAACGGGCCGGTCGTCGAGCTCGCGGGCCGCGTCCCGGGCTGTCCACCGCGCTCGCCGCCGACGCCGCTCGTGGACTTCGGGAGGTTCGGCACCACTTCGCCGTCCACCAGGTAGATCTGGCGGCCGCAGCGCTGGGCGAGGTCCTCGTCGTGCGTGACGACCACCAGGGTGATGCCCTTGTCCCGGTTCAGGCCGAACAGGATGTCCTCCACCACCTTGGAGGTCGCGGAGTCCAGGTTGCCGGTGGGCTCGTCCGCGAAGATGACGGACGGGTTGTTGATCAGGGCGCGCGCGATCACCACGCGCTGCTTCTGCCCGCCCGAGAGGTCCGTGGCCTTGTTGTCCGCCTTGTCCGCCATCTCCAGCTGCTCGAGGGCCTCCAGCCCACGGCGCTTGCGCTCCGCGGCGGGGACGCCCGCGATCTTCAGCGGCAGCGTGACGTTCTCCAGCACGCTCTGGTTGGGGGTCAGGAAGAACTGCTGGAAGACGAAGCCGAACGCCGAGTTGCGCAGCTCGTTGAGCTCCTTGGCGCTGAGGTCACCGGTGGGCCTGCCCTCGAGAGCCACCACACCGTGGGTGGGCCCGTCCAGCAGCGCCAGCAGGTGCATGAGGGTGGACTTGCCGGAGCCGGACTTGCCCACCACGGCCACGGACTCGCCCTTGCCGATCTCCAGGTTGATCCCCTTCAGGGCGTCGAACCTGGTGTCTCCCCTGCCGTAGATCTTGACCAGATTCTCCGTTTCGAGAACCGGAGCAGCCATAAGAAGTGTCCCTTCGGGGGTCGGCGTGCATCGAAATTCATGGATTTTCGAGAGGTTTCCCCTCCGAGACTAGAGCACGGGCTCTCTGTACAGGGGGAGGATGACCGGGCCGTGACGACATCGTGACCCGCCACGGCGGGCGACCGCGCGCGGCCGGATCCGTGCGGCGTCGTGGCGGCGGTGGCGGGCGCGTGCGACTGCTAGATTCTGGGTATGCGAGTCACCGTCTTGGATCACCCCCTGGTAGCCCACAAGCTGAGCGTGCTGCGCGACAAGGACACCTCCTCACCCGTGTTCCGGCTGCTGGTGGAGGAGCTGGTCACACTGCTGGCCTACGAGGCCACGCGGGACGTCCGTGTGGAGCCGGTGACCATCCAGACCCCGGTGGCGCAGGCGCAGGGCATCGCCCTGACCCGTCCGCGCCCGCTCGTGGTGCCCATCCTGCGCGCGGGGCTCGGCATGCTCGAGGGCATGACCCGGCTGATCCCCACCGCGGAGGTCGGTTTCCTGGGCATGGCCCGTGACGACGCCACCCTGGACATCATCACCTACGCCGAGCGGCTGCCGGACGACCTCACGGGCCGCCAGGTGTACGTGCTCGATCCCATGCTGGCCACGGGCGGCACCCTGAGCGAGGCCATAAAGTTCCTGTACCGCCGCGGCGCGGAGCAGATCACGTGCGTGTGCCTGCTCGCCGCTCCCGAGGGCCTGGCGCGGCTCGAGAAAGAGCTCCAGGACAGCGAGGTCAATGTGGTGCTCGCCTCGGTGGACGAGCGCCTCGACGAGAACTCCTACATCGTGCCCGGGCTGGGGGACGCCGGGGACCGGCTCTACGGCGTGGTGGACTGAGGCCCACCCCTGCCCCGGTCACGCCGGTCGGGCGAGCCGTGCACGGACACGGAGCATTGACAAGCGGCTCCCGGTGTGAATGATTCCGCCCGGGGTGGCCCGGGATGCTCACGGGCGGAAATTCGCGGTTTCCCGGTGCCATGTGCGTCGTGGTGGCGTCCACCTCCCGGGGCTCGGACCACATCTGGGCGGATCACCCTCGGGCCGTCTCAGCATGTGAGAAAAAAGCTCATATATTACTTGCCAGTCCTGCCTGGTTTCGCGGACCATGGGGGATAACACCGTTTTCCAGGGAATTCACGGGAACGGGGCTTCACGAGGCAGGGGTTGGCATGGCAGGCGCACCGGGTTACGTCCACATCTCGCAGCGGCACCGGCTGGCCGGAGCCCAGACCCCGGCGCGCGCGCGCGGGACGCACCGCACCACGGCAACTCCCGAGGAGCACCGTCATCTGCGTTCCGTCCCGGCGAACTACGCCCCGGAGCCTCCCGCGCCCGCCGAGCAGCAGCCCACCGAGGCTCGCGGGTTCGTGCTCTACGTGGGCGTGGACGAGCAGGCCGCGGCGGACCGCGGGATCAGCCTGGTGCAGCTGGTGCAGGACATCCGTCAGTTCATCCGCTCCACCGTCCCGGAGTCGGACTCCTACGCCGCCGTCGCCCTGGCCCCGGTGCACGCCGAGGGCACGGACCTCGAGGTGGTCCGCAGCGCCCTGGGTGACCCCACCTTCACGGATCCCGTGATCGAGCCCATTGCCCCGCTCCCCGCGTGCGGTGCGGGCAGCGGCATCGACCACCAGCGTGTGGGCGTGCTAATCGACCTCTCCCGCCGGGAGGTGTTCCTGGACGGGGACCTGCTGAACCTCACCCACCGCGAGTTCGAGCTGCTCAACTACCTGGTGGAGAACGGCACCCGCACGGTGGGGCGCACCGAGCTGCTCGAGAACCTCTGGGGGGATGCCGAGGAAGTGCCCTCCGAGCGCACCATCGACGTCCACGTGCGGCGGTTACGCTCCAAACTGGGCCGACTGGCCAACACCGTTCGCACCGTCCGCGGTCAGGGCTACCGCTTCTACGACCACCCCGAAGTGGTCGTGTGGGCCGCCCCCGAGTACTCCATCTGACGCCCCGGTCCCCACGGGCCGCAGCACGACGGCGCCGGGTCCGGACCCGGCGCCGTCGTCATCCCTGCTCCGTGACAGACTGACGGGCATGCAGCGCCACGACCTCAAGCACCTGGTGATCATGCGTCACGGGGAGGCGGACTTCCCCCGCGGCGTGCCGGACCACGACCGCCCCCTGATGCCGCGCGGCGCTCGCGAGGCCGCGGCGGCGGGCGCGTGGCTGGCCGAGCACGCGGGCCCGGACATGATCCTGGTCTCCCCGGCACTGCGCACGCGGCAGACGGTCACGTGGGTGTGCAGCGAGCTGGGGGAGAAGGCCCCCACGCCGCAGCTGTGGGAGAGCCTCTACCACGGCACGGACGCGCAGCTCGTGGCCGCCGTGAACCACGTGCCGGAAACCGTGCGGACCCTGCTGGTGGTCGCCCACATGCCCGGCGTGGTGGACGCGGTCCTGCGGCTCGCGTCCCGGGACTCGGAGCCGGACGCCATGATGGACGCCGCGGACGGCTTCCCCACCGCGGGCACCGCGGTGCTGGAGGTGCCGGGAGAGTGGGCGCTGCTCGACGGCGCGGACGCCCGCCTCACGCAGTTCTACGCCCCGCACGTGTGAGACGGTCGGGTGTGAGCCGGTCGGCTCAGTGCCTGGCCTCGCAGGCCACGCCGTCGCCGTCCCCGTCCAGTCCCGGGCGGTAGCCCGGGGAGCCTGCGTGCAGGGGTGCCATGCCGGCGGCCCGGGCATCGGCGCAGCGGGCGAAGTACACATCTCCGCCGGCCGGAGCGGGAGGTGCCGCGGGTGCCGCGGGTGCGGCCGGTGCCGCAGGGGCCTGCGGAACGGCCGGGGGCGGCGGGACCGCGGAAGCCGCTGGCGCGGAGGCCTCCGGATCCTTCCCCGGCGCGGGAACGGGCTTCCCCTCCGGGATGCCGTGCTCCGGGCACGCCTGCAGCACGGTGGTCATGGCCTTCTTCTCCGCGTCCGTGACCCACAGCTCGTAGCGCGCCTTCACGGCGACCTGCGTGGCCAGGTACTCGCAGCGCTCCCCCGCGGCGGGCGGCAGCCACGTGGCGGCGTCCCCGTCCGACTTCTGGTTGTTGCTGGGCCCGTCCACCGCGAGCAGGTTCAGGGGGTCGTTCGCGAGCTCGGTGCGCCGGGCGGCGTCGAGCTGCTGGGCACCCTTCTGCCACGCGTCCGAGAGCGCGACCACGTGGTCGATCTGCACCTCGGCGCTCGTGTCCTGCCCGGAGACGAAGTCCACGGTCCCGCCCGTGTAGGCGCTCACGAGCGTTCCCGTGCTGACCTTGCAGCCGTGGGTCCCCGGTTTCACGGTGATCCCGGTGAGGTCCCGGCGCAGGACGTCGTTGCGGGTGTCGCAGCCGTTGTGGTCCGTGTCCGCCCAGCGGGGCCCGAACTCGTCCCGCGAGTAGCCGGTCTTGGGGGCCCGGCCCTTGACGGGCAGGGCGTCCAGCGCGGCCAGCGCGGTGCCCGGAGCGGCCTTCTCCGCGTCCCCGCCGGATGACGACGACGCCGCGCCGCCCGCGGACTCGCCGGCCGTGGACCCGGCG
>NZ_PHOA01000024.1 GCF_003687455.1 Kocuria tytonicola | reverse complement strand
CCGTGGGGGTGCGGCAGGGGTGGTGCGGCCGGGCGCGGCCTGACCGGGTGTCGCGGGCCTGCCGGGCCCCGGATTCAGTGGCCGCAGCCCGTTTTGTGCATCGCGCGGGCGTCCTGTTAGAGTATTCCGCGTTGCCCCGATAGCTCAGTGGTAGAGCGCCATCTTGGTAAGATGGAGGTCCCGGGATCGATTCCCGGTCGGGGCTCTCATGATGACAGCCTGCGGTCCCTGTGATGCGCAGGTTTCATCCATGATGTGGCGGTGTAGCTCAGCTGGTTAGAGCGCACGACTCATAATCGTGAGGTCGACGGATCGAGCCCGTCCACCGCTACCGTTCAGGCGCCGTTCCCCACCGGGGAGCGGCGCCTTTCTCGTGCCCACCCTCCGCGTCACGGAGGTCGTCCCTGGGTGCCGCCGCCACGCCCGCGCCCGGGGGAGGGGCCGCTAGGCTGGGCGCAGACCGTTCGTCGAAACGAGGAGAGCATGGCCGTTTCCGCTGACGTGGTGGGCAGCACCTACCCGTCCATCACCCCGTACCGGGTGGGCCGCGAGAAGATCCGCGAGTTCGCCACCGCCGTCAAGGCCCAGGACCCCGCCCACCACGACGTCGCCGCGGCGCAGGCCGCCGGGTACACGGACATCGTGGCGCCCCCCACCTTCGCCATCGTCGTCTCCCAGCGGGCCGACGCCGCCCTGGTCAACGATCCCGCGGCGGGCATCGACTTCTCGCGGGTGGTCCACGCGGACCAGCGCTTCACGCACCACCGGCCGATCGTGGCCGGGGACGAGCTGACCGCAGCGGTCACCGTGGACGCCGTGCGGCCCCTGGGCTCCGGTGCCATGGTGACCTCGCGGGTGGAGATCACCACCACGGACGGAGAGCCCGTGGCGACCACCGTGTCGTCGCTGCTCGTGCGGGGGGAGGACCAGTGAGCGTGGACTTCGGGACCCTGGAGAAGGGCCAGCAGATCGGTGAGCGCACGGTGGAGGTGTCCCGCGCGGACCTCGTGCGGTACGCAGGGGCGTCCGGGGACTTCAACCCCATCCACTGGAACCCGGAGTTCGCGCGTTCGGTGGGGCTGCCGGACGTGATCGCCCACGGCATGTTCACCATGGGAGCTGCAGTGGCGCTGGTGACCGAGTGGGCCGGGGACCCGGGTGCCGTGGTGGACTACCAGACCCGCTTCACCAAGCCCGTGGTGGTCCCGAACGCCTTCGGCGCAGCCGTGGAGCCCAGCACCCGGCTCACGGTGACCGGAACGGTCGGCGCGGTCGACCCCGAGGCGCGCACCGCGCGGGTGGACCTCACGGTCACCGCTCCGGACCTCTCCGGGCCCGAGGCGGATCCTGCCGCGGCGACGCCCCTCAAGGTCCTCGTCAAGGCCCAGGCCGTTGTGAGATTCCCCCACTAGACTCGGGCACCATGAACGCACCCCGCCTCTCCGAGCTCACGACCACGGCCGTGGGCGGCCCCGCCACGCGGTACGTGGCCGCCACCACCGAGACCGAGGTCGTGGACGCCGTTGCCGCCGCGGACCGCGCGGGGGAGCGCGTGCTGGTGGTGGGCGGGGGCTCCAACATCCTGGCCTCCGAGCACCCGTTCGACGGCACGGTGGTGCACGTGGCCACTCGCGGGTTCTCGGTCTCCGAGGACGCCGACGGCGTCGGCGTCCTGGTGCGGGTCGCCGCCGGCCACCCGTGGGACGAGCTCGTGCGCGAGACCGTGGAGCGCGGGCTGTCCGGGTTGGAGACGCTGTCGGGCATCCCGGGCACCACCGGTGCCACACCCGTGCAGAACGTGGGGGCCTACGGCGCGGAGGTGTCCCAGAGCATCGTGGGCGTGGAGACCTGGGACCGCGTGGAGCGCACCCGGCGCTGCTTCGTGTTCGAGGAGCTGCAGTTCTCCTACCGGGACTCGGTGCTCAAGCGCAGCATTTCCCACGGCTCACCGCGCTACGTTGTGCTGTCCGTGGCCTTCCGGCTGGAGCCCCGCGAGGACTCCATCCCCATCCGCTACGCCCAGCTCGCCACGGCCCTCGGGGTGGAGGTGGGAGACCGCGCCCCTCTGGCGAGCGTGCGGGAGACCGTCCTGCGCCTGCGTGGACGCAAGGGCATGGTGGTCGACCCCCAGGACCGGGACACCTTCAGCACCGGCTCCTTCTTCACCAACCCCGTGGTTCCCGAGCACGAGTTCACCGACCGCATCCCCGCGGATGCCCCGCGCTACCCGGTGCTCGACGCCCGGGGTCACACCGTGGAGGGCGCCGTGAAGTTCTCCGCGGCGTGGCTCATCGACCACTCGGGCTTCGGCAAGGGCTTCGGCCTGCCGGGCACCCGCAACGTGCTGCTGGAGCTGGACGGCGAACTGGTCGCGGGGGGCAGGGCCTCGCTGTCCACCAAGCACACCCTGGCCATGACGAACAGGGGGCAGGCCTCCGGTGAGGACGTCGCAGCCGTGGCACGCACGGTGCAGCGCGGCGTCGCCGAGGTCTTCGGCGTTCACCTGGAACCCGAGCCCGTCCTGCTGGGGCTCACCCTGTGAACGGGCCCCGCGCCGCGGCCGGGCCCCGCTCCGCGGCGAGGACGCGTCCGGCATGAGCTCCGAGTTCCACGAGGAGGTCGAGCGCGGCGAGCAGGGTGGCAGGGTCCACCGGGCCGTCCTGCGGCTGCGCGCGTGGTCGGAGCGGCACCCCGCGCTGCGGATCCTCCACAAGGGCATCGTGATCGTGCTCGGCGGCATCCTCGGGCTGGCGGGCCTCGTGATGCTCGTGACGCCCGGCCCCGGCTGGTTGTTCATCTTCCTGGGGCTCGGGGTGTGGAGCACCGAGTTCGAGTGGGCGCACCGGCTGAACCTTCGCATCAAGCGCGTGGCCCTGCGGGTGTGGCGGTGGTGGTCCAACCTGATGGCCGAGCGTCGCCACCGGCGCGCACTGGCCAAGCCGCCACGCCTGGCGCCGGGCCCGCGCCACCTGCGCGCCGAGCCGCCCGAGGACGCCCACTGAGGCGCTGAGCGGGCAGCCACCCCCGGCCCGGCGACGCCGCCGCGCGGCTCCGCGGACGGCGCGGGGGCCGCGCCGCACCGGGGCCGGAGGACGGAGCCACGGTGACCGCCGAGGAGCGGCACCCCACCCGGGCCGCGAGGTCCGGGTGGCGCGGGGGTCGCGGCTCAGAGCGTCCCGAGGGCGATCTTCAGCATGCGGCGCACGGGTTCGGCGGCGCCCCACAGCAGCTGGTCCCCCACGGTGAACGCGGAGATGTACCGCGGACCCATGCTCAGGGGCCGGATGCGCCCCACGGGGATCTGCAGGGAGCCGGAGGCGGCCACGGGCGTGAGGTCCCGCACCGAGTCCTCCTTGGTGTTGGGCACCACGGTGGTCCACTCGTTGTCCGCGTCCAGGATCCGCTCGACCTCCGTCACCGGGATCTCCTCCCGCAGCTTGAGGGTCAGGGCCTGGGAGTGGGAGCGCATGGCCGCGATCCGCACGCACAGCCCGTCCACGGGAACGGCGGTCTCCCCGGAGCGGCCGAGGATCTTGTTGGTCTCCGCCTGGGCCTTCCACTCCTCGCGGGACTGGCCGTTGCCCAGGTCCGCGTCGATCCACGGAATCAGGGAGCCGGACAGCGGCACTCCGAACTGCGTGGTGTCCAGGTCCCCGCCGCGCTGGGCGGCGAGCACCGCGCGGTCGATCTCGAGGATGGCCGAGGCCGGGTCCGCGAGCTGGTCCGCCACGTGTGCGTGCAGATCGCCGAACTGCTGCAGCACCTCGCGCATGTGGCGGGCGCCGCCCCCGGAGGCCGCCTGGTAGGTCATGGACGTGGCCCACTCCACGAGGTCGTTGCGGAACAGTCCGCCCAGGCCCATGAGCATGCAGGACACCGTGCAGTTGCCCCCCACGAAGTCCTTGACCCCGCGGTCCAGGGCGGCGTCGATCACGTCCCGGTTCACGGGGTCCAGCACGATCACGGCGTCGTCCTGCATGCGCAGGGTGGAGGCGGCGTCGATCCAGATGCCGTCCCAGCCCCGGCTCCGCAGGGTCCCGTGGACGGCCTTCGTGTAGTCCCCGCCCTGCGTGGTCACCAGCACGGGCAGCGTGGCCAGCGCATCGAGGTCGTGGGCGTCCTGCAGCGTTCCGGTGTCCCCGAGTCCGGCAATCTCCGGTGCCGCACCCCCGGCGTTGGAGGTGGAGAAGAACACGGGGTCCAGTCCCGTGAAGTCGTCCTCGGCGCGCATGCGGTCCATGAGTACGGAACCCACCATGCCGCGCCAACCGATGAAACCTACGGCTGCGGGGTGTGAAGTCATGGCCTCCACTCTACCGAGGGACTGGGCCACGGCTGCGGGCCCGGGGCGCGCCGCCGCCGCGGTCCCCGAGCCGAGCCCGCGCACGGGTCCGGGTGGGGAGCCCGTGGACCGCCTCAGCCCTGACCGCGCGGGCCAGGGGTGTCGGCGAGCAGGTCGCGGTAGGCGGGGAAGCGGTCCATGTAGTCCTGCACGTAGCTGCACGTGGCGCGGACCCGCACACCGCGCTCGCGGTACCCGTCCAGCACACGGGTCACCAGGGTGCGGGCGTAGCCCCTGCCGCCGAAGGCCTCGGAGATGATGGTGTGCTGCAGGTCCACCGTGCCGTCCGGCAGCACCTCCACGCCCAGGAACCCGATGTACTGCTCGTCGCGCCACAGCTCGTACCGGGACTCGTCGTGGTTGGGGACGATCCGCAGCGCGGGATCGGTGTCGGTGCTCGGTGTGGATGCGCTCGTCACGGTGGGGCCTCCTGCTCGGGGTGTGTGGAGGATCACGCTATCGCACGGGGGTGCGCGTCCACTCGTCGATCCGGAACCGGGTGCCGTTGCCCGCCACGGTCCAGTCCTGGACCTCGGTGCGGGACCACGCGGCGTCGAGACCCGGGGCGTGGGTGTCCCCGGGGACGTCCAGGTCCACGGTGGTCACCAGGACCCGGGTGAGCGGCAGCGCGGCGTGCGCGGCGGCGTCGCGCCACACGCTGGGCCCGCCGAGCACCCAGATCTCCCGGGGCGCGGTCTCCGGACCGGCCGCGGGCTCCGTGGCGAGCACTCCGAGTGCCACGTCCACGGCCTCGGCGTAGGACCCCACGGCCCACACGCGCTCCCCGTCAGCGGGCACGGACTCCGGGCGGGAGGTGATCACGATGTTCTGCCGCCCGGGCAGCGGCCGCACCCGCTCCGGGAACGAGTCCCACGTGCGCCGGCCCATGACCACGGGGTGCCCGATCGTGATGCGCGCGAAGAACTTCAGGTCCTCGGAGAGGTGCCAGGGCAGCCCGCCGTCCACCCCGATCACACCGTCCGGCGTCTGCGCCCAGATGGCGCCCACCACCACGTCGCCCGTGCTCACACCGCCACCGGTGCCTTGATGCCGGGGTGGTGCCGGTAGCCCTCCACCGCGAAGTCCTCGAACGCGTAGTCGAAGATGCTGTCCGGGCGCCGGAGCAGGCGCAGCCGGGGATAGGGGTAGGGTTCGCGGGCCAGCTGCGTGCGCACCTGCTCCAGGTGGTTGGCGTAGATGTGGCAGTCGCCGCCGGTCCACACGAACTCGCCCGGGACCATGTCGCACTGCTGGGCCACCATCACGGTGAGCAGGGCGTAGGAGGCGATGTTGAACGGGACACCCAGGAAGAGGTCCGCGGAGCGCTGGTAGAGCTGGCAGCTCAGGGCGTCGGGGCCGTCCTCACGGGGCTGCACGTAGAACTGGAACAGGGCGTGGCACGGCGGCAGCGCCATCCGGTCCACCTCGGCGGGGTTCCACGCGCTCACCAGGTGCCGGCGGGAGTCAGGGGTGGTGCGCAGGGAGTCCACCACCCGCGCGATCTGGTCGATCGTCTCCCCGTGGCCTGCGGGCCAGCTGCGCCACTGGACGCCGTACACGGGCCCCAGGTCCCCGTTCTCGTCCGCCCACTCGTCCCAGATGCTCACACCGCGCTCCTGCAGCCACCGCACGTTCGAGGAGCCGGAGAGGAACCACAGCAGCTCGAGCGCCACGGAGCGGAAGTGCACGCGCTTGGTGGTCAGCAGGGGGAAGGACTCGCCCAGGTCGTAGCGGATCTGGCGCCCGAACACGGACAGGGTGCCGGTGCCGGTGCGGTCCGTCTTGCGGGTGCCGTGCTCCAGGACGTCCCGCAGGAGGTCCTCGTAGGGGGTGGGGATGCCGGGCATGGGCTTCCTCTCTCGACGCCGCTGGGCGGAGTCAGTCGTCGAAGGGCGAGATGATCTCGAAGGCCACGGCCTGCGAACGCTGTGCCCCGCGGGGCATGTGCAGCACGATCATCTGCCCGGGGCTCAGGTAGGGGTCGGAATCCGGCAGCTGTCCGGCCAGGTCCGAGGGCATGTGCTTGGCGAGCACCTTGAGCACCGTGGGCAGCACCGGACGGTGGGTGCACAGCACCACGGGCCGCTCGGTGTCGAAGAGCTGCTCGGTGACCTGGGCGGCCCGCTTGGGGTGGCGCTTGTGCGTGGCCTCCGTGAGCTGCGGGCGCTCCTTGACCTTGACGCCGTGCTTCTGGGCGTAGGGGACCACCGTGGACATGCAGCGCAGCCACGGGGAGGTGACCACGCGCTCGGGTCCCCACGCGGCGAGCAGGCGCGTCACGGCGAGTGCCTGGCGCTTGCCCGTGGCCGCGAGGGGGCGGTCGCCCTCGGCGCGCTGCCACGAGGAGCGGGGCTTGGCCTTGGCGTGGCGGATCACGATCACGGGGCGGGTGGCCAGGCACGCGCGGGAGTGCAGCCTCGCGAGTTCTTCCAGGGGCGCCCGGTCGTCGGTGTTGGTGAGCATCTCCCGGGCCCGCTCCACGGTCACCCACTCCATGCGGTCCACCTCGTCGTCCTCGGGCACGGCCCGCACGTTCGGCGCCACCTCCGCGGCCCAGTAGCGCACGAGCTTGTCGTGGCCGCGCACCTTGTACTCGGAGTCGCCCAGGTGCACCCCCAGGGTCACGCGCAGCCCGGTCTCCTCGCGCAGCTCGCGCACCGCGGTCTCCGGGAGGGTCTCGCCGTCGTCCTGCTTGCCCTTGGGCCAGGACCAGTCGTCGTAGCGGGGACGGTGGATGACCAGCACCTGGAGCTCGCCGTCCACCACCCGCCAGCAGAGACACCCGCCGGCGAGGATGTCGTACGTGCCCAGGGTGGTGTTCTTCGCCATGGTCTGCTCTCCGTGCTCAGAAGCTCATGCCCCACCCGGGTGGAGGGGGCGGGGGATACGTACCGATGGTAGTGGTGCTCAGCTGCGGTACATGACGTCCACGTGCCAGTGCTCGAATCCCAGGGACTCGTACAGGGCCACCGCGGCGGAGTTGTCCGCGTCCACGTAGAGCATCACGTCCCGCAGGCCCTGCTCCGCGAGGTGGTTGATCCCCGCCGCGGTCAGTGCCCGGCCCAGACCGCCGCCCTGCCGGGACGGGTCCACGCCGACGGCATAGACCTCACCCAGTGCCGGGGAGTCACCGGAGGCGGGGTGCACCTTGGTCCAGTGGAAGCCGAGGACTCCGTCCGGTTCCTGCGACTCCACGGCCAGCAGGAACCCGCGCGCGTCGAACCAGGGCTCGCCCTCGCGCTCCTGCAGGTCCGCGAGGGTGATCCGCCCCTGCTCGGGGTGCTCGGCGAAGGCCGCCGCGTTGACGCGCAGCCACGCCTGCTCGTCCCGGCCCACCTCGAACGGACGGATCTCCACGCCGTCCGGCAGCGAGACCTCCAGGGGGACGTCGGAGGCGTCTGCCACGGTGCGCCTGAGCTGCAGCAGGTCCCGCACCGGTGTGAGGCTGTAGAGCTCCGCGAGCCGCTGCGCCGCGGGCTGGTTGCCGTGCGCCCACGCCTCCACGGTGCCGTCCACCGCGGCGCGCAGCTGCCCCGCGATGGCCGTGGCAATCCCCCGGTCGCGGTGCGCGGGGTCCACGGTCAGCTCCACGGTGAACGTGGAGGCCGCGTCCTGCTGCGGCACGACGACGGCCGCCCCCACGAGGTCGTCGCCGTCGGTGGCCGCCACGCACGTGACGCCCTCGCGGCCGGAGCGGAGGTCCACGAGGGTCTGGTCCGAGAACGGGGGTTCGCCGTCCGCGGCGCGGGAGCGCTCGCCGAGCGAGGCGAGGTCCTCGGGGAAGGGGATGCTGTCGTACGGGGTCACGGTGACGGACACGGTGGTGCCTCCTCGGTGCTGGAACGGCCGACGGTCAGGCTGCTGGCTCCCTGCCCGCGGTGAAGCTGTACCCCACGTTACGCACAGTCGTGATGAGGTGCTCGTGGTCCGAGCCGAGTTTGGCCCGCAGCCGGCGGATGTGCACGTCCACGGTGCGCGTGCCGCCGTAGTAGTCGTAGCCCCACACCTCGGACAGCAGCTGGTGGCGCGTGAACACGCGGCCCACGTGCTGCACCAGGAACTTCAGCAGCTCGAACTCCTTGAAGGTGAGGTTGAGCGGCCGCCCCGCGAGCTTCACGGTGTAGGAGTCCTCGTCGATGCTCACGGAGCCAGCGCGCAGCACGTTCTCCTCCGGCTCGGGGGCGCCCGGGCCGGCGGGGGCGCTCGCGAGCCGCACCCGCACCTCCACCTCGGCGGGTCCGGCGGTCTCCAGGACGACGTCGCTCACGCACCACGACGCCGCCACGGCCGCCATGCCGCCCTCGGTCACCACGAGCAGGACCGGGAGGGGCCGCTGCGCCGCGGAGAGGGACTGGGCCGTGTTGCGCGCCCCCACGAGGTCTCCCGTGCCGTCCAGGACCACGAGGTCCGGGCGCCCCGGCCCGGTCAGCGCCGGGACCCGGTCCCACGCGTGCCCCACCACGGTGTGGTGCAGCAGCTCCAGTGCGGGCAGCACCGCCCCCGCGGAGCGTGCGCCAGGGCTGAGCAGGGCGATGTGGGTCACGGTGGGATCCGCTCGGACGCGAGGGGGCCGGTGCCGCACGGGCACGGCCGATGACCGGGCCAGTATAGGCGGGACGGGTCCGTGGCCCGCCCTCGCCCGGCCCGGCGGGTTGGGCGGCTACCCTGGCACCGGGGACGGTTCACGTCTCCTCCACCGCTGCACCCGAAGGAACCCGCCATGAAGTACGCGCGCATCGTCCTGGCCACCGTCGTGGCGCTGGTGCTCGCGCTCGCCGCGGGCGTCGTCGGCTCCTGGGCCCCGCTGGTGGTCTCCGTCGCCATGGCCGTGACCATCGGGGTGGGATGGCCCGCAGCCGCCGGCATCCACGCCCGGCGCCGCCACAACGCACTGATCGCCGTGGCCGGCACGCTCGCGTGCCTGCTGGTGCAGCTCGTGCCCTCCCAGCGGCTCGTGTGGCTGCCCGCGATCATCGGGGTGGCGTTCATGGCCGCGTGCGTGGCGGAGCTCGTGCGTGGGGAGGGCGCCGAGCACCGGCTCGAGTCCTTGCTGGCCTCGGTCACCGGGGTGCTCGCGGCCGTGGCGTCCTCGGGGTGGATCGCGTTCTCCACCGTGGCCCACGAGCAGGGGCTGAGCGGCTGGCTGACCGTGGCCGGAGTGGGCGCACCCCTCGCCGTGATCCTCGCCGTCGCGGGTGCACGCGTGATCTCCGCGGCTCCCGAGAGGCTGCCGCGCCGGGGCATGATCACCCTCGGTGTGACGCCCGTGGCGCTGCTCGGAATGGTCGCGGTTTTCGCCAGTCAGGTGCTGGCCGCCGTGGTAGCGTGACACCATGCTTGCACTCGAAATCTTCTACCTGACCCTGCTGGGACTCTCCACCGTCGCCATCGGTCTGATCGCCCTGAAGGTCGTGTTCAGCCTGTTCAAGGGGCAGATGTAGCTCGTGCCCATCGAGATCCCCACCGACCTCACCCCCGAACTCGTCCCCTTCGCCTGGCTCCTGGGCACGTGGGAGGGCAACGGCTTCATGGGGTACGGCGACGCCGAGCAGCGTGCCTTCCGGCAGCGCGTCACGTTCGAGCAGACCGGCCTCCCGTTCGTGATCTACCGCGCGCAGACCACGCTCCTCGACGAAGAGGGCGAGCCGCAGCGCGAGGCCACGTACGAGCAGGGTTTCTGGGAGCTCGCCCGGCCGCGTGAGGACGGGGACGCGGGTCCCGGCATGCTGCCCCCGGACCCCCTTCCGGTGCTCAAGTCCGCCGAGGACGTGGAGCAGCTGCGCAACGCGAACGGCGGCTTCGACATCTCCGTGACCATTGCCCAGCCCGGTGGTGTTGCTGAGCTGTACCTCGGGGAGATCAAGGGCCCGCGCGTGGATCTGCGCACGGACGCCGTGATCCGCGCCCGGGGGGCCAAGGAGTACCAGTCCGGAACCCGACTCTACGGCCTGGTCAACAACCACCTCATGTGGGCCTGGGACATGGCCGCGGAGGGCCGCGAGCTGAGCACGCACGCGTCCGCCGAGCTCACGAAGGTGGAGAAGGCCGACCCCCAGCCGTGACCGACCCCGCTCCCTCGTACTCCTCCGTGCTGCTCCAGCGTCACGGTGCCGTCCCGGCGGGCGGGCAGGACACGGGCGTGGCCGCCCACTACGGGGACCCCGTGCCCGAGCAGCGCGCCCTCGCGCGCGGCCGTGCCGTCGTGGACCAGTCCCAGCGCGGCGTCGTGACCGTGAGCGGCGCGGACCGGCTGAGCTGGCTCACCACCCTCTCCTCCCAGGTGCTGACGGGGCTGCAGCCCGGTCAGAGCTCGGAGACCCTCTTCCTGAGCGTCCAGGGACGTGTGGAGTTCGCTCCGCACGTGCTGGACGACGGCACCACCACCTGGCTGCTCACCGAGGCCGCCGAAGCTCCTGCTCTCACCGCCTGGCTCGAGTCCATGCGCTTCGCCCTGCGGGTCGAGGTGGAGGACGTCAGCGCGCACTGGGCCGTGCTCGCCGCCACCCGAGACCTCACGGATCCCCTGGACGCCGCGCTCGCCGGGGGCGGCGGCGTCGGGCGGGTCCTGGTGTGGCGCGATCCCTGGCCGGAGGTGACCGCCGGCGGACACGCCTACGCCACCACACACGAACATCCCGGCGCGGACCGCCCGTGGTACGAGCACCTCGTGCCCCTCCACGAGCTGGAGACCGCCGTGGCAGCCCTGGAGAGCGAGGGCCTCGTCCTGGCCGGCGCGTGGGCCGCGGAAGCCCTGCGGATCGAGGCCTGGCGGCCCCGCTGGGGCGTGGAGACCGACGAGAAGACCATTCCGCACGAGCTCGACTGGATGCGCACCGCGGTGCACCTGGCCAAGGGGTGCTACAAGGGCCAGGAGACCGTGGCACGCGTGCACAACCGCGGGCCCCCGCCGCGCCGGCTCACGTTCCTTGACCTGGACGGCTCCCAGCACACCCTGCCCGAGGCGGGCGCGGCGGTGGAGCTCGGTGGCAGGACCGTGGGTCGGATCACCGCAGCTCAGCTGCACCACGAGGCCGGGCCCGTGGCCCTGGCCGTGCTCAAGCGCTCCGTGGACCCGGCCGCCGACCTCACCGTGCGCGACGTCGTGCGGGACGCCCCGCAGGGCGGGGACGGCATCGAGGAGCCGGCCGTGCCGGAGCAGTGGGCCGCGGCCCAGTCCGTTGTGGTCCCCCCGGAGGCAGGGTCCGTGGTGGGGCGCGCGCAAGGCCTCTTGCGCGGCCCCCGGGGCGGCCACTCGGGCTGAGCGCCCGTCGCGGCCAGCGGCACACCGTCGGGGCGGCGGCGTCGACACCGGAATGCACGCGCGGACCGGTCCTTCCGAGGAGGACCGGTCCGCGCGCGGTCGTGCCGAGGGGCGCGGCACTCAGCGGCCGAAGAGCTCCTTGGCCTCGTCGTAGCGTTCGCGCGGAACGGCCTTGAGGCCGTCCAGCGCCGCGGAGAAGTCCACGCGCACCACGTCGGTGCCGCGCAGGGCGCACATCTTGCCCCACTGCTTCTCGTGGGCCATGGTCACGGCCGCGATGCCCAGCCGGGTGGCGAGCACCCGGTCGAAACCCGTGGGGGCGCCACCGCGCTGGATGTGGCCCAGGATGGTGTTGCGGGTCTCGATGCCCGTGATCTGCTCGATCTCCTGGGTGACGTACTCCCCGATGCCGCCCAGCCGCGGGCGGCCCGAGGCCTCCACGCCCTTGCCCGCAATGGCCTCGTCCCGATGGTCCGGGATGAAGCCCTCGGCCACGACCACCAGGGGAGAGCGGCCGCGGTCGTGGACCTCGCGCACCCACTCGGAGACCTGTTCCATGGACTCCCGGAACTCGGGGATGAGGATGGCGTGGGCACCGGCCGCCATGCCGGAGTGCAGCGCGATCCAGCCCACGTGCCGGCCCATGACCTCCGCGACCATGCAGCGGTGGTGGGACTCGCCCGTGGTGCGCAGCCGGTCCATGGCGTCCGTGGCGATCGAGACCGCGGTGTCGAAGCCGAATGTGTAGTCCGTGGCCTGCAGGTCGTTGTCGATGGTCTTGGGAACGCCCACCACGGGGAGACCGGCGTCCGCGAGCCGCTTGGCCCCGGCCAGGGTGCCCTCGCCGCCGATCGCGATCACGGCGTCGATCTCGTGGTGCTCCAGGACCTTCGCGATGTTCTCGGGCCCGCCCTGGGGGCCGTCGAACGGGTTGGTCCGGGACGTGCCCAGGATGGTTCCGCCCTGGCGCGCGAGCCCGCGCACGCTCTGGCGGGGCAGCTCCATGACGTCCCCCTCCACGACGCCGCGCCAGCCGTCCCGGAAGCCCACGAACTCGTGGCCGAAGGATTTGATGCCGTGCAGCACCGCGCCGCGGATCACCGCGTTGAGTCCGGGGCAGTCCCCGCCGCTGGTCATAAGCCCGATTCGCATGTGCTTCAGTGCTCCTCTGTGGTCGCGTGGTAGCTGGCACTTCCATCCTAGTGACGGGTGTGTCCCAGGGGTCGGCGGGAGCGCGCGGAACTGCCCGGGCGGCGTCGGGCGGGTTCCGGCCACACCGACCGGGTGCGGCAACTAGGATCGGGGAGGACGTGTGAACAGGTGCGTTCGCAGCGCCAGGCCACCAGGAGGACACCATGACCGCCCAGCAAGAACCGGCCCGTGAGAACCTGCGCGAGTTCATCGACAAGCTCGTGGACCAGGGCTACACGGTGCGGGACGGGCAGTCTCCGGACCCGGACCTGATCGACCCGGGGGGAAGCGCGGTGGAGACCTGGCGCGAGGGCTACCCGTACGACGAGCGCATGTCCCGCGAGGACTACGAGCTGGAGAAGTACCAGCTGCAGATCGAGCTGCTGAAGTTCCAGTACTGGGGCCAGGACAACGACCTCAAGCACGTGATCGTCTTCGAGGGCCGCGACGCCGCGGGCAAGGGCGGCACCATCAAGCGCTTCACCGAGCACCTGAACCCGCGTGCCGCGCGCGTCGTCGCCCTGAACAAGCCCTCGGACCGCGAGCAGGGGCAGTGGTACTTCCAGCGCTACATCCAGCACCTGCCCACCAACGGGGAGATCGTGCTCTTCGACCGCTCCTGGTACAACCGCGGCAACGTGGAGCGGGTGATGGGCTTCTGCACGGACGAGCAGTACGAGTCCTTCATGCTCCAGGCCCCCGTGTTCGAGAAGATGCTCGTGGACGCCGGGATCCACCTGACCAAGTTCTGGTTCTCCGTGACGCAGCACGAGCAGCGCACGCGCTTCGCGATCCGCCAGATCGACCCGGTGCGCCGCTGGAAGCTCTCGCCCATGGACCTGGCCTCGCTGGACCGCTGGGAGGACTACACGGTCGCCAAGGAGGAGACCTTCCGTCGTACGGACACGGACCACGCACCGTGGATCACCATCAAGTCCAACGACAAGAAGCGGGCGCGCCTGAACGCCATGCGCTTCTTCCTCAACCAGTTCGACTACGACGACAAGGACACCTCCGTGGTGTACCCGCCGGACCCGCTGATCGTGCGCCGCGGCCGGGACGCCGTGGACGACTGAGCCGCGCTCCGCACCACCCGCACCACCTGCCCCACCCAGTCGAGGCCACCCGATGGATCACAGCGAGCCCGTGAGCCGCCCCGCCCGGTTCTGCCGCGGCTGGGCGGCCGCCGGTGTCTCCATCCTCTGCGCGGCCACCTCCCACTACGCGGTCGACCCCCGCCCGCCCAGCGTGCTGCTGCTCGCGGTGGCGTTCGCACTGGCCGCCCTGGTGTGCGTGCTGCTGGCCGGGCGGCGCATGGGCCCCCTGCGCACCGGGTGCGCCGTGCTGCTGAGCCAGGTGCCGTTCCACCTGATCTTCTCGGGCGGCGGCCACTCGCCGTCCCCGGCCTCCTCGCCCGTCGCCGCGTCTGCCCCGGAGGTCTCGGCGCTGCGGCACGCGCACCATGCTGCAACGGTGCCCCCGTTCCCGCCCGGCCACGGCGGCGGTGACCTGGCCGGTGCCGCAGCACGGTCCCACGACGCCGCGGCGGGCCACGCGGGAGGCCTGGCCGACCTCCTCACGGCGGGCCACGGCCCCATGGTCTGGGCCCACCTCGTGGCGGCCGCCGCGACCTTCGTGCTGCTGCGCCACGTGGAGAACTGCTGGTGGCGCTTCCTCGACGCCGCCGTGCGCGTGCTCTTCACGGCGCTGCGGCTGCTACGACCGGTCCTCGTGCCGTGCCACGGGCTGCGGCCCGTCCCGCTGGCCTACCTCCTGCCGCCGCGCACGTGGTCGCCCGTGCGCGTCATCTCACGGCGCGGCCCGCCTCTCCTCTCGATCTGAGCAGTCCACCACCGAACACCCCGGCACGCCCGGTGTTGCCGCGGCCTGTCTTTCATCGAGAAGTACTTCACCATGTCCACAGCACTGGATGCATCGTCGTCCGAGCGGGCCCGCACGGGTTCGCACTCCTCGTCCGCGTGGCTGCTGCCGCTGCTGCGCCGGCTGCACTTCTACGCGGGGCTCTTCGTGGGCCCCTTCCTGGTGGTCGCCGCGGTCACCGGGGCCCTGTACGTGTTCACTCCGCAGCTGGAGCGGGTGGTCTACGCGGACGCCCTCACCGGCACCACGGCCGCCCAGCCGCTGAGCGTGGACGAGCAGGTCCGCGTGGCACGCCGGGCGGTCGGCACCACCGAGCCGCCCGTGAACGTCCGCCCCGCGTCCGACGGCGGGACCACGCGCGTCATGTTCGCGGACCCCGCCCTGGAGCGCGGCGAGTCCCACGCGGTCTTCGTGGACCCCGGCACGGGGCGCGTCACGGGTGAGATGACCGTGTACGGCACGAGCGGCGCCCTGCCGCTGCGCACCACCATCGACCGGCTGCACCGGGACCTGCTGCTCGGCGAACCGGGGCGGCTCTACAGCGAGCTCGCGGCCTCCTGGCTGTGGGTCCTCGCCCTGAGCGGCGTGGTGCTCGTGGTGCTCCACCGGCGCCGCGTGACCGCGGGGCGGCGGGCCCGCGTCAGCCTGGTGCCCCGGCCGGGGGAGGCGAACGCCTACCGGCGCACCCGTTCGTGGCACACGGCCACCGGCGTGTGGCTCGCCGTGGGCTTCCTGTTCCTCGCCGCCTCGGGCCTCACGTGGTCCGCGTACGCGGGGGATAACGTGTCCCAGCTTCGCACCGCGCTGAACTGGACCACGCCGAAGGTCTCCACGGGCCTCGGCGGGGGCTCCGGGGTGGCGGCCGGGGACGAGCACGCCGAGCACCACGGCCACTCCGGCCATCAGGGTCACGACGACCACCAGGGTCACCACGGCCACCACGGCCACGACGCCGCCGGGTCCCCGGGCTCCTTCGACGCGGTGCTGGCCACCGCGCGGGAGGCCGGACTGGACTCGCGGATCGTGGAGATCAAGCCGCCCGCCACGGACGGGGCGGCGTGGACGGTCTCCGAGAACGAGCGCTCCTGGCCCACCCAGGTGGACAGCGTGGCGGTGGACCCGCACCGGCTGCAGGTCACCGACCACGTGCGCTTCGCCGAATGGGGCCTTCCCGCGAAGCTCACCCAGTGGGCCATCGCCGCACACATGGGGCTGCTGTTCGGGCTGCCCAACCAGATTGTGCTGCTCGCGCTCGCCGCGGCCATCGTGGTGCTGGCGGTGAGCGGGTACACCATGTGGTGGCGCCGCCGCCCCACCCGGGCCGAGGGCGTGCAGTTCGGACCGCTGCCACCGCGTGGCGCCCTGCGCGCCACCCCGGTGTGGGGGTGGCTCGTCCTGGGGCTGGGAACGGTTGCCGTGGGGCTGTTCGTCCCGCTGCTGGGGCTCTCGCTGCTGGGCTTCCTGGCGGCGGACCTGCTGCTGGGGCTCCGGGCACGACGCCGCTCGGACGGCACCGCGTCCCGGGTCACCCCGCAGGAGTGACCGCGCGGGAGCGCCGCAGGCCCTGACACGGCAGCGGCACACGCGCTGAGACGGCGGCGTCGCAGGCGCAGACACGGCCATCCCCCGTGCTTCGCGGACCGCGCACCCAGGGTGGGCGGCGGGCCCGGTGCCGGGGCCCGGCCCGGGGGCCGTTCCTGCCGCCCTGCACCGGCCCGTCCCCGCAGCCCGGCACGCAGTGAGAACGGCCGTGGGCCCCACCGTCCGGTGGGGCCCACGGCCGTGGTGCACGTCAGCGCAGTGCCGGGTGGCGCGCGAGGTGCGGGGCGCCGGGAACGGGCTCAGGCGCCGTCGGGCCGGAAGTTGAAGCGGTCCACCGCGGCCCACGAGGCGGCGGCGTTGACCGCGGCCACCGTGAGCACCGAGGGCCACGCGCCGAGCTTCTTGGCGAGCGGGTGGGAGAGCCCGAAGCTCGCCCCGTAGAGGATGCCGAGGTTCGTGGCGGTCGCGGGACCGCCGGAGGCGAGCCACGTGCGGCCCGCCGCGGCGCCGCACACGGCGAGCACCACGCCGCCGAGGGGGCGGACCCCGGTGGCCCGGGCCACGCCGTAGCCGCCGACCAGACCCGCTCCCACCAGTGCGGCGCTGGGAACGGCCACGGGGGAGGGTACGCGGGCGCGCGCGGTCTCGAGGAGCTCGCTCATCTCAGTTCCCCCGTCCCAGGAACGCCTGCAGGCGGGAGAGACCCTCGGCGAGGTCGTCGTCGCCGAGCGCGTAGGACAGCCGCAGGTACCCGGACGGGCCGAACGCCTCTCCGGGGACCACCGCCACCTCGGCCTTCTCGAGGATCAGCTCCGCGAGCTCGGCGGAGGTCTGCGGCGTCACGCCGTCGAACTCGCGGCCCAGCAGACCGGTGACGTCCGGGTACGCGTAGAACGCGCCCGTGGGCACGGGGCAGTGCACGCCGTCGATCTCGTTGAGACCCGCCACGATGGCCCGACGACGCCGGTCGAACGCCTCGCGCATCTCGCGCACCCTGTCCATGGGGCCCTCCAGGGCGGCCAGCGCCGCGGCCTGCGCCACGTTGTTCACGTTGGAACTCAGGTGGGACTGGAGGTTGGTGGCGGCCTTGACCACGTCCTTCGGCCCGACCATCCAGCCCACGCGCCAGCCGGTCATCGCGTAGGTCTTGGCCACGCCGTTGAGCAGGATCAGGTTCTCGTGCAGGGCCGGCACCGCCTGGGCCATGGACACGAACTCCACGTCGTCGTAGGTGAGGTGCTGGTAGATCTCGTCGCTGATCACGAAGATGCCCTTGGCCGCGGCCCACTCGCCGATCGCACGGGTCTCCTCGGCGCTGTAGACCGAGCCGGTGGGGTTGGAGGGCGAGCAGAAGAGCAGGGCCTTGGTGGCGGGCGTGAACGCCGCCTCGAGCTGCTCCGGGGTGACCTTGTACTCGTTCTCCGCCCCAGCGAACACCTCCACGGGGTTGCCCCCCGCGAGCCGGATGGCCTCGGGGTAGGTGGTCCAGTAGGGAGCGGGGAGCAGGACGTCGTCGCCGTCGTCCACGACCGTCTGGAAGGCCTGGTACACGGCCTGTTTGCCGCCGTTGGTCACCAGCACCTGGGAGCTGTCCACGTCCCAGCCGCTGTCACGCCCGGTGGCGCGCGCGATCGCCTCGCGCAGTGCGGGGCGGCCGGCGGCGGGGGAGTAGCGGAAGTTCGCGGGGTCCTGGAGAGCCTCGGCCGCCGCGGCCACGATGTGCTCCGGGGTGGCGAAGTCCGGCTCGCCCGCCCCGAACCCGATCACGGGGCGGCCCTCGGCCTTGAGGGCCTTGGCCTTGGCATCCACCGCGAGGGTCGCGGACTCCGCGATGGCCCCGATCCGGTGCGAGATGCGCTGCTGCGCTGGTGACATGTGATCATCTCTCCTGGGCTGGCTGACGGGTGCCCGTGCTGGGACAGCCGGACGTGGAGCTTCCAGCTTAGGTGGCACGGGCGGGGCGTGCACGGGGCCGGCTTTGCGCGCAGCCATGCCGCCGCGTACCATGACATGCTGGTGCCGCCACCGGTTTCTCTCTCGCCATGCCGCGAGAGGCGATGCGCCGGATCGAGCCGCTGATAGGCTCGGGCACCGTGTTCACGTCGCGGGTCTCCCGCGAGACGGGACTGAAGGGCAGTGGCGCAATTGGTAGCGCAGCGGTCTCCAAAACCGCAGGTTGCAGGTTCGAGTCCTGTCTGCCCTGCTTCACGACCCACCACGGCACGCACACCACCGCCGAGACGTTGCTTCACGCAGGGGAGAGCCGATGTCGCACACCGTCACAGGACAGACCCCGGGTCGACCCGCTGACTCGGACCGCAGGCGCGGGATCTTCGGGCGCATCTGGCTGTTCATCCGTCAGGTCGTGGGAGAGCTCAAGAAAGTCGTTGCTCCGTCCCGCCGGGAACTCGTGAACTACGTCCTGGTCGTCGTGGTGTTCGTGGCGTTCATGATGGTCCTGATCTCCTTGCTGGACCTGGGGTTCGGGCAGCTGGCCATCTGGCTGTTCGGCAACGGCGACCAGCCCCAGTAAGCACCCGCACGTCCGTCCAGGCGCCCACAGAAAGCAGGAAACCCAGTGACCGATCACGAGCTCGAGAACGACGACACCCAGTCCGCGCCGGCCGACGCCCCCCAGGGTGACGCCGCGCGCGAGGAGTCGGCGGAGGGCGTGGCTGACACTGTCGGGGCCGTCGAGGTCTCGGACGCGCCGCAGGAGGTCACGGACGAGCAGTCCGTGCAGGACGCGGACATCGAGGCCGCGGCCGGCAACGGCGACGCCGTCCCCGTCCCGCTCGTGGAGGTCCAGGTCTCCGAGGACGCGGCCGAGGAGGACGTCGACCCTGTGGCCGAGTTCAAGGCCAAGCTGCGGCGCCAGGAGGGCGACTGGTTCGTCATCCACACCTACGCGGGCTACGAGAACCGCGTGAAGACCAACCTCGAGACCCGTATCCAGTCCCTCAACATGGAAGAGGACATCTTCCAGATCGAGGTGCCCATGGAAGAGGTCGTGGAGATCAAGAACTCCCAGCGCAAGACGGTGCGCCGCGTGCGCATTCCCGGCTACGTGCTGGTGCGCATGAACCTCACGGACGCCTCCTGGGGTGCGGTGCGCCACACGCCGGGTGTCACCGGGTTCGTGGGCCAGGACGCCTACAACCCCGCCCCGCTGCGGCTGGACGAGGTCTTCGACATGCTGGCCCCCACGTTCGAGACCCCCGAGAAGGCCAAGGGCCTGGGCGAGACCGCCGGTTCGGGTGCCCCCGCGCAGGGCGGCGCGGCCCAGCAGGTCACCGTGGACTTCGAGGTGGGCGAGTCCGTGATCGTGAAGGAGGGTCCGTTCGAGACGCTCCCCGCCACCATCTCGGAGATCAAGGTGGAATCCCAGCAGCTCGTGGTGCTGGTCTCCATCTTCGAGCGCGAGACCCCCGTGACCCTCGGGTTCGACCAGGTCACGAAGATCTAGTCCCGCACAAGTTTCGGAAAGCCCCCGGATGCGCTTTGGTCCGGGGCGTTTCCGTCCGGTCGCCGCGCCACGGCGACCACCCGCCGTCGTACGCTCCTGTGCGGCGGTACGCACAGCCAGAAAGAGGACCATCACATGGCTCCCAAGAAGAAGAAGGTCGCAGGCCTGATCAAGCTGCAGATCCAGGCAGGCGCCGCCAACCCGGCTCCTCCCGTGGGTCCGGCGCTGGGTCAGCACGGCGTCAACATCATGGAGTTCTGCAAGGCCTACAACGCGGCCACGGAATCCCAGCGCGGCAACATCGTCCCGGTGGAGATCACCGTGTACGAGGACCGCTCGTTCTCGTTCGTCACCAAGACCCCTCCCGCCGCGCAGCTGATCAAGAAGGCCGCCGGCGTGCCCAAGGGCTCGGGCGTCCCCCACACCAACAAGGTGGGGAAGATCACCATGGACCAGGTCCGTGAGATCGCCGAGACCAAGAAGGAAGACCTCAACGCCAACGACATCGACGCCGCCGCGAAGATCATCGCCGGCACCGCCCGCTCCATGGGCATCGAGGTCAACTGAGTCCTCCAGGCTCACCAGCAACACACTTCATCGTGGCAGGGCCGAGCGCGGTCCGCAGACCACAACTGCACAAGGAGAAGAAGCAGATGGCACAGCGCAGCAAGGCATACCGGGCAGCTGCCGAGAAGATCGAGGCGGGCAAGTACTACGCTCCCGCCGAGGCGGTCGCCCTGGCCAAGGAACTGGCCGAAGGCAGCAAGTCCGACCCCACCGTCGAGGTCTCCATGCGCCTCGGCGTGGACCCCCGCAAGGCGGACCAGATGGTGCGCGGCACCGTCAACCTCCCCAACGGCACCGGCAAGACCGCCCGCGTGGTCGTCTTCGCCGTGGGTGACAAGGCCGCCGCGGCCGAGGCCGCCGGCGCCGACTTCGTGGGCTCCGACGACCTGATCGCCAAGATCCAGGGCGGTTGGACCGACTTCGACGCCGCCGTGGCCACCCCGGACATGATGGGCAAGGTGGGACGCCTGGGCAAGATCCTGGGTCCCCGCAACCTCATGCCGAACCCGAAGACCGGCACCGTGACCATGGACGTCACCAAGGCCGTGAACGACATCAAGGGCGGCAAGATCGACTTCCGCGTGGACAAGCACTCCAACCTGCACTTCATCATCGGCAAGGCGTCCTTCGACGCCCAGAAGCTCGCCGAGAACTACGGTGCGGCGCTGGAAGAGGTGCTCCGTCTGAAGCCCTCCGCCTCCAAGGGCCGTTACATCACCAAGGCCACCGTGGCCACCACGTTCGGCCCGGGCATCCCCGTGGACCCGAACGCCACCGAGGTGAACACCCAGGCGTGATGCCGTTGCGCGGGTGACCTGCGGGTCTCCCGGCTCCGGAGCGGGGAGAGGGTCCGTGCCGACACCGGCCGGGCCCTCTTCCCATGTCCGGAACCGGAACGCCGTCATGCATTCATGATGTACTGGTGGGCGAGCCCTGCGACGGGCTCCCCACCGCGGCGCCGTTCGGGCTGAGAACGGCACGGAAGGAGAGCACTGTGACGCAGCCGTCACCGGTTCGGATCGAGCTGCTGCGCATCCCCGAAGCGTTCGACGCGCACGCGCGGCACCGGCTCGGGGAGGTCGCGGACCTCGTGAAGTCCTCCCGCCGGCACGTGTGGGGCACGGACCAGCTCAGCAACGAGGCGGACGACATCTTCCGCGACCTCAAGGACCCCTACGAGCGGGTCAACATCCTGTGCGCCTTCCTGGAGGAGCGGCTCGTGGGACGGGCCGAGGTGAGGATGCCGCTGCTCGCGGACACGGATGTGGCGCAGATCACGGTCCACGTGGCCCCGGACGAGACCTCCGAGGGCATCGGCCGAGGACTGCTGGGCGCCGCCGAGCAGCTCGCCCACGGCGAGTCCCGCCGCTTCATCAGGCTCGTGACCGAGCACCCCGCCTCGGAGGCGCGGGACCCCTCCGGGCCCGGGGACGGCAGCGCCGAGGGCAGCGGCGACACCGGTGCGGAGGAACCTACGGAGACACCCGCGCCCGTGGAGTGGCTCGACGCGGCGGACGGCTCCGGCAGGCTGCCCGCGAGCCACCGCCAGACCCGCTTCGCGCAGCACGCCGGCTACGCCCTGAACACGGTGAGCAGCTTTGCGCTGCTGCCCGTGCCGCTGGAGGACCAGCGGGCACGGCGGATCCAGGACTCGCTCGCCTCGGCGCCCTTCGCCGAGCACTACCGCATGCACACCTGGACGGGGGAGGCACCCGAGGAGCTGCTCGGACCGCTCGCGCAGCTGCACTCCAAGATCCCCACCGACTCCTTCGTGCGGCCGGCCGTGGTGGACCCGGATCCGTGGGACGGAGCCCGGGTGCGGCGCACCGAGCAGCTGCGCCAGGAGGACGGCGACCGCTCCCTGATGGCCGTGGTGCAGGATCTCCGCACGGGGGAACTGGTGGGGATGACCGAGCTCATCCTGGCCCAGCACCGCCCCGCCCTGGCCCTGCAGGACGAGACCCTCGTGGTGCGCGAGCACCGCGGCCACCGGCTGGGGATGCGTCTCAAGCTCGCCAACCTGGAGCAGCTGAGGGCCGTGGCCCCCGAGGTTGCCACGGTCTACTCGTGGACCCACAGCGGCAACGACCGCATGAACTGGGTCAACGCCCAGCTGGGATTCCGGGACGCCGGACAGTCCGCCATCTGGGAGCAGGACTTCAGCATCGTCTGAGACCCGGCGGCGGGCGAGCACGTCGCCCACCGTCACGGGCCCGCGCGGGGGAGACCCCCTGGGGCCGGAGCGGTGGTGCAGCGCCCGGGGCGGCTCGGCCCCACGATCCGTTGGGCCCAGGGCGGGTTGGGGCCGGAGCGGCCCGGGTCGTGGGCGGCCCGCCTCCTGCCCAGGCGGTCAGTCGGAACCCGTGGAGGCAGCGGGTCTCACCAGGGAAGAGCCAGGATCTCCGCGGCCCCGCCTGCCGCCAGTCCGCCCCGCGGCACGGCCAGCAGACCGTCCGCCGCGGCGAGCCCGCTCAGCATGTTCGAGCCCACGGAGCGGCACGGCACCCAGGCGCCCTCGCGGCGTCGTGCGGGGACCAGGCGGTCGCTGCGCCCGCCCGGCACGTCCACCCCGGTCACGGCGGGGGGGAACGGCTGGGGTTCCCGGCCCAGGAACCCGGCCAGGAATCCGCCTCCGAGCAGCAGCAGCACCACGACGGCGCCCAGCGGATTCCCGGGCAGCGCCAGCACGGCCGCTCGCTCCCCGGCTCCCAGCAGCGCCGGGTGGCCGGGCTGGAGCCCGAGCTGGTCCACGAGAACACGGGTGCGGGCGTGGACGAGCGGACGCACGTGGTCCGCTGCGGAGCGGGATGTCCCGCCCGTGGTGAGCACGAGGTCGTGGTCGGCGCACGCGGCGTCGAAGGCCGCGGCGAGCTGCTCCGGGTCGTCGGGAACCCGCTGCACGGTGCCCACCCGCGCCCCGTAGGCGGTCGCGATGTGGGGGAGGGACATGCTGAAGGCGTCCCGGACGCGTCCCGGCCCGGGTACTCCTGCGCTGAGGACTTCCGAACCGGTGAGGAGGACGGCCACCCGCGGCGGGGTGCGGACCTGCAGCGAGTCGAGGCCCGCCACCGCGGCGAGGGCCGCGTCCACGGGGGACACGGTGTCCCCCGCTGCCAGGAGCAGGTCCCCGGTGGCGCACTCGGTCCCGGCGGGGCGGAGGTGACGGCCCGCGAGCTCGGTCTGCGGCGCGCCGGGCGCCAGGTCGAGGGTGACTCCGTCCACGCGCGAGTACTCGTCCCGGACCACGGTGGTGGCGCCCGCGGGGACCACCCCGCCGGTGACCACGGGGACCGCCGTTCCAGGCTCCAGAGCAACGTCCGAGGCGGTGCTGGGGAGGGCGTCGTCGTGCCGCGGGGACAGCGGCCGCCACGGGCCGGGCCCGCGCACCGCCCAGCCGTCCATGGCGCTCGAGGCGTAGTGCGGTATGGGACAGGCCGCGTGGGCGTCCCGCGCGAGCACCCGCCCCGGGGCCTCCGCCAGGGGAACGGACTCGCAGGCGGCCTCGGCCCTGGTCCGTGCCAGGGCCGCGCCTGCCGCGTGGGCGAGGGCGCGCGCGGCCCGACGGTCGGCGTGGTGCAGTGCCGTGAGCGCGCGGGACCAGCGGGGGCTCGGTTCACGGGACGACTGCTCCGCCGCCACGCACTCGGGGGGCTGCAGCTCGGGCGACGACCGGTCGGAGGGCACCTTTCAGCCGCCTGCGAAGGGCGGGAGGACGTCCACCGTGGCGCCGGGTGCCAGGGGTGTGGCGGGATCCCGGGCGGTGATCCCGTCCACCAGCAGCGAGCACCGGGGGAGCACCTGGGCCAGGGTGCGCTCCCCCTCCGGGGCCACGGGGTGCAGCGTGACCAGCAGCTGCTCCAGGTCCGTGCGGTTCAGCACGGTGGAGGTGCTCACGTGCTCCTCGTCCGTTCCGGCGGCGGCCGCTGCCGCGGCGAAGTACCTCACGAGCACCCGATCAGCCCCCGATCGCACTCATGCTGCGGTCCGGCTGGACGTAGTCCCCGGAGTCCAGCCCCGTGTGGTCCATGCCGTGGGCCCTGGGCTTGACCCACATGGCCTCGCGCCACCGCTGGGCCACGTCCGCATCGGTGGCGCCCGCGCGCAGCAGGTGCAGCAGGTCGGTCTCGTGGTGGGAGAACAGGCACGAGCGGACGTGTCCCTCGGCCGTGATGCGCGTGCGTGTGCAGTCCTCGCAGAAGGGTTCGGTGACCGAGGCGATGATGCCCACGGTGCCGAGCACCGTCTGCTCGCCCCGGCGGCGCACCAGGTGCTTCTCCGCGGGGGCCCCGGCGCGGGGCACCCGGTCCGGTGCGAGGTCGAAGTCCGCGGCCAGGGACTCGCGGATCTCGGCGGCGGTGACCATGTTCTCGCGGGTCCAGCCGTGGTCCGCGTCCAGGGGCATCTGCTCGATGAAGCGCAGGTCGCAGCCGTTCTCCAGGGCCCAGTGCAGCAGCTCCGGCGCCTCGTGGTCGTTGACACCGCGCATCAGCACGGCGTTGAGCTTCACGGGGCTCATCCCCACGCGCTGCACGGCCGCCACGCCCTCCAGTGCCTCCGTGAGGCGCCCCCGGCGGGCCAGGCGCGCGTAGGTGTCCACGCACAGGGTGTCCAGGGAGATGTTCACCCGGGTCATCCCCGCGTCCCGCAGACCCTGGGCGCGGGCGGCCAGGCCGATCCCGTTGCTCGTCATGGAGACGGGCACCCCGGGCAGCTCCGTGCCCAGCGCCGCCACGAGCTCCTCCAGATCCGGGCGGATGAGCGGTTCGCCACCCGTGAGCCGGATCTCGCGGACGCCGAAGTCCGCCACCGCGATCCGGGCCAGGCGCACGACCTCGGCCACGGTGAGCAGCGACTCGCGCGGCAGCCACTGCATGCCCTCCGCGGGCATGCAGTAGGTGCACCGCAGGTTGCACTTGTCGGTGATGGAGATCCGCAGGTCCGTGGCGGTGCGTCCGAAACGGTCCGTCAGCGGTCCCTGCGTGGGCACCCCGCGGGTGGGAAGCACCCGGGGACTGCCGAGGAATACGGACATGCGTGCCAGTGTAGGCCCGACCCCCGACACCCTTGCAGCCCCGGGGGATGGCTACCCTGGTCCCATGGCCCGAAGCATGGAGCAGCACCGGAGCGCCCTGCGCGAGCTGCTCGCCCGCACCCGCCCGGACGACGCCGCCGCACTGCTCCGCCTCGACGCCGCCGCCGGTCACATCCTGGCGGGAGACCTCCTCGCGCCGCTGGCCCTGCCGCCGGAGACGAACTCCCAGATGGACGGCTTCGCGGTGTGCACGGCGGACCTGCGTTCCCCGCGTGCCGGTGGCGGCGCCGCCGCGGCACCGCTCGAGCTGCCGGTCGTCGGCATCAGCGCCGCAGGATCCCCGCCCGCCCGGCACGAGTGCGGCGCGGCCACGGCGGTCATGACGGGCGCGGTGCTGCCCGAGGGCGCGGACGCCGTGATCCCGGTGGAGCGTGTCCACCCGCCCCGCTTCGACACGCCGGTCATCACGGTGCCCGCAGAAACGGCCGCAGCCACCGCCCCGGGGACGTTCGTGCGCGAGGCCGGCAGCGACGTCGCCCGGGGTGCCGTGGCGCTGCCCGCCGGAACCGTCCTGGGGCCCGCGGCGCTGGGTGTGTGCGCGGCGCTCGGCCTGACGGGAACGGACACGGTGCTGGTGCGGCGGGGCCCGCGGGTCCTCGTGGTCAGCGGGGGAGACGAGGTGCTGCCCGCGGGAGCGCCCCTTCGTCCCGGCACGGTCCACGACGCCAACGGCCCCCTGCTGCGGTCCTGGTTCGAGAGCGCGGGTGCGGAGTCGGTGACCCACCTGCGGGTGGACGACGACGTCGACGCGTTCACCGCTCGGCTGCGGTGCACGGTCGGGGAGGACCACCCGGACCTCGTGGTCACGAGCGGCGGGATCAGCGCCGGAGCGTTCGAGGTGGTGCGGCAGGCACTGGAGCGGATCGCCGCGGACGTGTGGTTCGGCCACGTGGCCGTGCAGCCGGGCGGGCCGCAGGGGTGCGGCACCGTGCTGGGCGTGCCGGTGCTCTGCCTGCCGGGAAACCCCGTCAGCACGTGGGTCTCGTGCGAGTCGTTCGTGCGCCCGGCCCTTGCCGCGGTGTGGGGGTGCTGCGCGCCGCCGCGCTGGGTCGAGGCGCGCCTGGGGGAGACCGTGACACCCCTGGACGGCCGCACGCAGCTGCGCCGTGGGATCCTGGACACGGTGGGCGGGTCGGACCTTTTCGACGGCACCGGGCGCGTGCCTCGGGTCTCGCTCGTGGGCGGCGCCTCCTCCCACCTGCTGACGGCGGCGGCCCGCGCGGACGTCCTGGTGCGGATCCCCCCGGGCACGGACCCGCTCCCGGTGGGGACAGCCGTGGCCGTGCTCCCCGTGGCCGGGGGAGTGGTGGCATGAACGCACAGACAGACCAGTCAGCCGAACGAACAGGAGAACCACGGTGACCCAGCCGCACGACGAACCAGCCCAGGACCACCTGACACACGTGCGGGAGGACGGCACCGCGCACATGGTGGACGTGAGCGAGAAGTCTGTGACCTTCAGGGAGGCCACCGCGGAGTCCGTGCTGGTGACCCGCCCGGACGTGGTTGCCCTGCTGAGCGCGGGCGACCTCCCCAAGGGGGATGCCCTGGCGGTGGCGCGGGTCGCGGGCATCATGGCCGCCAAGCGCACCCCGGACCTCGTGCCGCTGTGCCATCCGTTGCCGATCAGCAAGGTCACCGTGGACCTGACCCCCGGGGAGGACCGCGTGGTGATCATGGCCACGGTGCGCACCCGCGGGGTCACGGGGGTGGAGATGGAGGCGCTGACCGCCGCGAGCGTTGCGGCGCTGACGCTGTACGACATGGTCAAGGCCGTGGACAGGGCGGCCACCATCGAGCACACGCGCGTGCTGGCCAAGTCCGGCGGCAAGAGCGGGGAGTGGAGCAGGGCATGAGCAGGAGTTCCCACCGGCACGTGGGTGCCGAGCGACCCGCCCACCGGGACGAGGTGGGCGACTACCACCTCGTGGGCCGCCGCGCGGAGGTCGTCATCGTCTCCAGCTCCGCGGCCGCGGGCACGGCCGAGGACCGCTGCGGCCCGCTGCTGCGGGACTGGCTCGCGGGCCGGGGCATGCAGGTGCGCGTGCACGTGGTCCCGGACGGCCCCGAGGTGCTCGCCCTGCTGCGGGAGCTCACGGCGGCGTCCCGCGCCGGGCACGGGCCGCGGCTCGTGGTCACGTCCGGCGGCACCGGCCTGAACTCGGACGACGTCACCCCCGAGGCCACGGCCCGGGTGGTGGAGCGCGAGTCCCCGGGCATCGTGCACGCCCTGTGGGCCAGAGGCCTGCAGAAGACGCCCACGGCCGTGATGAGCCGTGGCGTGGCGGGTCAGGTGGGCACCACGTTCCTCGTGAACCTGCCGGGCTCGCGCGGCGGCGTCAAGGACGGCATGAGCGTGCTGGACCCGCTCGTCGACCACATCAGCGCCCAGCTCGAGGACGTCCACGGTCACGGGCAGGACCGGTCCGTGACGCGCTCGGGGGAGGAGGTCGTACCCGCCGCCGCCCGGGACGCCGCGGACACTGCAGACACGCAGGCTCCCCGCGCCACGGGCGGGGCCGCGGACGACGCCGCTCGGACAGCGGTCCCGGACGCGGCGTCGTCGTCCCCGGGCCGGGGCGGGGGTGGCTCCGGTGGGGAG
>NZ_PHOA01000023.1 GCF_003687455.1 Kocuria tytonicola | reverse complement strand
TCCCGTCCCCCGAGGAGGACAAGTGTTCACCGGAATCGTCGAATCCCAGGCCGTCGTGCACCGCGTGGAGCGTGTGGCGGACGACGCCGCGCGGCTCCACCTGGGCGCGGGGCGCCTGGTCGCGGACTTGCCCCACGGCGGCTCGCTCGCGGTCAACGGCGTGTGCCTGACCGCCGTGCCCTCCCGGGAGGCCGGGGCCGGGGACTTCACCGCGGACGTCATGGGCGAGACGCTGCGCCTGACCACGCTGGGGGAGCTGCGCGGCGGGGAGAGCGTGAACGTGGAGCGCTGCACAGCCGCCGGGGACCGCCTGGACGGCCACGTGGTGCAGGGGCACGTGGACGGCGTGGGCACCGTGGTCTCCCGCACGCCCCACACGGGCTGGGACACCCTGCGCGTGGGGATGCCAGTGGAGCTGGCGCGCTACGTCGCCGTCAAGGGCTCGATCGCGGTGGACGGGGTCTCCCTCACGGTCACCGCGGTGAACCCCGCGTCCGAGGAGCCCGCGTGGTTCGAGGTGGGACTGATCCCCGAGACGCTGCGCGCCACCACGCTCGGTGCGCTCGGGGTGGGGGATCGCGTCAACCTGGAGGTGGACGTGCTCGCCAAGTACGCCGAGCGCCTGGCCTCCTACGCACCCACGGCGGCCGCGTCGGGTGCCGAGGCGGTGCGCCTGGACCCGGTGGCGGACGCGGTCGCGGCCATCGCCTCGGGTGCCGCCGTGGTGGTGGTGGACGACGAGGACCGCGAGAACGAGGGGGACCTCGTGTTCGCCGCGCAGCACGCCACCCAGCCGCTGATGGGTTTCACGGTGCGCCACAGCTCGGGCGTGGTGTGCGTGCCCATGACCGGTGAGCGCGCGGACCACCTGGGTCTGCCGCCCATGACGGAGCACAACGAGGACGCCAAGGGCACCGCGTACACCCTCACGTGCGATGCCCGGGTGGGCGTGTCCACGGGCATCAGCGCCCGCGACCGCGCCCTGACCACCCGCCTGCTCGCGCTGCCGGGCACGGGTGCCGCGGACCTCACCCGCCCCGGGCACATCCTGCCGCTGCGCGCGGTCCCCGGGGGTGTGCGCGAGCGCGCGGGCCACACCGAGGCCGCCGTGGAGCTCGCGCGCCTGGCCGGCTGCGAACCCGTGGGGGCCATCGCGGAGGTCGTGGACGACGCCGGTCAGCCCCGCCGCGCCCCGGCCCTGCGCCGCTTCGCGGACGAGCACGGTCTGCTGATGATCAGCATCGCGGACCTGATCGCGTTCCTCGAGGACCACGACGACGCCGCGGCCGCCGCGGAGCGGGACCTCACCGCATGAGCGCTGCCGAGCACCGCGAGGACGCGGATCCCCCGCAGCACCCCGCCCCGGCGGCCCCGGGCGAGGTGCTGGAGCACTCCGAGCCGGTGTCCGTGCCCACCGAGCACGGCACCTTCTCCGTGGTGGGCTGGCGCGTGCCCGGGCCGACCGGAGGACCGGTCACCGAGCACGTCTCCCTGAGCGCCCCGGCGCCGCGGCAGGAGCAGGACCTCCCACCCCTGGTGCGGCTGCACTCCGAGTGCCTCACCGGGGACGTCCTGGGCTCGTGGCGCTGCGACTGCGGACCCCAGCTGCACCTGGCCATGGAACGGATCGCCGAGCACGGCGGCACGGTGCTGTACCTGCGCAACCACGAGGGCCGCGGCATCGGGCTCGTCAACAAGCTGCGTGCCTACAAGCTGCAGGACGCCGGCGCGGACACCGTGGACGCCAACACCCTGCTGGGGCTGCCCGCGGAGGCCCGCGACTACACGGCCGCCGGGCGGATCCTCACGGCCATGGGACTGCGCACCGTGCGGCTGCTCACCAACAACCCGGACAAGGTCGAGAAGCTCGAGGCGCTGGGCATCACCGTGGCGGACGTGGTCCCCCACGAGGTGCACGCCCGCACCGAGAACCTCGACTACCTGCGCACCAAGCGCGACCGCATGCACCACCACCTCACCCACCTCACCCCAGGAGAGACCTCATGAGCGGACACGGAGCACCCCGGAGCAGCGCCACGGACCTCGACGCCACACGGCTGCGCGTGGCCGTGGTGGCCGCGAGCTGGCACACCACCATCATGGACGGACTGCTCGACGGCGCCCGGCGCGCCCTCGCGGAGGCCCGCACCGGAGAGGTCCTCGAGCTGCGCGTGCCCGGCAGCTTCGAGCTCCCGGTCGCGGCGAGCCGGCTCGCGGGCGACGTGGACGCGGTGGTCGCGCTCGGCGTCGTGATCCGGGGCGGGACCCCGCACTTCGACTACGTGTGCCAGGCGGCGACGAACGGACTCACGGACGTGTCCGTGCGCACCGGGACCCCGGTGGGCTTCGGGCTGCTCACGTGCGACACGGAGGAGCAGGGCCTGGACCGCGCGGGACTCGAGGGCTCCCACGAGGACAAGGGCTACGAGGCAGCCCACGCCGCCCTGAGCACCGCACTGACCCTGCGGGACCTCGAACGCTGACCCTGCGCGCCACCGGGTGGACGGCACCGGAGAGCCGCACCCGCACCGGACCGTCGGGCCGGGCCCGCGTTGGGGGCCCGGCCCACGCACCCAGTAGGCTGGGACGGTGAAAACCTTCGAAGACCTCTTCACCGAACTCAGCACCAAGGCCGCGCAGCGCCCGGAGGGCTCCAGGACCGTCACCGAGCTCGACGGCGGGGTCCATGCCATCGGCAAGAAGGTCGTCGAAGAGGCCGCCGAGGTGTGGATGGCGTGCGAGTACGAGTCGGACGCCGAGGCGGCCGAGGAGATCTCCCAGCTGCTCTACCACCTCCAGGTCATGATGATCGCCAAGGGGATGACCCTCGAGGACGTCTACAAGCATCTCTGAGCGACCGCGCCCCGGCCCTGCCGCCCGCGGGGACCGGGCCAGCCGCGCTCCGGCGCCCCCGCCACCCGAACGGCGGGTCAGCCACGGCGCCCACTGCGCCGGGCCACCGGGCCCACGGCGGGCACGGGAGCGCCACCCCGTCATCGAGACCGCACCGCGGAAAGGAACACCATGCTGCGAGTTGCCGTGCCCAACAAGGGCGCCCTGTCCGAAGCCGCCACCACCATGCTCACCGAGGCCGGCTACCGGCAGCGGCGCAGCACCCGGGACCTCGTGCACGTGGACACGGACAACGAGGTGGAGTTCTTCTACCTGCGCCCCCGCGACATCGCCATCTACGTGGGCGGGGGCACCCTGGACCTCGGCATCACCGGCCGTGACCTGCTGCTGGACTCGGGGGCCGAGGCCGCCGAGGAGCTGAGCCTCGACTTCGCCCGCTCCACCTTCCGCCTCGCGGGACCCGCGGGGCGGTTCAGCTCCGTCCGGGAGCTGGAGGGCAAGCGGATCGCCACGAGCTACCAGCTGCTGCTCGAGAACCACCTGCGCGAGCAGGGCGTCTCCGCCGAGGTCGTGCGCCTGGACGGGGCCGTGGAGTCCGCCATCCGCCTGGGCGTCGCCGATGCCGTCGCGGACGTCGTGGAGACCGGCAGCACCCTGCGCGCGGCCGGACTCGAGATCTTCGACGAACCCGTCATGCACTCCGAGGCCCTGCTGATCCGACGCGGCGACGAACCGGAACCCGAGGGACTGCGCGTGCTGCGACGTCGGCTACAGGGCGTGCTCGTGGCCCGGCAGTACGTGATGATGGACTACGACATCCGCGAGGAGCTGCTGCCCGCGGCCGTGGACATCACCCCGGGCATGGAAGGCCCCACCATCTCCCCGCTCGGCCGCGACGGCGCCGTGGCGGTGCGCGCCATGGTCCGCAAGACCGACACCAACAAGGTCATGGACGCCCTCTACGAGGCGGGCGCCCGCGCGATCCTGGTCTCCCCCATCCAGGCCGCGCGCATCTGAGCACCCGGGACCGCCCCGGACACACCGCGGCCCGGGACGCACGGCACCCGGGGCGCTCGCGGGCCGTGGCCCGCACCCAGCAGGACGAGCAGTGAGGACGACGGATATGGCAGTGGCGGGACGGGTGATCCCGTGTCTGGACGTGGACGCCGGGCGCGTGGTCAAGGGCGTGAACTTCGAGAACCTGCGCGACGCGGGAGACCCCGTGGAGCTGGCGGCCCGCTACGACCTCGCGGGCGCGGACGAGCTGACGTTCCTGGACGTCACGGCGTCCTCGAGCGAACGGGACACGATGTTCGACGTCGTGGCGCGTGCCGCGGAGAAGGTCTTCATCCCGCTGACGGTGGGCGGCGGGGTGCGCACCCCCGAGGACGTGGACCGGCTGCTGCGGTGCGGGGCGGACAAGGCCTCGATCAACACCGCCGCCGTGGACCGCCCGGAGGTGGTGGACGAGATCACGCGGCGCTTCGGCAACCAGGTGCTCGTGCTCTCGCTGGACGCGAAGCGGACGGGCAACACCCCCTCCGGCTTCGAGGTGACCGCGCGCGGCGGACGCACGCTCACGGGCCGCGACGCCCTCGAGTGGGCCCGTGAGGCCGAGGAGCGGGGCGTGGGGGAGATCCTGCTCAACTCGATGGACGCGGACGGCACGCGCGAGGGCTTCGACCTGGAGCTGATCTCGGCGGTCCGCGACGTCGTGGGCGTGCCGCTGATCGCCTCGGGCGGCGCCGGCGCCCCCGAGCACTTCCCCCCGGCCGTGGCCGCCGGGGCGGACGCGGTGCTCGCGGCGTCGGTGTTCCACTTCGGCCCGGACCACGCGATCGCCGAGGTCAAGGACGCCCTGCGCGCCGCCGGGCACGAGGTGCGCTGATGGCGGAGCGGACGCAGCACGGGGACCGGTCGCAGGCGCCCGCGGGGCGCCTCGCCCCGCAGATCGCGAGCCGGCTCAAGCGCGACGCCTGCGGCCTGGTGGCCGCGGTGGTCCAGCAGCACGACACCGGTGAGGTGCTCATGCTCGGCTGGATGGACGACGAGGCCCTGCACCGGACCCTCACGGAGGGCAGGGTGACGTTCTGGTCCCGCTCCCGCCAGGAGTACTGGCGCAAGGGGGACACCTCCGGTCACGTCCAGCGGGTGCACTCGGTGCACCTGGACTGCGACGGGGACGCCCTGCTCGTGCGGGTGGACCAGACCGGGGCGGCATGCCACACCGGAACCCGCACGTGCTTCGACGGGCGGGACCTGAACGCGGAACAGGCGGTCTAGATGCAGCAGCTCGGCACCATCACCCCCACCCTGGAGGAGTTCCGGGAGCACGCGGCCACGCGCCGGGTGGTCCCGGTGCGCACCACCGTGCTCGCGGACGCCCTGACCCCGGTGGGGCTCTACCGGGCGCTGGTGGCGCGCGACGGGCAGGCCCGGCCCGGCACCTTCCTGCTGGAGTCCGCAGCGGAGGGCGGGGTCTGGTCCCGCTACTCGTTCGTGGGCGCCGGCTCCGTGGCCACGCTCACCGCGAAGGACGGGCAGGCGCACTGGCTCGGCGAGGCCCCCGCCGGTGCCCCCACGGACGGCGATCCGCTCGAGGCGCTGCGGGCCACCATGGAGCTGCTGGACACCGAGCCCTTCGACGGCGTGCCGCCCCTGACCAGCGGCATGGTCGGATTCGTGGGCTGGGAGGCCGTGCGGCACTGGGAGAAGCTCCCGCACCCGCCCGAGGACGACCTCCGCGTGCCCGAGCTCGCCATGAACCTGGTCTCGGACATGGCGGTGCACGACAACCGTGACGGCACGGTCCTGCTCGTGGCCAACGCCGTCAACGTCAACGGCACGGACGAGAACGTGGACGGCGCCTACCACGACGCCGTGGCCCGGCTGCACTCCATGGTGGAACGCCTGGCCACGCCGCTGGGCCGCACCACCGTCTCCGTCACCGACCAGGAGCACGACGTGGACCTGGAGTCCGCGGTGCACCAGTCCTGGGACCGCGAGCTGTTCATGTCCGCGATCGACCGCGGCAAGCAGGCCATCGTGGACGGGGAGATCTTCCAGGTGGTGGTCTCGCGCCGCTTCGAGGCCGCGTGCGAGGCCACGTCCCTGGACGTCTACCGCACGCTGCGCCGGATCAACCCCAGCCCCTACATGTACCTCTACTCGTTCGAGGACGCGGGCGGCCGCCCCTACTCGATCGTGGGCTCGTCCCCCGAGGCGCTCGTCACGGTCACCGGCCGCCAGGCCATGACCCACCCGATCGCCGGCTCCCGCCCCCGCGGCGCCACCGTGGAGCAGGACCAGGCACTCGGCCAGGACCTGCTCGCGGACCACAAGGAGCGGGCCGAGCACCTCATGCTCGTGGACCTCGCCCGCAACGACCTCTCCAAGGTGGCCGAACCCGGCAGCGTGGACGTCAGCGAGTTCATGGAGATCGAGCGCTTCAGCCACATCATGCACCTGTGCTCCACCGTGGTGGCCCGGATGCGGGAGGACGTGAGCGCCTACGACGTCCTCGCCGCCACCTTCCCCGCCGGGACCCTCTCCGGGGCACCCAAACCCCGCGCCCTGCAGCTGCTCGACGAGTACGAGCCCCTGCGCCGCGCCGTCTACGGCGGCGTGGTGGGCTACATGGACTTCGCGGGCAACATGGACATGGCCATCGCCATCCGCACCGCCCTGCTGCTCGAGGGCACCGCCTACGTCCAGGCGGGCGGGGGTATCGTGGCGGACTCGGATCCCGAGTCCGAGGCCCAGGAATCCCTCAACAAGGCCACCGCACCCCTGCGCGCCGCACTGATCGCCCGGTCGCTGCGCGAGCTCTCGCGCTGACCACCACGCCCACCTACGAGGAGCCCACCGTGCTGCGTCGCACCGCACCCGCCGTCCTGATCACCCTGCTGTGCGCCCTCGCCCTGTTCGGCACCACTGCCGTCGCGTGGATCCACGCGGAGGTCACCACCTCCCTGCAGCCCGTCACGGTGGACGTCAAGGGCACCGACGCCGCTCCGGCCGTCACGGCCCTGGGCCTCGTGGCCGCCGTGGCCGCCGTGGCCTCCGCCCTGGGCGGGCGCGTCCTGCGCACCGTGGTGGGCGCCGTCGTCGCGCTCGCGGGAGCGGGCGCGGTGGCCTCGGTGCTCGCGGTCACCGCGGACCCGCGCGCGGCCGCCCAGCCCACGGTGGGCGATCAGACCGGTGTGATCAACGGCGGCGGCGAGTACGCCCTGACCGGCTGGCCGTGGGCGGCCGTCGCGGCGGCCGTCCTGCTCGCGCTGTGCGGGGTGTGGCTCGTGCTGGTGGCCCAGCACGTGCGGCGCCGGGTCTCCCAGCGCTACGACCGCGCCGCGGTGACCGGCACCGGAGCCGGGCCCGCAGAGGGCGACGCCGGGGTGAGCGGCCCGCGCGCGGCGGGCGCGGCGGCGTCGGCGGGAGAGACGCAGGCCGCCGAGCACGCGGACGACATCGACACGTGGGACGCGCTGACCCGCGGGGAGGATCCCACGCGAAACACGTGACCGTCGTGACCTGCCGGGACCCGGGCCCGGGTAGTGGCACAATGGACGCAGAGAAGACTCGGACACGCGGTATCCGCGTGTCCGGAACACCACGAGCCGCAGGCTCGACCGGCACGGGAGAGTGGACACGCATGTCGAACACCGATCAGATCATCCTGGACCACACCGCCGCGGTGGGCCACGGCAACACCGTGGCCGCCTGGGCCTGCGTGGCCGTGATGACCGTGGGCGTCATCGTGGGCTGCGTCGGATTCGTCAACGCCTCCGTGCCCGTCACCGTGGTGGGCATCGGCTTCATCGTGGTGGGTGTGATCGTGGGCGGCGTGCTCAAGGCCATGGGCTACGGCAAGGGCGGGGCCAAGACCACCGCCCACTGACTCCGCGGCCCGCGGGCCACGGCAGCATCAGGATCGAAGGCACAGGACGATGACCAGTTCCTCCGTCGGGGAGCTGGTCATCGTCGTAGGTGCCGCGGGGCGTTCCGGCCCCGGGGCACGCGGACGGATGAGGGAGTCGCATGACGCAGCAGGACACCGGCACGGTGCTGGACCGGATCATCGAGGGGGTGCGTGAGGACTTCGAGGAGCGCAGGGCGTCCGTGAGCCTGCAGCAGCTGCAGCGCGCCGCGGGGGAGCAGACCCCCGCGCTGGACGCGGAGGCGGCGCTGCGGGGCGCAGACCCGGCCTCCGTCCAGGTCATCGCGGAGGTCAAGCGCTCCAGCCCCTCGAAGGGCGCCCTCGCGGAGATCTCCGACCCCGCGCAGCTCGCGGCGGCCTACGAGCGCGGCGGTGCGTCCGCGATCTCCGTGCTGACCGAGCGGCGCCGCTTCGGGGGCTCGCTCGCGGACCTCGACGCCGTGCGCCGCGCCGTGGGCATCCCCGTGCTGCGCAAGGACTTCGTGGTCGAGGAGTACCAGGTTTGGGAGGCACGGGCTCACGGTGCGGACCTCGTGCTGCTCATCGTGGCCGCGCTGGACGACGCCGCCCTCGCCCGACTGCTCGAGCTCACCCACCACCTGGGGATGCACGCGCTCGTGGAGACCCACACGGAGGAGGAGATCGACCGCGCAGTGGCGGTTGGCGCACGCATCATCGGCGTGAACACCCGCAACCTGAAGACCCTGGACGTGGACGTGAACACCTTCGGGCGGCTCGCCCGGCGACTGCCGCGTGAGGCCGTGGTGGTGGCGGAGTCCGGTGTGGTGGGCGAGGACCAGATCCGGCTGTACGCGGGCCACGGTGCCAACGCGGTGCTCGCGGGTGAGGCGCTCGTGACCGCGGAGGATCCCGCCCAGCAGATCTCCCGGTTCCGTGAGGTGGGTGCGCTGGCACGGGCCGAACACCTCGCCGGCGCCACCCCGCCCGCCGCGCAGGAGGAGTACGCCGCGCAGCAGGCCGCCGCACCCGCGGCCGACCCGCGGCCCGGTGACGAGTCCCTGCGCCACGCCCCGGGCCCGTACTTCGGGGACTTCGGCGGGCGCTGGATGCCCGAGTCCCTCGTGGCCGCCCTGGACGAGCTCACCGAGACCTTCGAGAAGGCGCGCACGGACGAGGACTTCCTGGCGGAGTTCACGGCCCTCTCGCGCGACTACTCGGGGCGTCCCTCGCTGCTCACCGAGGCCGAGCGCTTCGGGGCCGAGCTGGGGGTCCGGGTGTTCCTCAAGCGCGAGGACCTCAACCACACGGGTTCCCACAAGATCAACAACGTGCTGGGCCAGGCACTGCTCGCCCGCCGGATGGGCAAGACCCGCCTGATCGCGGAGACCGGCGCCGGGCAGCACGGCGTGGCCACGGCCACCGCCGCGGCCCTGTTCGGCATGGAGTGCTGCGTCTACATGGGCGAGGAGGACACCCGCCGCCAGGCCCTGAACGTCGCGCGCATGCGGCTGCTCGGCGCCGAGGTGGTGGCCGTGACGAACGGCTCCCGGACGCTCAAGGACGCGATCAACGAGGCACTGCGGGACTGGGTGGCCTCGGTGGACACCACCCACTACCTGCTGGGCACGGCCGCCGGCCCCCACCCGTTCCCCGCAATGGTCCGCTACTTCCACGAGCAGATCGGCGAGGAGGCCCGGGCCCAGATCCTGGAGCAGGCGGGCCGGCTCCCGGACGCCGTGACCGCGTGCGTGGGCGGCGGCTCCAACGCGATCGGGATCTTCCACGGGTTCCTGGACGATGCCTCCGTGGAGCTCTACGGCAACGAGGCCGGGGGCGACGGCGTGTCCACCGGGCGCCACGCGGCCACGATCTCCCTGGGCCGTCCGGGCGTGCTGCACGGCGCCAAGACCTTCCTCATGCAGGACACGGACGGGCAGACCGTGGAGTCCCACTCGATCTCCGCGGGCCTGGACTACCCGGCCGTGGGGCCCGAGCACTCCTACCTGCACTCGATCGGCCGTGTGAAGTACGAGGCCGTCACGGACGAGCAGGCCATGGACGCGTTCCGGCTGCTGTGCCGCACCGAGGGGATCATCCCCGCCATCGAGTCCTCCCACGCCCTGGCCGGGGCCCGTGAGGTGGCCGCCCGCTGGGTGGCCGAGCTGGGCCCCGAGGCCGCTGCGGAGAAGATCATCGTGGTGTCCCTCTCCGGACGCGGCGACAAGGACGTGGCCACGGCCGCGGAATGGTTCGACATGCTGCCCGACGACAGCCACGAGGAGCGCGTGGCGCAGAAAGGCGAACAACTGTGAGCACCACCGGAGCACCAGAGACCGCACCCGACGCCACCCCGTCCACCGGGTTGGCCGAGCGCATCCTTCCCCGTGGCCTGCGCCGTGACGAGGAGTCACGGCTCGCGCGCCGGATCGAGGACTGCCGGGCGCAGGGACGCCCCGCCCTCGTGGGCTACCTCCCCGCCGGCTATCCCACGGTGGAGCAGTCCGTGGCGGCCGCCGTGGCCCTCGGGAAGAACGGTGCGGACGTCATCGAGATCGGCATCCCGTACTCGGACCCCGTGATGGACGGCCCCGTGATCCAGGCGGCCACCACCGAGGCCCTGGCCAACGGTTTCCACGTCTCGGACGTCTTCACCGTGGTGCGGGCGGTGGCCGAGCAGACGGACGCGGTCCCCGTGGTCATGACGTACTGGAACCCCGTGCTGCAGACCGGTGTGGCGGAGTTCGCGCGCCGGCTGAGCGAGGCCGGGGGAGCGGGCATCATCACCCCGGACCTCATCCCCGACGAGGCCGGCGAGTGGTTCGCGGCCTCCGAGGAGCACGGTCTGGACCGGATCTTCCTGGTGGCTCCGTCCACCACGCGCGAGCGCATGGACATGACGGTGCAGGCGGCCTCCGGTTTCGTCTACGCCGTCTCCGTCATGGGCGTCACCGGAGCCCGGGACCGGGTCTCCTCCGCGGCGGAGGACGTCGTGGCACGTGCCCGCGCCGCCGGCGCCCCTCGCGTGTGCGTGGGCCTCGGTGTCTCCACCCGGGAGCACGTGCTGGAGATCGGCGCGTACGCGGACGGCGTCATCGTGGGCACCGCCCTGGTGCGCGCCCTCGGCGAGGGCGGGCCCGAGGCGGTCGGCCGCCTGGCCGCCGAGCTCGCGGGACGCGCCGGATGACCGCGGTGCTGCCCGCGGCCATCCCGTCCCCGCAGGTCAGCAGCATCCACCTGGGCTTCCTCACCATCCACTTCTACGCCCTCTGCATCCTCGCGGGCATGGCCCTGGCCATGTGGCTCACCCTGCGGCGCTGGAGGCGGCGCGGCCAGGACCCGGACGTGCTGTGGGACATCGTGTTCTGGGCCGTGGTCTCCGGCATCGTGGGCGCGCGCGCCTACCACGTGCTCGTCACCGACCCCCAGGGCTACTTCGGTCCCGGGGCGGACCCGCTGGACGTCCTCCGGATCTGGGAGGGCGGCATCGGGATCATGGGTGCCGTGCTGTTCGGGGCCGGGGCCGCGTGGCTCGTGTCCCGGCGCCACGGCCTGTCCCTCACGGTCTTCGCGGACGCCGTGGCCCCCGGTCTGCTGCTGGCCCAGGCCGTGGGCCGCTGGGGCAACTGGTTCAACCAGGAGCTCTTCGGCAGGCCCACCACCCTGCCGTGGGGTCTGGAGATCTCCCCGACCTCCCCCACCTTCCCTCCCGGTCTGCCTCCGGACACCCTGTTCCACCCCACGTTCCTCTACGAGTCACTGTGGGACCTGCTGGGGGTTGCGCTGCTCCTGCTGGCGGACCACCGGCTGAGGCTGCGGGCCGGGCAGCTGTTCACCCTCTACATGGTGTTCTACGGCGCGGGCCGGTTCCTGATCGAGGTGTTCCTGCGCGTGGACCCGGCGCTGATGGTGCTGGGGGTGCGCGTGCACGTGTGGACGTCGCTGGCCATCGTCCTCGGGGGAGCGGTGCTGTTCCTCCTGCTGGGGCGCCGTTCCCGTGCCGGGGCTCCCGCACCCGACGACGACCCCGCGGCAGCGCGTCCCTGACTCCGTCCGACCCCGCCGCGCGAGTGGTTGCGACAGGCCCCGGCCCCGTGCCGGGGCCTGTCGCACACCGGCTCGGGGTCAGCGGTGTCCACATGCTGGAATCGGACCCGGGTGTGGGGGTGTGATCTGAACTACGTGGTAAGTTACCCACGCACCGGCCCGGGGCCGACCATCCTCACGCCCCCACCGGTTCGATCCTCGGCTCGCCGCACTGCCGCAGCCATTCCGCAACGGGGCGGACCCACGCGTCACCTGGATCCCACGACGCCCGTCGCGCACCCACCGAGTGTTCCCGGGCATCGTCGACGCACCAGACCTGCCCACCCTTGGTGAGGAGCTCCGTCATGAGCCAGCACACATCCCCGAGCACCGGACTGCCCGGGCAGCCGCCCGCGGACCGCGACCACGCGGCGTCGGCGGGGCAGACCCGTGAGACGGCCTCGCCGTTCGAGCAGTTCTCCGCCGTGCCCCGCGACCAGGGCCTCTACCGCGCGGAGGACGAGAAGGACGCGTGCGGTCTCGCGGTCGTGGCCACCCTGGACGGGGTTGCGAGCCACGACATCGTGGACGCCGCGCTCACCGCACTGCGCAACCTCGAGCACCGCGGTGCCGTGGGAGGGGACGAGGGCACGGGCGACGGCGCCGGCATCCTCACGCAGATCCCGGACCGCTTCCTGCGCGAGAGCGTGGACTTCGAGCTGCCGCCGCAGGGCGCCTACGTGGTGGGCACCGCGTTCATGCCCACGGGCGGGCGCCACCTGGAGGACCTCAAGCGTGCACTCGAGGAGCTCGCGCGCATGGAGCAGCTCACCGTGCTCGGCTGGCGGGACGTCCCCGTGGTCGACGACGCCGTGGGCGCCTCCGCGCGCGCGGTGATGCCCACCTTCGTGCAGTTCTTCGTCTCGGACAGCGGCCACAACGAGCGTGCGGCGTCCCTGTTCGCGCGGGACGCCGCTTCCCACGACCCCGTGGCCGCGCAGCTGGAGCTGGACCAGAAGGCGTTCCGGGTGCGCAAGCGCGCGCAGAACAAGTTCGGGGTCTACTTCCCCTCGTTCTCCTCCCGCACGATCGTCTACAAGGGCATGCTCACCACCGCGCAGCTGGAGCCGTTCTACCCGGACCTCTCGGACCCGAGGTTCGCCACCCGGCTGGCGGTGGTGCACTCCCGCTTCTCCACCAACACGTTCCCGTCCTGGCCGCTGGCCCAGCCCATGCGCACGCTCGCGCACAACGGGGAGATCAACACCGTGGTGGGCAACCGCAACTGGATGCGCGCCCGGCAGTCCTCGATGTCCGGGGCCGTGCTGGGGCGCCAGCCCGAGGACCTGTTCCCCATCTGCTCCGAGGGTGCCTCGGACTCCCAGTCGCTGGACGAGGCGGCCGAGCTGCTGCAGCTCGCGGGCCGCCCCGTGACCGAGACCATGCTCATGCTCATCCCGGAGGCGTGGCAGAACCACGAGAACATGGACCCGCGGCTGAGGGCGTTCTACGAGTACCACTCGACCCTCATGGAGCCGTGGGACGGCCCCGCGTGCGTGTCCTTCACGGACGGGGTGCGCGTGGGCTCGGTGCTGGACCGCAACGGCCTGCGCCCGGGCCGCTTCTGGCAGACCGACGACGGTCTGGTGGTCTTCGCGTCCGAGGTGGGCGTGGTGGACGTGGGGGAGCGCCGGGTCGTGCGCAAGGGCCGGGTGGCGCCCGGGACCATGTTCCTCGTGGACACGGACGAGGGCCGGATCGTGGAGGACGCGGAGATCAAGGCGGAGCTGGCTGCCGCGAAGCCCTGGCAGGACTGGGTGCGGGAGTCCGTACGGCCCGTCTCCGAGCTGCCGGAGCGGGAGCACATGACGCACCCCGCGCACTCGATCCGGCTGCGGCAGAAGACCTTCGGGTACACGGAGGAAGAGCTGAAGCTGATCATCGGCCCCATGGCGGTGGCCGGTGCGGAGCCCATCTACGCCATGGGCACGGACACACCCGTGGCGGTGCTCTCCAACCGCTCGCGGCTGCTGTACGACTACTTCGTGCAGTCCTTCGCCCAGGTCACCAACCCGCCCCTGGACGCGATCCGCGAGGAGCTGGTCACGTCCATGGCCGGTGCGGTGGGACCCATGGCGAACATGCTGTCCACCCAGCAGACCCGCACCCGCCAGATCCGCCTGGACTTCCCGGTGATCGACAACGACCAGCTGGACCAGTTCGTGCACCTGGACGACGACGACGGCGCCCCGCTGAGTCTGCGCGTGCGCGGGCTCTACCGTCCGGTGGACGGCGCGCAGTCCCTGCGGGCCAGGATCGCGGAGATCTGCGAGAAGGTCTCCGCGGCCGTGAACCGCGGGGTGCAGTTCGTGATCATCTCGGACCGGGACTCCAACGGGGTGTGGGCACCCATCCCGTCCCTGCTGCTGACCTCGGCGGTGCACCACCACCTGCTGCGCTCCGCCACCCGCACCAAAGTTGCGCTGATCGTGGAGTCCGGGGACGTGCGGGAGGTCCACCACGTGGCCCTGCTGCTGGGCTACGGAGCCTCCGCCGTGAACCCGTACCTGGCCATGGAGTCCGCGGAGGAGCTCGTGCGCCGCGGGGACGTCCAGGGGGTCACGGAGGAGCAGGCCGTCGCGAACCTCATCACGGCGCTCGGCAAGGGCGTGCAGAAGATCATGTCCAAGATGGGCATCTCCACGGTGCAGTCCTACTGCGGCGCCCAGACCTTCGAGGCCCTGGGGCTCTCCAGCGAGCTCGTGGCGGACTACTTCGCGGGCACGCGCACCCAGATCGAGGGGGTGGGCCTGGACGTGATCGCGGAGGAGACCCGGGCGCGCCACCGGTTGGCCTACCCCGAGGACGGGGTCACCGAGCCCCACCGGGACCTCGCCACGGGCGGCGAGTACGACTGGCGCCGCGAGGGGCCACGCCACCTCTTCGACCCCCACACGGTCTTCCGGCTGCAGCACGCCACGCGCACCGGGCGCTACGACATCTTCAAGTCCTACACCCGGCGCGTGGACAGCCAGGCCGAGGAGATCGCCTCGCTGCGCGGGCTCATGAGTTTCCGCTCCACGCGGGAGCCCGTGGACATCGACGAGGTCGAGCCCGTGAGCGAGATCGTCAAGCGGTTCTCCACCGGTGCCATGAGCTACGGCTCCATCTCCATGGAGGCGCACGAGACGCTGGCGATCGCGATGAACCGGCTGGGAGCCAAGTCCAACACCGGTGAGGGCGGTGAGGACGTGGAACGGCTCGTGGACCCCGAGCGCCGTTCGGCGATCAAGCAGGTGGCCTCGGGCCGGTTCGGCGTCACGAGCCTGTACCTCGCGTCCGCGGACGACCTGCAGATCAAGATGGCCCAGGGTGCCAAGCCGGGCGAGGGCGGGCAGCTCATGGCGCAGAAGGTCTACCCGTGGATCGCCCGCACCCGGCACTCCACCCCCGGGGTGTCGCTGATCTCGCCCCCGCCGCACCACGACATCTACTCGATCGAGGACCTCGCGCAGCTGATCTACGACCTCAAGCGCTCCAACCCGAGGGCGCGCGTGCACGTCAAGCTCGTCTCGGAGCGGGGGATCGGCACGGTGGCGGCGGGCGTGACCAAGGCCAAGGCCGACGTCGTGCTGGTCTCGGGCCACGACGGCGGAACTGGTGCCGCGCCCCTGAACTCGCTCAAGCACGCGGGCATGCCGTGGGAGCTGGGCCTCGCCGAGACCCAGCAGACCCTGCGGCTCAACGGGCTGCGCGAACGCGTGGTGGTGCAGGCGGACGGGCAGCTCAAGACCGGCCGGGACGTCGTCGTCGCCGCGCTGCTGGGTGCGGAGGAGTTCGGCTTCGCCACGGCACCGCTCGTGGTGGAGGGCTGCATCATGATGCGCAAGTGCCACCTGGACACCTGCCCCGTGGGTGTGGCCACCCAGAACCCCGAGCTGCGCGAGCGCTTCACGGGCAAGGCGGAGCACGTGGTGAACTTCTTCGAGTTCATTGCCCAGGAGGTGCGCGAGTACCTCGCCGAGCTCGGTTTCCGGAGCATCGCGGAGGCCGTGGGCCACGCCGAGGTGCTGCGCACCCGCGAGGCCGTGGAGCACTGGAAGGCCAAGGGGCTGGACCTGAGCCCCGTGCTGGACTCGTTCCGTGCGGAGGGCGTCACGGACGGGCTGCGCAACACCACCGCGCAGGACCACGAGCTGGAGAAGCACTTCGACACGAAGCTCATCCCGCTCGCGCGCCCCGCGATCGAGAACGCCGAGCCGGTGCGCGTGCAGGAACGGGTGGTCAACACGGACCGGGCGGTGGGCACCATGCTGGGCTACACCGTGACGAACGCGCTCGGCACCACCGAGCTGCCGGACGGCACGATCGACGTGACGCTCACCGGTGAGGCGGGCCAGTCCCTCGGGGCGTTCATCCCGCGCGGCATCACGCTGCGGCTGGAGGGCGACGCCAACGACTACACCGGCAAGGGCCTCTCCGGCGGGCGCATCGTGGTGCGGCCCCCGCGGGACGCCGGGTTCGTGGCGCACGAGAACGTGATTGCGGGCAACGTGATCGGCTACGGCGCCACGAGCGGCGAGATGTTCTTCAACGGCGTGGTGGGCGAGCGCTTCCTGGTCCGCAACTCGGGCGCCACCGCGGTGGTCGAGGGGATCGGGGACCACGGCTGCGAGTACATGACCGGTGGCGTGGCCGTGGTCCTGGGTGAGACCGGCCGCAACTTCGGTGCCGGCATGTCCGGCGGTGTGGCCTACGTGCTGGACCTGGACGAGACGGACGTCAACAGGCAGGCCCGCGAGGGCGGGGACCTGCAGCTGTCCCACGTGGACGGCAAGGACCGCGAGCTGCTGGTGGGCCTGCTCCGGCGCCACCGCGAGGAGACGGGTTCCGCGTTCGCCGCGGAGCTGCTCGCGGACCCGGAGCAGACCATGACCCGCTTCACCAAGGTGCTGCCGCGGGACTACTCCGCGGTGCTCGCACTGCGCAACGAGGCCGAAGCCACGGGCGAGGACCCGGACGGCGACGGCACCTGGCACAAGATCCTGGAGGTGACCCGTCGTGGCTGATCCCCGTGGCTTCCTGAAGGTCCGCTCGCGAGAGGACCGACCCAGGCGCCCCGTCCCGGTGCGGCTCATGGACTGGAAGGAGGTGCAGCAGCGGCAGGAGGCCGGTGTGCTGCACGAGCAGGCCGGGCGCTGCATGGACTGCGGCGTGCCCTTCTGCCACCAGGGCTGCCCCCTGGGCAACCTGATCCCCGAGTGGAACGACCTCGTCTGGCGCGACCGCTGGGACGAGGCGTCCGAGCGCATGCACGCGACCAACAACTTCCCGGAGTTCACCGGCCGGGTGTGCCCCGCACCGTGCGAGTCCTCGTGCGTGCTGGGCATCAACCAGGAGCCGGTGACCATCAAGCAGGTGGAGTACGCCATCGGCGAGAAGGCGTTTGAGGACGGTCTGCTGGAGCCCTGCATCCCGCAGCGCCTCGTGGGCAAGACCGTCGCGGTGGTGGGTTCCGGCCCCGCGGGACTCGCGGCGGCGCAGCAGCTCACGCAGGCCGGGTTCACGGTGGCCGTGTACGAGCGCGACGACCGCATCGGTGGGCTGCTGCGCTACGGCATTCCGGACTTCAAGCTCGAGAAGTCGGTGCTCGAGCGCCGGCTGGACGTCATGCGCCAGGAGGGCACCAGGTTTCGCCCCGGAGTGGAGATCGGCAAGGACATCACGTGGGACGTGCTGCGCAGGCGCTACGACGCCGTGATCGTGGCCACCGGTGCCACGCGTCCCCGTGATCTGGACATCCCGGGCCGCGAGCTGCAGGGTGTGCACTTCGCCATGGACTACCTCGTGCGCTCCAACCACGCGGTGGAGGGGGACGAGGTGGTCGATCCCATCGACGCGAGCGGCAAGCACGTGATCGTGCTGGGCGGCGGGGACACCGGCTCGGACTGCATCGGCACCGCCCTGCGGCAGGGCGCGGCGTCCGTGACGTCCCTCGCGATCGGCCGCAAGCCGCCCGCTGACCGGGCGGACGAGGAGCCCTGGCCCATGATGCCCCGGGTCTTCGAGGTCTCCACCTCCCACGAGGAAGGCGGTGAGCGCACGTTCCTGGCCTCCACCGTGGAGTTCGTGGGCTCGGAGGACGGCCGGGTCACCGGGCTGCGGGTCGCGGAGACCGAGTACCGCGAGGACGGCTCGCGCGGACCTCGGACCGGCACCGAGCGGGTGCTGCCTGCGGACCTCGTGCTGCTGGCCCTCGGCTTCACGGGCAACGAGTCCGACGAGCTCACGGAGCAGCTGCCCGTGGCCCTGGACCGCCGGGACAACGTGGCGCGCGACGAGACCTACATGACCGCCGTGGACGGAGTGTTCTCGTGCGGGGACGCCGGGCGTGGCCAGTCCCTCGTGGTGTGGGCCATCGCGGAGGGGCGGGCGTGCGCCGCGCACGTGGAGCGCCACCTCACGGGTCAGACCCGCCTCCCGGAGCCCGTGGCCCCCTCGGACCGGGCCATCGACCTGAGCCTCTGAACCGGATCCCGCCGCCCGGTGGGGATGGCGGGTGTGATCCACCGGTCACCGGTCCATCAGCTCGCTCATACTCTTTGCGCGCCCGGATTGCTAGGCTGGGGACAACACCGGCGGAGCGGCCGCGGCCACGCAGCAACGCGCTGCACGGCCCGGCCGCTTCTTCCGTGTGTGCCAACCACCCGTCCTCCGAAAGGGAGTCTCCACATGCGTCGAGCGAAGATCGTGGCCACCATCGGCCCGGCCATTTCCTCGTACGAGAACGTCACCCGAGCGATCCAGGCCGGTATGAACGTGGCGCGGCTCAACATGAGCCACGGCGACCACTCAGTGCACAACGCCTCCTACGAGAACCTCCGCCGTGCGAGTGAGGAACTCGGCAGCACCGTGGCGATCCTGGCGGACCTGCAGGGCCCCAAGATCCGCCTGGGCAGCTTCCAGGACGGCCCGCACGACCTCGCGGAGGGGGACACCTTCACCATCACGGTGCGGGACGTGCCCGGCACCAGGCAGCTGTGCTCCACCACCCACAAGGGCCTGCCCGGGGACGTCAACGTGGGGGACCCCCTGCTGATCGACGACGGCAAGGTGGCCCTGCGCGCCACGGCCGTCACGGACACGGACGTGACCACCGAGGTGGTGGTCCCCGGAACCGTCTCCGACCACAAGGGCATCAACCTGCCCGGCGTGGCCGTGAACGTCCCGGCCCTGAGCGAGAAGGACGAGGCGGACCTGCGGTGGGCCCTGCAGCGCGGCGTGGACATCATCGCGCTGTCCTTCGTGCGGGACGCCAAGGACGTCACCCGCGTGCACGAGATCATGGCGGAGGAGGGTCGCAGGATCCCCGTGATCGCCAAGATCGAGAAGCCCCAGGCCGTGGACGCGCTGCACGAGATCATCGACGCCTTCGACGGCATCATGGTGGCCCGCGGCGACCTCGGCGTGGAGCTGCCCCTGGAGGCCGTGCCGATCGTGCAGAAGCGCGCCATCGAGCTGGCCCGTCGCTGGGCCAAGCCCGTGATCGTGGCCACCCAGGTGCTCGAGTCTATGATCGACAACCCGCGCCCCACCCGCGCGGAGGCCTCGGACTGCGCCAACGCGGTGCTCGACGGCGCGGACGCCGTGATGCTCTCCGGCGAGACCTCGGTGGGCAAGTACCCCATCAAGACCCTCGAGACCATGTCGGACATCATCGAGGCCACCGAGCGCGAGGGCATGGACCGCATGCCCCCGCTGGGCACCGAGCCCCGCACCCGTGGTGGTGCCATCACCCGCGCGGCGGTCACGATCGCCCGGCAGCTGGACGTGAACTGGATCTGCACGTTCACGCAGTCCGGGGACTCGGCGCGCCGGCTGTCCCGGCTCCGCCCGGACCGCCCGATCCTCGCGTTCACCCCCGAGAAGAGCGTGCAGTCCTGGCTGCAGCTGCTGTGGGGCGTGCAGCCCATCCTGGTGGAGCGCGTGGAGCACACGGACGACATGACCCGCCAGGTGGACCACTACCTGCTGGAGCAGGAGCTGGCGGACACCGAGGACATGGTGGTCATCTGCGCCGGCTCGCCCCCCGGACACGCCGGCTCCACCAACCTGGTGAAGGTGCACCGCGTGGGTGACCTCCAGGACGCGGGGGAGGCCCCGCAGCGCGAGCCGCACGAGGGCATCCGTCCGTGGGGCATGAACCTCCCGGGCTCGGCGTCCTGGCGCGAGCCGTGAGCCGCCGACCGGCCCGGTGCGCACCCTGACGCGCACGTGAGCGGCCCGCCCCAGGGTGGGTCGGTCGCGTAAGCGAAGCGGAGCGTGGTGACGACGGCGCACGGTGCAGATCCCCTGGATCCGCACCGTGCGCCGTCGTCGTGCGAGAGGGCCGGCCGACGACGAACGGCCCCGCGTCAGCGAGGCCGTTCCTGTACTGCTCTGACTAGTTAGTTCGGGGTGCCCAAGGTGGGACTCGAACCCACACATGTCTCCATACCGCATTTTGAGTGCGGCGCGTCTGCCAATTCCGCCACTTGGGCCGATGCGTGCGGACGGGTGGTGACCCGGCCGACAGCGGGTACAGCATACATGACCCCCGGTACCGGCCCCGGGTCGCAGGGCGGTCCGGCGTCGCTCTCCGCGGCCGCGGGTCCGGGAAGGGGTGTCCGGGAGGGGACTACGCTGGAGGCGGTGTCCGCACCGGTCCCGCGACTGTGCTCCCCGCCACGCGGTGCGCGCCGCCCACCCGTGGTTGGATGCTGTGTCGACAGCATCGAGCAGACCCCCGAACCCAGGAGTGACCGTGTCCGAATCGCCGAACACCCCCGAACCCGCCGCCCCGGAGCCCACGAGCGAGCAGACCCTCGTGGACGCAGGTGCCTCCGGTGCGGCTCCCCGCACCGTGGTGGTCGCGGAGGACGAGGCACTGATCCGCATGGACATCGTCGAGATGCTCGAGGACGCCGGCTACCGGGTGCTCGCACAGGCGGAGAACGGGGAGCAGGCCGTGGCGCTGACCACGGAGCACCGCCCGGACCTGGTGCTGATGGACGTGAAGATGCCGGTGATGGACGGCATCACCGCCGCCGAGCAGATCGCCGCGCAGCGGATCGCACCGGTGGTGCTGCTCACCGCGTTCAGCCAGCGGGAGCTCGTGGAGCGCGCGCGGGAGGCCGGGGCCATGGCGTACGTGGTCAAGCCGTTCACGGTGGACGACGTGGTGCCCGCCATCGAGATCGCCCTGTCCCGCTTCGAGGAGATCGCCGCGCTCGAGAACGAGGTCGCGGACCTGAAGGAGCAGTTCGCCACGCGCAAGCTCGTGGAGCGCGCCAAGTCCCTGCTGCAGACCAAGATGGGCCTCTCCGAGCCCGAGGCGTTCCGCTGGATCCAGAAGACGTCCATGGACCGGCGGCTGTCCATGCGAGAGGTCGCCGAGGCGATCATCCACCAGGTGGCCTGAACCGCACCGCCCGCCGCGGCCCGGTGGCTGTCCGAAGGTGGCCCTAGGATGGGTCCCGTGACTGAGACGAGCAAGCAGGACAGCCAGGACGCGCCCGAGACCCGCACCGTGGTGATCGGTGAGAAGACCGACAGCCCGCAGAGCGTGCCGCTGCCGGTGCCGGTCTCGCGTCCCGAGAAGCGGCTGCTGCTCATCGACGGCCACTCCCTGGCGTTCCGCGCCTTCTTCGCGCTGTCCCGCGCCGCCGAGTACGGTGGCGGGCCCGGGTTCGTCACCTCCGAGGGCGTGCACACCGAGGGCGTCTACGGCTTCGTGAACACCATGGTGAAGCTCGTCCGCGAGGAGCAGCCCACCCACCTGGTGGTCTCCTTCGACCTCGAGGGCCCCACGCTGCGCTCCCAGGAGTACGGCGAGTACAAGGGCGGCCGAGACGAGACGCCGGAGGAGTTCCACGGCCAGGTTCCCAACATCCAGCGCATCCTGGAGGCACTGGGCGTTCCCATCATCACCATGGAGGGCTACGAGGCGGACGACGTCCTGGCCACGCTCGCCGCGCGGGCCGCGGCCGAGGACTTCGAGGTCCTCGTGTTCTCGGGGGACCGGGACGCCTTCCAGATGATCACGGACCACGTCACGGTGGTCTACCCCGGCCGCACCCCCTCGGACCTGCGCCGCATGGATGCGGCCGCGGTGTTCGAGAAGTACAAGGTGGCACCCCAGAACTACCCCGATCTCGCCGCCCTCACGGGGGAGACCGCGGACAACCTTCCCGGGGTCCCCGGCGTGGGTCCGGGCTTCGCGGCCAAGTGGATCGCGGCGTACGGGCCGGTGGAGTCCCTGCTGGCGCACGCGGACGAAATCTCGGGCAAGAAGGGCGAGGCCCTGCGGGAGCACGAGGACCTCGTGCGCCGCAACCGCAAGCTCAACCGCCTGGTCACGGACCTGCCGCTGGACGTGGATCTCGCCACGGCCGCCCTGCCGCACGCGGACCCCGAGCGCGTGGGCGAGGTCTTCGACGAGCTCGAGTTCGGCTCCCAGCTGCGCGGACGTCTGCTCGACGCCTTCGGCGGAGCCGCACCCGCGGACGACGCCGCCCTGCTCCCCGCCGTCACGGACGTCACCAGAGTGGGCTCGGCCGAGGACTTCACGGCCTGGCTGGGCGCCCAGCCGGCGGACGCTCCGGTGGTCGTGCGGCGGCTCTCCTCCGATCCCAAGGCTCCCTCCGGGCAGGAGGTCACCACGCTCGTGCTCACCGGGCAGACGGGGGCGGCAGTGGACCTCGTGACAGCGGACCAGGCCCTCACCACGGCCGTGGAGCAGTGGCTCGGGGACCCCGCGGCCCCCAAGATCGTGGACGGTCTCAAGGACCTGTACCACGGGATGGTCCAGCGCGGCATCACGCTCGCGGGCGTCGTGGACGACGTCCAGCTCTCGGGCTACATCCTCCGTCCCGCCCTGCGCTCCTACGAGCTGGAGGCCCAGCTCGCGCAGCACCTCGACGCGGAGGTGCCCGCCGCCGCGGCCGGGGCCGACGCGCACGGTCAGACCGAGCTCGTTCTGGGCGACGACGACGTCCTGGCCGGTGTCTCCGACGCCGAGCTGAGCCGCCAGGCCACCCTGGGCAGCGGGTGCCGCATGCTCAGCGAGCACCTGCGCGCACTGCTCGAGGCGGACGGCCAGCTGGGGCTGCTCACCGATCTGGAGATGCCCCTGGCCGTGATCCTCGCCCGCATGGAGGCCACGGGCATCGCCATGGACCGGCCGGGGATCGACCGGCTCTTCGAGGACCTGCAGCAGCCCATCGACCAGGCGTTCGAGCAGGCGCAGGCGCAGCTGGACCACGAGGTCAACCTGGGCTCCACCAAGCAGCTGCAGGCCGTGATGTTCGACGAGCTCGGGCTGCCCAAGACCAAGAAGACCAAGACCGGCTACACCACGGACGCCGCCGCGGTGGCGGACCTGATCGGCAAGGTCTCCCCGGAGACCCCGGGCTCCCGGTTCCTCGTGGCGCTGATGAACTGGCGGGAGTACTCCAAGCTCAAGCAGATCGTCGCCGGGCTGCGGGACGCGATCGCGGACGACGGCCGGATCCACACCACCTACCAGCAGACCGTGGCGGCCACCGGGCGGCTGTCCTCCACGGGGCCGAACCTGCAGAACATCCCGGTGCGCACGGAGCAGGGCCAGCGCATCCGTGACGTCTTCGTGGTCGGGGAGGACGCCGAGGGCCCGTTCGAGTGCCTCATGACCGCGGACTACTCGCAGATCGAGATGCGCATCATGGCGCACCTCTCCGGGGACGAGGGTCTCATCGAGGCGTTCCGCGGCGGCGAGGACCTGCACCGCTTCGTGGGCTCTCGGGTGTTCGACGTGGCCCCCGAGGAGGTCACCCCGCAGATGCGGTCCAAGGTCAAGGCCATGAGCTACGGACTCGTCTACGGGCTGAGCTCCTACGGGCTCTCCCAGCAGCTGGGCATCGGCGTGGACGAGGCACGGACCATGATGAGCGGCTACTTCGAGCGCTTCGGCGGCGTGCGTGACTTCCTGCGCGGCGTCGTGGAGGAGGCCCGGTCCAAGGGCTACACCGAGACCATCGACGGCCGCCGCCGCTACCTCCCGGACCTCACCAGCGACAACCGCCAGGCCCGCCAGGCCGCCGAGCGCATGGCCCTGAACGCGCCCATCCAGGGCTCGGCCGCGGACATCATCAAGAAGGCCATGATCGGGGTGGACCGTGCCCTGCGGGAGGAGCAGCTGCGCTCCCGGGTGCTGCTGCAGGTCCACGACGAACTCATCGTGGAGGTGGCCCCCGGGGAACGGGACGCCGTGGAGCAGATCCTGCGCACGCGGATGGCCGGTGCCGCGGACCTCACGGTGCCGCTGGACGTGAACGTGGGCACCGGTCGCACGTGGCACCAGGCCGCGCACTGACCACCCTGCCCCGAGCCGCGGCGGCCCGACCCCGGCACCGCGCACCCGTGACCACCACCCCCTGACGGAACGAGGAGCCCATGAGCACCACCCCCCAGCACGAGCCGCCCCGCGAGAGCACCCACAGCGCGCGCGGCAACACCTACGTGCTCCGGCGCTTCCACGTGAGCGAGGGACCGCTCGCGGAGAACCCGGAGGCGGTGCAGTGGAACCGTGCGGTGTACCAGGGCTTCCACGACTCCGAGCCCACGGACGAGGCCACCTCGCACATCCTGCGCTCACTGCGTGAGGCCGGCACCCGCCTGCGCTCGGTCTACACGGCGGACCCCGTGCCACCGGCAGCTCTCGGAGCGGACCGGCCCGTGGCCACCTTCTGCTCGTGGAACTCGGAGCTGACCCTGGGGGAGGGCCGCAGCATCCCGGCGTGGCTCATCTCCGAGGTCACCGTGCGCCCCACCCACGCGCGCCGCGGGCTGCTGCGCCGCCTCATGACCGAGGACCTCACCGAGGCGCACGAGGCCGGCTTCCCGGTGGCCGCACTGACGGCCTCGGAGGCGACGATCTACGGCCGCTTCGGCTTCGGTGCCGCCACGTTCAATGCCGAGATCACGGTGGACGCGCACACCCGGCTGCAGCTCAAGGCGCCCACCACCGGCAGCGTGGAGATGGCGGACAACCTGGCGGTGGCCCGGCTCGCCCCGGAGATCTTCGGGCGCTTCCACCGTGCCACGGCGGGCTCGCTGCTGCGCACGACGAAGTGGTGGGACTACGTCTCGGGGCAGTGGAACTGGCACCGCGGTGCCGCCGAGCCCGAGCTGCGCACGGCCGTCCACTACGACGAGCAGGGCGGGCCCGACGGCTACGTCAGCTACAAGTTCCTGCCCACCCAGGGCTACGAGGGCACCCTGGAGGTCGTGGACCTCGTGGGGGCCACGCCGCAGGCACGGATCGCGCTGTGGGAGTTCCTGTGCAACCTGGACCTCGTGACCGAGGTGCGCTACCGGTCCGCGCCCATCGAGGACCCGCTGATGTGGGGAATGGTGGACATGTCCGCCTACACCGTGCACAAGCGCGCGGACCGGGTGTGGCTGCGCGTGCTGGACCCCGTGGCGGCGCTGTCCGCACGGCACTACACCGCCCACCGGAGGATCACGCTGTCGATCGTGGACCCCATGGACTTCGCGGACGGCCTGTTCACCATCGACACCACGGGGGAGCAGACCCGCGTGGAGCGAGTGGGGGACCGGCCCCGCACGGACGACGACCGCGCCGGGAAGTCCCTGCCCGCCGTCGAGCTGCCCGAGGGCGCCGACGCCGCCCTCACGGTGGACCTGCTGGGCTCGCTGTACCTGGGCGCGGTCAAGGCGTCCACGCTGCACGACGCCGGCCTGCTGCGCGTGCGGGACGAGACCGCGCTGCGCGACCTGCAGGACCTGATGTCCACCCCCGCGGACCCGTACTGCATCTCCCCGTTCTGAGCGGCGCAGGCTTGAACCCGCACCGGCCGGCCACTAGACTGGCACGGTGCGTGTTTTCGCACGCCCACACCAAGTTCGACGCTTCCGCTGCGTCGTGCCCCACCGGGCCGGCCGCGGAAGTGACAATCCATCACACCAATTCCATCGGAGTCCCTACTACATGACCACCACCACCCAGCAGGTTGCCGTCAACGACATCGGAACCGAGGAGGACTTCCTCGCCGCTGTCGACGCGACCATCAAGTACTTCAACGACGGCGACCTCGTGGAAGGCACCGTCGTCAAGGTCGACCGCGACGAGGTCCTCCTGGACATCGGGTACAAGACCGAAGGTGTCATCCCCTCTCGCGAGCTGTCCATCAAGCACGACATCAACCCCGACGATGTCGTGGCCGTGGGTGACGAGGTGGAGGCTCTGGTCCTCACCAAGGAGGACAAGGAAGGCCGCCTGATCCTCTCCAAGAAGCGCGCTCAGTACGAGCGTGCCTGGGGCGACATCGAGAAGGTCAAGGAGGACGACGGCGTCGTCACCGGCACCGTCATCGAGGTCGTCAAGGGCGGCCTCATCCTGGACATCGGCCTGCGCGGCTTCCTCCCGGCCTCCCTCGTGGAGATGCGCCGCGTCCGCGACCTCGCGCCGTACATCGGCCAGCAGCTCGAGGCCAAGATCATCGAGCTGGACAAGAACCGCAACAACGTGGTGCTGTCCCGCCGTGCCTGGCTCGAGCAGACCCAGTCCGAGGTGCGCGCCAACTTCCTGCAGCAGCTGCAGAAGGGTCAGGTCCGCACGGGCACCGTCTCCTCGATCGTCAACTTCGGTGCGTTCGTGGACCTCGGTGGCGTGGACGGCCTGGTGCACGTCTCCGAGCTGTCCTGGAAGCACATCGACCACCCGTCCGAGGTCGTCGAGGTCGGCCAGGAGGTCACGGTCGAGGTGCTGGACGTGGACATGGACCGCGAGCGCGTCTCCCTGTCCCTGAAGGCCACCCAGGAGGATCCCTGGCAGCTCTTCGCCCGCACCCACGCCCTGGGCCAGGTCGTGCCGGGCAAGGTCACCAAGCTGGTTCCCTTCGGTGCGTTCGTGCGCGTCGAGGACGGCATCGAGGGCCTGGTGCACATCTCCGAGCTGGCGCAGCGCCACGTGGACATGGCCGAGCAGGTCGTCTCCGTGAACGAGGAGCTGTTCGTCAAGGTCATCGACATCGACCTGGACCGTCGCCGCATCTCGCTGTCCCTGAAGCAGGCCAACGAGGGTGTGGACCCGGAGTCCACCGAGTTCGACCCCGCCCAGTACGGCATGGCCGCCGAGTACGACGACCAGGGCAACTACAAGTACCCCGAGGGCTTCGATCCCGAGACCAACGAGTGGATCGAGGGCTACGAGGACCAGCGCGCGGCGTGGGAGGAGCAGTACGCTCAGGCCCAGTCCCGCTGGGATGCCCACAAGGAGCAGGTGCGCAAGCACATCCAGGACGACCAGGAGGCCGCGACCACCTCGTCCTCTTCCTCCTCCTCCTCGTCCTCGGCGTCCCCGAGCCACTCCTCGGGTCCCACGAGCTACTCCTCCGAGGCTCCGGCCGAGGACTCCGGGACGCTCGCGTCCGACGAGGCCCTCGCCGCGCTGCGCGAGAAGCTCACCGGCCACTGAGCATTGTGAAGTGAGCTGCGGTGCCCGGTGACGGGCACCGCACGCCGGGCAAGGTCCCGCACCCCCTCGGGGGTGCGGGACCTCGTCGTTGCGTCGGGCCCCGGGTGCTGCCGACGTGGTGGTGCGAGAGGGCCCGGGGCACCCTGCCGAGGTGCGGCCGGAGTGCTGGTGGCGGATCGCGCCGCGTCCTGCAGGGAAAAGGTGCGGCCACCGGTGCGGCCGCCCGGTGCTCAGTCCCCGGGCAGGTCGTGCCAGCTCACGGGTCCGGTGCGGACGTCGGCGGCACCGGAGGTGATGCCCGCCAGCGCGCGGCGGGCGGCGTCCAGCTCGGGCGGCAGGTCCGGTACCAGGACGTGGAGAACGGCCCCGGCGGCGTCGTACTCGGTGGGAAGGACCGTGAAGCCGTGTGCGCGGATCTCGGCCTCCACGCGGCCCGCGTCCGAGTGAGGCGCCGTGAGTGTGAGGGGACGGCAGCGCAGCCGACGGGTCAGGGGAGCCGTGTCCAGCGCAGCGCTCACGGCGCCCGCGTAGGCCCGGACCAGGCCGCCTGCTCCGAGTTTGACCCCGCCGAACCACCGCACCACCACGGCGCACACGTCCGAGAGGTCACCGGGCTCGCCCGCGGCGCGCTGAGCGGGTGTCGCGTACTGGGTGAGCGCCTGCAGCATGGGCATGCCCGCGGTTCCGGAGGGCTCGCCGTCGTCGGAGGAGCGCGCCGTGTCCCGGGTGGGCCCGAGGACGAAGGCCGTGCAGTGGTGCCGGGCATCCCGGTGCCGCGCGGCCACCTCGGCGATCACCTCCCTGGCGTGCGCCTCGCTCTGCACCCGGGTGAGCACCGCCAGGAAGCGGGACCTCTTGACCTCCAGCTCCGCGGTGTGGGCGGCAGGGGAGCGCAGCACGGTGTAGGAC
>NZ_PHOA01000239.1 GCF_003687455.1 Kocuria tytonicola | reverse complement strand
GTTGTGGTATTACGCCTGATATGATTTAACGTGCCGGCACCTGTAAAGTGGCGGGGATCACTCCCATAAGCGCTAACTTAAGGGTTGTGGTATTACGCCTGATATGATTTAACGTGCCGGCACCTGTAAAGTGGCGGGGATCACTCCCATAAGCGCTAACTTAAGGGTTGTGGTATTACGCCTGATATGATTTAACGTGCCGGCACCTGT
>NZ_PHOA01000238.1 GCF_003687455.1 Kocuria tytonicola | reverse complement strand
GAGTGCGGTCATGGGCACCTGCCCCCCGGCGGAGGTGATGGTGGCCCCCGCTTCTTCCAGCTCGGCGCGTCGTCGGCGGAGGGTGCTCACGCTGACCCCTGCCACATCGGCGGCTTCCTTCATCGTGAACACCGCACTGGAACCCCCTGATAACCCTTCCTGGCTAGGGGCTTCGTTGCTGGGGGCGTCACCGTGAGTGGTCATGACACCC
>NZ_PHOA01000237.1 GCF_003687455.1 Kocuria tytonicola | reverse complement strand
GAACCACCCGCGCGCCAGCCTGCCAGGCATTTTTCAGATCGTGAATAGTGCCGATTCCTGGCAGCAACAACGTCCTGGGCGGAAACATCAGCTTCGGTACAGTGCGTTGCCACACGAACCACCCGCGCGCCAGCCTGCCAGGCATTTTTCAGATCGTGAATAGTGCCGATTCCTGGCAGCAACAACGTCCTGGGCGGAAACATCAGCTTCGGTACAGTGCGTTGCCACACGAACCACCCGCG
>NZ_PHOA01000236.1 GCF_003687455.1 Kocuria tytonicola | reverse complement strand
CTGCCAGCTCAAACAATGGCGCGCCATCGCGACCCGGTACGACAAACACGCTGTGACCTACCGCGCCGCCATCATCCTGCACTCCGTCATCACCTGGGCGAAGGCTTTGTCAGACACGCCCTAGATGTTGTGGGGCATGAGGTTGTTGGCACGAGCGGTGGGCTGATGTGAGGTGAGCGGGCTCTACCCCGCAGGATGGAAGTTCCTCAACAACCCATCCGCACGAAAGAACCCGCTCATGACCCACGCTAA
>NZ_PHOA01000235.1 GCF_003687455.1 Kocuria tytonicola | reverse complement strand
GCGCGGGCGGCGGAGCGAGGCGTTATCGGTAGCGGGCAGTTTCGCCAGCTGGCTACGTGCCGCCGCTTTGTCACCGGCAGCAATATCCACTTCCGTCAGACCAAGAATGGCGTCGGCGTTAGCTGGCTCCCGCGTCAGGACATTCTGATATGCAGCGCGGGCGGCGGAGCGAGGCGTTATCGGTAGCGGGCAGTTTCGCCAGCTGGCTACGTGCCGCCGCTTTGTCACCGGCAGCAATATCCACTTCCGTCAGACCAAGAATGGCGTCGGCGTTAGCTGGC
>NZ_PHOA01000234.1 GCF_003687455.1 Kocuria tytonicola | reverse complement strand
CCACTGGATGGGTAGGAATCGCCGCCTGCTACACCGCTGCCGGAGTCGGCGGAGGCACCGTCGGCTACTGCGTGGGCAAAGCATCCAAGAAGCTCTAACCCCACCCCACCATCACCAACGGACGCGTCCGCGGGGGCGGCCTAAAGGGCCGCCCCCGCGGACGCGTTCGAGAGAGACCTCGTCGCCGTGGATGAGGCTCACGGCTATGAGTGCGGTCATGGGCACCTGCCACCCGGCGGAGGTGATGGTGGCCCCCGCTTCTTCCAGCTCGGCGCGTCGTCGGC
>NZ_PHOA01000233.1 GCF_003687455.1 Kocuria tytonicola | reverse complement strand
GCTTATTGTGAATGTGTTCCATGATATGATTATACTGAGAGACTGGGATAATGCCCGGTCTTTTTTATTTAGCTTATGCTGTCCAAACTGCGGACTTTCAATGTTTTTTACGCTTTTTCTCGAAATATAGAATCGACATGCATTGATGTTGGACGAGTCATCATATAGAGTTATCTGGAAAATAAAAAGTACTTACAAATGTGACGACTAATTGATATTACGCTTTTAACTACCATGTTTAAAAAGAATAACTACTTTGATTCTCAAAATGACTGCCTTAAAAAACGACCACTGTTACCTTAGAGTCATATGAACTCATGGTATCGTGGTCGTTTTTCTCATTTTATTCACCATTCATATTAGTTTTGATAAATATGTACTTG
>NZ_PHOA01000232.1 GCF_003687455.1 Kocuria tytonicola | reverse complement strand
CCACGGCGCGGGTGCGGGGGGAGAAGGCCGCGCGGACGTCGTCGGGGTCCGGCACGAAGGCCGGCGGCAGCAGCGGCACGGGCACCGCGGTGGCGCCGGCGAACTCCACCACCGCGCTGTAGAGGTCGTAGCGCGGCTCGAACAGCACCACCTCGTCACCGGGCCGCAGCAGGGACAGCAGTGCGGCGGTGACGCCCTCGGTGGCCCCGGCGCAGACCGCGATCTGTCCGTCCGGATCGAGCTCCTGCCCGTAGCACGCACGCTGGTGCGTGGCGATGGCCTCGCGCAGTGCCGGGATCCCCACGATGGGCGCGTACTGGTGGTGGCCCGCGCCCAGGGCGGCCGCGGCGGCGTCGACCATCTCACGGGGCGGGGCGACGCCCC
>NZ_PHOA01000231.1 GCF_003687455.1 Kocuria tytonicola | reverse complement strand
CAATTGGACCGGCCAATAAACCCAATACTTCTGCCACTGTCGATACCGCGAGCACAACTCCTTCAATTGCAGTATAAAGTGACATCATCACACCAAACAAACTCATAAGTACACCAATAATTTGTGCAATTACAGGATGGGCTTCAAACAAATTGGATATAAATTGAACGATTGTATTAATAACCTGTAAAACAATTGCACCAATGGGCGCCATCGCTTCAACAAATTTCAGTAAAGCGCCAATCACATTACCGATTAATGAGGCGACAACTGGTCCGTTCGTTTTAAGGTAATTCAGAAAATCATTAAACGCTTTTGACTTACCAACACTTTCACTCCAAGCTCTAAAGCGCCCTGCCATTTCAGATAATGTTTTAAATAAAT
>NZ_PHOA01000230.1 GCF_003687455.1 Kocuria tytonicola | reverse complement strand
CCACTGGATGGGTAGGAATCGCCGCCTGCTACACCGCTGCCGGAGTCGGCGGAGGCACCGTCGGCTACTGCGTGGGCAAAGCATCCAAGAAGCTCTAACCCCACCCCACCATCACCAACGGACGCGTTCGAGAGAGACCTCGTCGCCGTGGATGAGGCTCACGGCTATGAGTGCGGTCATGGGCACCTGCCACCCGGCGGAGGTGATGGTGGCCCCCGCTTCTTCCAGCTCGGCGCGTCGTCGGCGGAGGGTGCTCACGCTGACACCTGCCACATCGGCGGCTTCCTTCATCGTGAACACCGCACTGGAACCCCCTGATAACCCTTCCTGGCTAGGGGCTTCGTTGCTGGGGGCGTCACCGTGAGTGGTCATGACACCCCTCCTGGAACCCC
>NZ_PHOA01000022.1 GCF_003687455.1 Kocuria tytonicola | reverse complement strand
GGGTGGATCTGGGGGAGCGGACTCACTGGTCCACGTCCTCCAGGTGGGCGATGTCCTCGGGGTGCTGGAAGCGTGTGCGGCGACCGGTGAACAGGCGCGCGTACAGGAAGTTCACGAGCCACAGCACCACGCCGAGCGCGATCAGCACCAGGGCGATCTGGTACTCGATGGCGTCCTGGGCCCACGGCCCCAACAGGAACGCGCACGTGACGGCGCCGAGGTAGGGGAGCACCTTCGGGGCGTGGAAGTACTTGTGGCCCTCCTGGGAGCGGTCCCGCCGCAGGACGATCGCGGCCACGTTGACCACGGTGAACACGCCGAGCAGCAGCAGAGCGGTGGTGCCGCCCAGGGCGGAGGCGGTGCTCTTGCCCATCGCGTTGTTCACGATCACGATCAGCACCATGCCCAGGACGGTGGTGAAGAGGATGGCCGTCCAGGGGGTGCGGCGACCGGGCAGTACCTTGGCGAGCACTCCCGGGATCACGCCCTGCTTGGCCATGCCGTAGAGCAGGCGGGACGCCATGAGCATGTTGATCAGGGCGGTGTTGGCCACCGCGAAGATGGTGAGGAAGGGGTAGATGGTGTCGATGGGGATGTTCGGCGCACCGATCTTGACCACGTCCAGCAGCGGGGTGGTGGACTCGCCGAGCTGGCCGATGGGCACGATCGCCACGGTGAACAGGGAGACCAGCACGTAGATCACGCCCGTGATGCACAGACCGAACAGCATCACGCGGGGGAAGTTCCGGGTGGGGTCCTTGGTCTCCTCGACCATGTTGACCGAGTCCTCGAAGCCCACGAAGGAGAAGAACGCCAGGGAGGTCACGGAGGTCAGGGCCAGGAACATGCCCTTGTCGTCCGAGGTCTCGAAGATGACCGTGCGGCTGAAGTCCGCGTTGCCCTGGGCGGCGGCCCAGAAGCCCACGAGGATCACGATGAGCAGGCCCGTGAGCTCGATGCAGGTGAGCACCACGTTCAGCTTCACGGACTCGGACACACCGCGCAGGTTGATGATCGCGAGCAGCGCCATGAAGCCCACCGCCACGAGGGTGATCCCGAGGGGGCTCATCTGCAGGTGGAAGCCCTTGGCGAAGTTCGCGGCCACGGTGCTGGAGGCGGTGGCCGCGGAGGTGAGCCCCGAGCACAGCACCGCGAACGTCACCAGGAACGTGAGGAAGTGGATCCCGAAGGCCTTGTGCGTGTAGAGCGCGGCACCCGAGGCGCCGGGGTACTTGGTCACGAGCTCCAGGTAGGAGAACGCGGTGATGGTGGCCACCACGAACGCCACCAGGATGGGGGCCCAGGCCGCGCCGCCGATCTCACCGGCGATGTTGCCCGTGAGGGCGTACACGCCCGTGCCCAGGATGTCCCCCACGATGAACAGCAGGAGCAGTCCCGGGCCCATGACCCGCTTCAGCTCGTGGTTCTCCCCCGAGGGGTCGGTGCCTCCGGTCGCGGGGTCGGCCGTGGCCACGCCGCGGCTCGGCGTGCTGGATGCCGAGGTGGCACCGCGCGGTGTCGTGGAATCGCTCATGTGTTCCTCCGGGGTTGGCCCTTCTCGTGCCGCGCACCGTCGGACCCTCCAGGGCGTGAACTGTGACTCGCGGCTCATGCGTACAGGCAACCCTAAGGTATGCCGGGCGCCCGTGGGGGTCATCGGCACCCGGGGCGCGCGCGGCGTCGTCGTCCTGCCCGCTCGGAGCGCGGGGCTGGGGAACCGGGCGGGGAGTCCCGGGGCCAGTGGCGCCGGCCGGCACCCACGACGACGCCGCGCAGGCCCGGATGCGCCGAGCGCCCCGCATCCACGGGGGATGACGGGGCGCTCGGCGTGCCGGAGGTGGGCAGTCCGCTCAGCGGATGCCGCGCATCAGCTTCAGGACGGGCTTGGCCACGAGCAGCATGACGATGCCGAGCACGATGGTGATCGCGCCCATGGTGCCGAAGTAGCCCACCTCGTTCTCGCGGGAGTAGAACTCCGCGAGGGAGCCGGAGAGAGCGGTGCCCAGCGCCACCGAGAGGTTGTACAGGGCCACCATCTGCACCGGGAACTTCCGCGGCGCGAGCTTGGTGGCCAGGGACAGGCCCACGGGGGAGAGGAAGAGCTCACCGAGGGTGGCGAAGAACAGCACGAGGACGATCCAGCCGACGAACACGGAGGCCGTCTGGGCCTGGGTGATGAACAGCAGGAACGCCACACCGATCAGCAGCAGCGCGATGCCGAACTTGACCGGGGTGCTGGGCTGGCGGGTGCCCAGCTTGGTCCACGCGGCGGCGAAGACCATGCCCATCACGATGATGAACACCGGGTTGATGGACTGCACGGCCGACGGCTTGAAGTCCATGCCGAAGAGGGACAGGTTCAGGCGCGTGTCCGCGTAGATGGCCAGCACCGTGAACTGCTGCTGGAAGAGGGCGAAGAATGCCGCAGTGGCAATGAACAGGGGAATGAACGCCAGGACTCGGGAGTGCTCGTCCGAGGAGAGGCCCTTGTCCCGGAGCATGGTGGCGAACAGCAGGATGGCGGCCACCACGACCACCAGGATCACCGCGTTCGAGAGGTTGCCGGGGTTGAGGATCCCCGTGAACAGCAGGACCAGGACCACGGCGACGAACGCCAGGGCGATCCCGACCCACTTGCCGTACTGCGAGCGGGGCAGGCGGTTGGCCACGGTGTGGACGGTCTCGGGCAGGCCCTTGCGGGTGAGGATGTACTGCAGGAGGCCGAGGGCCATGAAGACCGCCGCGATGCCGAACCCGGCGTGGAAGCCCCACGTGCCCCACGCGAAGCTCGTGAGCAGCGGGCCGAAGAGGGCGCCGATGTTCACGCCCATGTAGTAGAGGGAGAAGCCTGCGTCGCGGCGGGGGGCGTCACGCTCGTAGAGGGTGCCCACGAGGTTCACGCACGTGGTCTTGAGGCCGCCGGAGCCGATCGCAATGCTCAGCAGGCCGATGGTCAGCCCCGCCACTCCCGGGATGAAGGCCAGGGCGATGTGGCCGAGCATGATCAGCACGGCCGAGGAGAGCATGGTGCGCTCGGAGCCGAGCAGGCGGTCCGCAACCCAGCCGCCCAGGATGGAGCACAGGTACACCGTGCCCCCGTAGGCACCCACGATGCCGGCGGCCACGCCCTCGTCGATGCCCAGACCACCCTGAGCTGCGGGGTAGTACATGTAGTACAGGACCAGGGCCTGCATTCCGTAGAAGGAGAAGCGCTCCCACATCTCCACGGAGAAGAGGTTGGCCAGCATGCCGGGCTGGCCGAAGAAGGTTTTCCTGCCCGCGGGGTTGTGCGGGTCCACGGGTGCTGCGGTGCGGTCAGGCGTGCCGCTGAGGGGGCCGTCTACCGGGGTGTGCTGACTCATAACTCACCATGATGCACCCGGACGTCCAGTGAACTGATCTTCGACGCACCGCAGGAACGCCCCCGAGTCCCTGCGGAGAGGGGCTCGGGGGCGTTGGCCGGGGATCCGCTGCGGGTCACCCCGGCGCGGTGTGCACGGCGGCCGGGATCAGTCGTTGAAGTCCGCGGGGTCCGGGCCGATGCGCCCGTCGACGCGGGTCAGCGCGCTGATCTGCTGTACCTCGTCCTGGCTGAGGGTGACGTCCTGGGCGTCCCAGTTCTCCTGGATGCGCTGCGGGGTGACGGACTTGGGGAACACCACGTTGCCGATGGCCAGGTGCCACGCGATGATCACCTGCGCCGGGGTGGCGCCGTGCGCCTCGGCGATCTTCCCGATCATCTCGTCCTGCAGGTCCGCCTTGCCCTGGCCCAGCGGGGACCACGCCTCGGTGACGATCCCGTGCCGGGAGTCCAGCTCCCGCATGGCCTGCTGGGTGAAGTACGGGTGCAGCTCGATCTGGTGCGCGGCGGGGACCACGCCGGTGTCCAGGACGTCCTGCAGGGCCTTCTCGGTGAAGTTCGAGACGCCGATGGAGCGTGCCTTGCCGGACGCCTTGATCTCCTGGAACGCCTTCCAGGTGTCCAGGTACTTGCCCTTCTCCGGCTGGGACCAGTGGATGAGGTACAGGTCCACGTAGTCCAGGCCCAGGCGTTCCAGGGACTTGTCCACGGCCTCCAGGGTGGACTCGTAGCCCTGGTCGTCGTTCCACAGCTTGGTGGTGACGAACAGCTCCTCGCGCGGGATGCCGCTGCTGGCGATCGCGCGCCCCACACCTTCCTCGTTACCGTAGATCTTGGCGGTGTCGATGTGGCGGTAGCCGATCTTCAGCGCCTGGCTCACCACGTCCTCGGCCACGTCCGCGTCCACCTGCCACACGCCGAAGCCCAGCTGGGGGATCGAGTGGCCGTCGTTGAGCTGCACGGTCTGGTTCCTGGTCATGTTCCGTCAGTCCTTTCGTTGACAACTACCTCACAGTCAACTGCGCCGCGGGTGGGTCTGACAAGCGGTTAAGTTCTGGGTGAAGTGTCGGGAGGGCGCCCGTGGGTGGGGGCGCCCCCGTGCGCAAACATGATGAAATAAGGGAATGCAGTTCAACTTCCGGCGCGCCAAGACCCCCGCATACCTCACCTCGCTCGCACTCGTGGTGATCGGTCTGCTCTTCGCCGTGTGGTCCATGCCCGTTCTGGCATGGATCGTCACCATCCTGGGCATCGTGCTCAACGTGATGGCCGTGAGCATCACCCAGATCAACGAGTCCCCCGCTCGTGCCCGGGGCACCGGGACCCGAGTGGTCACCGAGCCCGAGGCGGAGACGGATCAGCACGACGTCGTCCCGCCCGCCGCGGTGGCGCGCGGCGGGTCCTCCGCCCTGCGCGCCCCTGCGCGTGGCGCCGCGGAGGGAGCTCGCAAGGAGCGGGAGCACTCCGCGTCCTGAGCCCCCGCGGGCGTCGCCCCGCGCGGGTGTCAGTTCATGGCCGCCGCGCGGTAGATCTGCTGCACCTTCCCGGCGTCCAGCCGGGCGTCGATGGTGACGGAGGCCTCCGGGTCCGAGCGCAGGTAGCGGACGGGTCCGTGCGCCCCGACCTCGAGCTTCTCCGCGTCCGCCGCCCGGTACACCGCGTCCACGGAACCGGTGAACGCGGGGCCCTGCGTGGGGTTGACCCGCAGGGTGAGGTGCGCGGTCACGGTGTCCGAGATGCCGTTCTCGTCGAACGGGGACTCCACGTCCAGCTCGCGGATGATGCCCACACCGTGCCCCACCACTCCCGGCAGCCGCGCCGCCAGGTGGCCCTGCGCCCGGGCGAACGAGCGCCGCAGCACCGCGACCCAGGAGACCGCGGCGAGCACCAGCACCGCCGCGACGACCCCGAGCCACCAGCCGTTGTGGCTGTCCGCCCAGCGCAGCGCGCTGAGCACCACCACGGTGGCGGAGACCAGTGGGATCACCAGCAGCAGGGACGCGGTCAGCTTCTCCCCGAGCGACGCTTTCGAGGGGGCGGGGCCCTGTGCTGCGGGCTCCTCCGCGGTCTCGACCTGGACCCCCTCCGCGGCCTCGGCCCGCGCGCTGCGTTCGGAGGACGACGACGCCCGCCCCAGCTGGCGCATCGCGGCGGCGTCGAAACCGCGGTCGTCGAGAGACAGGGGCGAGGGCCAGGTGGCGAGGGAGTCCATGGGTCCATTATGAATCAGCCAAGGGCGTCTTCCACGTGGCCGAGTACCAGGTACGGCCTGACATGACGGCCCGGAAACATTTGCTGCGTCAATATATGCTCACTAGAATCTCTCCCATGAGTGAGACGAAGTGGCTGTCGGGGGACGAGCGCGAGGCGTGGCTTGCGCTCGTGTCGATCATGTTCAGGCTGCCGGGAACGGTGGAGGGTCAGCTGCGCAGCGAGGAGGGCATGTCCCTGGCGGAGTACCTGGTGCTCGCCATGCTGTCCGAGGCGCCCGACCACCGGCACCGGATGTCAGCTCTGGCCACCGCCACGAACACTTCGCAGTCCCGGCTCTCGCGCATCGTCGCGCGCATGGAGAAGGACGGGCTGGTCACGCGGGAGGGTCGGCAGGACGACCGTCGCGTGGTGATCGCCGAGATCACGCCCGCCGGCCTGGAACGGGTCAAGGAGGCCGCCCCGGCGCACGTGCGCCACGTGCGGGAGATCGTCTTCGACCGGCTGAGCGACGAGCAGGTGGGCCAGCTGAGGGAGATCGGCCGCGCGCTGAACTGCGGCGCCTCCGCCCGCAGCGTTCTGGGACTGGACTGCTCGGCCTGAACGCTGGAAGTCCTGAACGTCCGACCGGGCGAATGACCGACTGACCGCGCGGAACCGGGGCACCGCGGCCCCGGCGTCCGCAGCCCCGCCGTGCCCGCTGTGGGAGTCTGAGCACGGGTCTACAGTGTGGCGCGTGAGTATGCAGAGCGCGCACATGGCCATGTGGCAGACCATGAAGGGCCAGGAGAACAAGGGCCGCCGGATCAGCGGGGAGACGGTGCGGCGGATCGCCACTTTCGCCAGGCCCCACCGCGGCGCGATCATCGCGTTCGTCCTGGTCTCCGTGGTGCTCGCCGTCCTGGGGGTCGTCACCCCCGTGCTCGCCGGGCGCGTGGTCAACGCCATCACGGGCGGCCACGACATCTCCGTGGTGGTGTGGCTGGCCGTTGCCATCGCAGTGGTGGCCGTGGCGGACGCCGGACTGTCCCTGCTCAGCCGCCTGCAGTCCTCGCGGATCGGCGAGGGCCTGATCTACGACCTGCGCACCGCGGTCTACGACCACGTGCAGACCATGCCGCTCGCGTTCTTCACCCGCACGCGCACGGGCGCCCTGGTGTCCCGGCTGAACACGGACGTGATCGGCGCGCAGCGTGCCTTTGCAGGCACGCTGTCCGGGGTGGTCTCCAACCTGGTCTCCCTGCTGCTCACGGTGGGCGTCATGGTCACCATTTCGTGGCAGGTGACCGTGCTGTCCCTGCTGCTGCTGCCCATCTTCCTGGTTCCCGCGCGCGCCATGGGCGGCAAGCTGGCCGCCCTGCAGCGCCAGTCCGCCCAGTACAACGCGCAGATGTCCACACGGATGACCGAGCGCTTCTCCGCCGGTGGGGCCACCCTGGTGAAGCTCTACAGCGACCCCGCGGAGGAGTCCCGTGAGTTCGCGGCGCGCGCGGACGACGTGCGGGGCATCGGCATCCGCGCCACCATGCTGCAGACCACGTTCGTCACGGCCCTCACGCTGGTCTCCGCCCTCGCGCTCGCCCTGGTCTACGGGGTGGGCGGCACGCAGGCCCTGCTGGGGCACCTCGACGCCGGCTCCGTGGTGGCCCTGGGCATGCTGCTGACCCGGCTCTACACTCCGCTGACCATGCTCGCGAACGCGCACATGGACATCATGAGCGCGGTGGTGAGCTTCGAGCGGGTCTTCGAGGTCCTGGACATCAAGCCCCTGATCACGCAGAGCCCCACGGCCCGTGCGCTGCCCGAGGGCCCGGTGGACGTGGAGTTCGACCACGTCACCTTCTCCTACCCCTCCGCGGACAAGGTCTCGCTGGCCTCCCTGGAGGACGTCGCGGTGCTGGACTCGCGCGGCGGGGAGGAGGTGCTGCACGACGTCGGCTTCCGCGCCGCCGCAGGACACACCGTGGCGCTCGTGGGCTCCTCCGGTGCGGGCAAGTCCACGATCGCGCAGCTGGTGGCGCGGCTCTACGACGTGGACTCCGGTGCCGTGCGCATCGGCGGCCAGGACGTCCGCGAGACCACTTTCGAGTCCCTGCGCCACACCGTGGGCATGGTCATGCAGGACGGCCACCTCTTCCACGACACCATCCGGGCCAACCTGGGCGTGGCGCGGGAGGGCGTCACGGACGCCGAGCTGTGGGATGCCCTGGAGCGCTCGCGGCTGCGCCACGTGATCGAGTCCCTGCCGGACGGGCTGGACACCGTGGTGGGGGAGCGCGGCTACCGCCTCTCCGGGGGCGAGCGCCAGCGCCTCACCATTGCGCGTCTGCTCCTGGCCCGGCCGCGCGTGGTCATCCTGGACGAGGCCACCTCCGCCCTGGACTCCACCAACGAGGCGCACGTGCAGGCGGCCCTGGACGAGGCGATGTCCGGGCGCACCGCCGTGGTGATCGCCCACCGGCTCTCCACCATCCGCAAGGCGGACCAGATCCTGGTGGTGGAGGCCGGGCGGATCGTGGAGCGCGGCTCCCACGCGGAGCTGCTGGCGCGCGGCGGGCGCTACGCCGAGCTGCACGCCACCCAGTTCGCCGCCGGCGGCCAGGAGCACGACGCCGCCCGGTAGCGTTCCCGGCGGACCAGTCGTTTCCCCCGAGCCCCAGGAGTGCTGCGTGACCGGATGGAACGGCCTGTGGGCGGAGCTCGGCATCACCCTGCCGCACGCGGTGGGGGTGGTGCTCTCCGCAGTGGGCATCTACGTGGTGTTCCTGGTGTTCGTGCGCCTCCTCGGCCAGCGGGTGCTCACCGCCATGTCCACGTTCGACGTGGTGGTCACCGTGATGCTCGGGGCCGTGGCCGGACGCGTGATCCTGGGACACCCGCCCACCCTCGCGAGCGGTGTGCTGGGCCTGGCCACCCTGTTCCTGCTGGAGGTGGTGTTCGGACAGCTGGGCACGCGCCCGCGGCTGCAGCGGCTCTTCAACGCCCCGGCGCGGATTCTGATGACCGGGGACGAGGTGGACGAGCAGGCCCTGCGGCGTTCGCACATCACCCGCTCGGAGCTGCACGGGGCGCTGCGCCGCGCAGGTGTGCGCTCCTACGCGGAGGTGGCGTGCGTGCTGCACGAGCCCGGGGGCGGCATCAGCGTGCTGCGCCGGGGCGTACCCATCGACCGCCACCTGCTCTCGGACATGGCCGGCGCGGAGCGGATCCCGGACGAGTTCCTGGCTCCGGAGGGCACTGATTAGTTCGCTCACTGATTGTTGCGCGTGACTAGGATGGTGCCACGCCTACGAAGGGACACGGACCCCATGACCGACATGGCCATCCGCTACCGCGGAGTGAGCAAGGTCTATCCGGACGGCACCGCAGCGGTGGACAACCTGGACCTGGACGTTCCCGCCGGATCCCTCACGGTGTTCGTGGGCCCCTCCGGCTGCGGCAAGACCACGTCCCTGCGCATGCTGAACCGCATGGTGGAGCCCACCTCGGGCGTGGTGGAGGTCAACGGCCGGGACGTCTCGAGCATCCCCGCCGCCCAGCTGCGCCGCTCCATGGGCTACGTGATGCAGCAGTCCGGTCTGATGCCCCACAGGACGGTGGAGGACAACATCGCCACCGTGCCCCGGCTGAACGGGGTGTCCAAGCGGGAGGCCCGCGCGAACGCCCGCGAGCTGCTCGGCTCGGTGGGCCTGGACGAGTCCCTGGCCACCCGGTATCCGGCCCAGCTCTCCGGCGGGCAGCAGCAACGCGTGGGAGTTGCCCGCGCGCTTGCCGCGGACCCGCCCGTGCTCCTCATGGACGAGCCGTTCTCCGCGGTGGACCCGGTGGTGCGCCAGGACCTGCAGCGTGAGCTGCTGGATCTGCAGCAGCGGCTGCACCGCACCATCGTGTTCGTGACCCACGACATCGACGAGGCCATCCTGCTGGGTAACCGCGTGGCGGTCTTCGCCCGCGGTGGCCGCCTGGCCCAGTACGCGACCCCCGAGGAGCTGCTGCGTGCTCCCGCGGACGACTTCGTGGCGGACTTCATCGGCCGGGACCGCGGTTTCCGCTCCCTGAGCTTCGAGAATGCCCCCGTGGACCTGCAGCCCGTCACGGTGCTGAACGCGGACACCGGTGAGCGCACCGTCGTGGGCCCGGGCAGCGCGAACCCGGCCCCGTGGCAGGGAGCGGGCGCCGCGGCGTCGTCGGGCTGGGTGCTTGCCGTGGACGCGCGCCACCACCCCGTGGGCTGGTTGCCCGTGGACGAGCGCGGCGAGGCCGCCGGACGCGAGGAGCTGCGGGTGGGCGGCACCCTGTGGCACCGCGGGGACTCGTTGCGCACCGCGCTCGACGCCGCGCTGTCCTCCCCCTCCGGGCAGGCCGTGGCGGTCTCGGAGGACGGCGCAGTGGCCGGTGTGGTCCCCGGCGAGGACGTGATGCGCGCGATCGAGGCGCAGCGCGCGGCACGCCACGACCGGGTGGAGAGCGCGTGAACTGGCTGGCGAACAACTGGTCCTCGGTGCTGGAGCTCGCGGGCTCGCACCTGGTGCAGTCGGTGGTCCCGGTGGTCATCGGTCTGCTCGTCAGTGTGCCGCTCGCCCGCGCGGCCGCCGGGAGCAGGTGGCTGCGCCCCGTGCTCGTCACCGGCTCCTCGCTGCTCTACACCATCCCCTCCCTCACCCTGTTCGTGGTGCTGCCCCTGATCCTGGGCACGCAGATCACGTCCGTGGGCAACGTGGTCGTGGCGCTGACCCTGTACGTGGTCGCCATCCTGGTGCGCTCGTGCGTGGACGCCTTCGAGTCGCTGGACCGGGACGTCCTGCAGGCCGCCACGGCCATGGGGTACAAGCCGGTCCGCCGCTTCTTCGGCGTGGAGCTGCCGCTCGCGGTGCCCGTGATGGTCGCGGGGCTGCGCGTGGCCACGGTCTCCAACATCTCCATGGTCTCGGTGGGTGCCGTGATCGGCATCCAGTCCCTGGGCACCCTGTTCACGGACGGGCTGCGCCGCTCGATCATCTCCGAGATCGTGGTGGGCATCGTGGCCACCGTGGTGATCGCCGTGGTGCTGGACCAGCTGCTGCGTCTGCTCGGTCACGCGCTGACCCGCTGGCAGCGCACGGGGGCCGGCGCCCGGCGTCCGGCCGAGCGGCGTCGTGACAAGAACGGGCCCGGCGGTGCGCGCGGTGGTGCCGGTGCCCTGGCCACCGTGGAATCGGGAGGTGCCCCCGCATGAACCTCTTCGCACAGGCCGCCCAGTTCCTGACCGACCCGGCCAACTGGGCCGGCCCCACGGGGATTCCCGTGCGCCTGCTCGAGCACGTGGGCTACAGCGCGCTGACCATGGCGATCGCCCTGGTGGTCGCCGTCCCGCTGGGGCTCTGGGTGGGCCACACCGGCCGCGGCGGGGGCGTGGTCGTGGGTCTGGCGGGGGCGCTGCGCTCCCTGCCCACCCTGGGTCTGCTCACGCTGTTCACCCTGCTCATGGGGCTGGGCCTCATGCCACCCATCCTGGCGCTCGTGCTGCTGGCCATTCCTCCCATCCTCTCCGGGACGTACTCCGGGATCGCGGCGGTGTCCCCGGCGCTGGTGGACTCCGCGCGCTCGATGGGCATGACGGAGTCCCAGACCCTCTTGCGCGTGGAGATCCCCGTGGCGCTGCCCGTGATCCTGGGCGGGATCCGCAACGCCGCACTGCAGGTGCTCGCGACCGTGACCATCGTGGCCTACATCAACCTGGGCGGCCTGGGCCGCTACCTGATCGACGGGCTCGCGGTGCGGGACTACTCGCGCATGCTCGCGTCCGTGGTGCTCGTGGCCGTTCTCGCGCTCGCCGCGGACGCCGTTCTCGCGCTCTTCCAACGCCTGGTGACCTCGCCGGGTCTCACACTGACAGGAGATCGACCATGACATCGCAGCACTCCTCCCTGCGCGCCTCCTGGCGCCCCGCGGCCCGGGTGGCCGCGGCCGCCACGGCCGTGTTCGCCCTCACCGCGTGCGGTGGCGGCTCGGATCCCCTCGCGGACAAGAACGACGACGCCTCGGGCGGCTCCTCGGACACGGTCACCGTGGGCTCGGCGGACTTCCCCGAGTCGCAGGTGGTGGCGGAGCTCTACGCCGGGGTGCTGCGGGACGCCGGGGTCCAGGTGGAGACCAACCCGGGGATCGGAGCGCGCGAGGCGTACGTGGGCGCGGTCAAGGACGGTTCCGTGGACGTGGTTCCGGACTACTCCGGCAATCTGCTGCTGTTCGCGGACAAGAACGCCACGGCTGCTTCTGCGCAGGACATCATGAAGGCGCTGCCCGAGAAGCTCAAGAGCCAGGACCTCTCGGTGCTGAAGGCCTCCCAGGCCGAGGACAAGGACGCGCTGGTGGTCACCCAGGCCACCGCGGACAAGTACGGGCTGAAGTCCGTGGCGGACCTCTCCTCCGTGTGCAAGGACCTGGTCATGGCGGGTCCGCCCGAGTTCCAGGAGCGCGCCTACGGCACGAGCGGGCTGAAGCAGAAGTACGACTGCTCCTTCAAGTCCTTCCAGCCCATCAACGACGGCGGCGGCCCCCTCACCGTGCAGGCCCTCACCAAGGGGGACGCGCAGGTGGCGGACATCTTCACCACCACCCCGGCCATCCAGGACGAGAAGCTCGTGGTGCTGGACGATCCGAAGAACAACTTCATCGCCCAGCAGGTGCTGCCGCTCACGGCTCCGGACCGGTTGCCCCGGAACGCCGTGGACGCGCTCGACAAGTTCTCCGGCAAGCTCACCACGCAGGACCTGATCGACCTCAACCGCAAGGTCAGCGGGCACGAGCAGCAGAACCCCGCGGACGCCGCGAAGCAGTGGCTCACGGACCACGGGTACGGCAAGGCCTCCTGAGTCCGCCCGCGCCCGGAACGCCCGGCGGCTCCCCGAACCGGGGAACCGCCGGGCGTTCTTCACGTCCCGTTCACCTGAGGGCGTGCGGAGGCCCGTGCGCAGCGGTGTGCACAGGGTTCTCCACAGACCGTGGGGATATCCGCAGCACGGCGCTGACCTGCGGAAACGGGGGCATCGCCCCATGTGGCGCCGCGGCCGCCCACCCCTCTTTCCACACCTGTGGATAACTCTGTGCACAAGCTGTGCAGTGAACGGCAGGTGCCCCCGCGGTCATGTGCACGCCACCTTCGCACTGTCGGAGGTACACGGATACAGGGTGGGCGCCGGGTGTCCCCGAGAGCGAGGAATAACGCTGTCACATAACTGTCCCCCTAAGTGGGGGTGCGTACACCCGAAGGGGTGGGCACTCGCTCTTGTCCACAGCCTTTGTCCACAGGCGTGGATAAGTTACACGGCTGTCGTCCCCGGTGCCGACCGGACGATTGTTCGGTATTCCTGCACGTCACGCGGCATTCTACGGCGCGCAGGGCCACGATGGCCAGTCACTGTCGAAGACGTGTTCGAATCATGCACAGGTTTCTCCACTCCTGTGGATAACTCTTGTCCACCGGCTGTGCACGAGTCACGTCCCCCGAGCGGGGTGAAGATTCTTCCCCTTTGCATAAGACTGAAAGCACTGGTTACTTGCGTGCAAGGGCCGCTCGGTGGGACGAGCGGCTTGGGGAGAAGCACGCGTCTAGGGGGAAAAATGTCAGTTCGGATAGCCCAGATGAAGAACACCGGCCACGGTTTCAGCCTGCTCGCGGAGCAGGAGGTTCCGGTGAGCCGGGAGCAGTTCGACGAGTTGGTCGGCCGGCCAGAGGCCATGGGGCGCTGGTTCGGGGTCACGTTCCACTGGCCCACGTGCCTGGAAACGCCGCTGGAGGTGGGGGCAGCACTGGAGTTCACGCCCTCCGGAGGGGTGTTGCCGTGCGAATTCATCATGATCGTGGCGGACCGTGTCCCCGGCGAATCGCTCCTGCTGCGAACCACCAAGGGGACCGTGGACGTCACGGCGGAGTTCACGTGGCGCAGCGTGGACGGTGGCGTACTGGTGCGGTTGCGCAACGAGGTGCGGATGCGGGGCGCGCTGTGGTGGCGGTGTCCCCTGACCCGGGCACTGGTCCGACGTGCCGTCACCAGGGGGCTGGAATGCATGCGCGAGGACGTGCTCGGCCGCGCGGGTACGGCCGCCGCCCGGGAGACTCGGCTCGGGGCGCGCCACGAGGTGACGCACCGGCCGGGAGGGTCGCCCCGAACGCAGCCGGTCGCCTCGTGCACCGGGGTGCCCCGGTTGCGCCGCCCCCAGAGCGCCTGAGGGGACCATTCGATCCGTCGGCAGCGCGAGGCTCCTCGGCGCCCGCATCACCTGGGCGCCGAGGCGCCGTGCTTCGTGACGGGGCCGCCACCCGGGCGCAGCGTGCGCTCCATGCGCAGCACCCGTACGCGGTAGTCCATGCCGGGCACGTCGAAGTCCACGGCCCCGCGGGGTGTGTAGCCGAGGCCCGCGTAGAACGGTTCGAGCACGGGGTTGGACTCGTCACAGTCCAGCCGGGAGATCGAGCGCCCCGAAGCCGCGATGGCGCGTTCCGCCACGCGGATCAGCCGCGTTCCGGTTCCGGTGCCGCGCAGGGCACGGTCCACGGCCACGCCGTGGATGTACCCGGCGGGCTCGGGCTGCTCGCCCCAGATGGGCAGGTCCTCCCAGGTCACGCGGACGCTCGCGAGGACGCGCTCGGGTTCCCGGGGGTCCGTCATGACCCACCACTCGCCCCGGGTGATCTCCTGCTCCACGTGCTGCTGGGCGAACTCCCCCTCGCGCCACTGGTCGATGCCGCGAGCCTGCATCCAGCGCGCCAGGGCGTCTCGCAGCTCCACGACGCCCCGTGCGTGGTGGGGCTCCGCGGGCAGGATCTCCAGCGTGCTCGGGTCCACGGTGACGCCGGGGGCGAGGTGCGGGACGGGGCGGGCGGCGTCGTCGGCTGGCATGCCCCGAGACTAGGGCAGACGCGTCCCCGGGGAGACGCGGTGTGACGGAACGTGACGGGACGCCCGGCACCGTACGCCGGTGGCTGAACGTCCTTGACCCGCGGAACGGGAGCGTTGGACAGTGGAGCCATCACGCCCGCAACTGGAAGGATGCTCCACCATGGCTGAGAAGTTCACTCTCCCCGACCTCCCGTACGACTACGCCGCCCTCGAGCCCCACATCTCGGCGCAGATCATGCAGCTGCACCATGACAAGCACCACAACACCTACGTGACCGGTGCGAACACCGCGCTCGAGAAGATGGAGGAGGCCCGCGCCAACGGTGACGCCGCCGGTGCCGCCAAACTCTCCAAGGACCTGCAGTTCAACCTGGGTGGTCACATCAACCACTCCATCTTCTGGAAGAACCTGTCCCCCGAGGGCGGCGACAAGCCCACTGGTGAGCTCGCCGCGGCGATCGACGAGTTCTTCGGCTCCTTCGAGGGCTTCCGTGACCAGTTCACGGCCGTGGCCACCACCATCCAGGGTTCCGGCTGGGCGATCCTCGCGTACGAGCCCATCGCCGGCAACCTGGTGATCGAGCAGATGTACGACCAGCAGAACGGTGTGCCCGTGGCCACCATCCCGCTGCTGCAGCTGGACATGTGGGAGCACGCCTTCTACCTGGACTACCAGAACGTCAAGGCGGACTACGTCAAGGCCTTCTGGAACATCGTCAACTGGGCGGACGTCACCGAGCGCTTCGAGAAGGCGCGCGCCGGGGCCAAGTCCCTCATCTGATCACCCATGTGATCACCGCGTGACGCCCCGCTCGGCGCGGTGCCACGCTCCCAGAGACCCCGCTCCGGCCCCTGCCGGGCGGGGTCTCGTGCTTCCCGGCGGGGACGACGACGCTGCGCGGCCGGCTGGGTTGCCCGGCGTCGCCGCACCGCCCGGGGCCGCAGCTTCGTGCCGGAGACGGCCGGCGTCGTCGTCCCGTGCCGGCCCCGGACTGCCGTCCCCCTCACGACCCAGAGGAGAACCACCCATGAGCACCCCGCGCTTCCTGGTGACCCAGGAGATCCCCGAGCCCGGACCGAGCATCCTGCGTGAGGCCGGGGAGGTGGACGTGCGCCACGGTATGAGTGCCGCGCAGCTGGAGGAGGCGGTCACGAGCGGGGACTACGACGTGGTGCTCGCCCAGGTCTCGGACCGTTTCGACGCCTCCCTGCTGGCGCGGGCCAGGATCAGGGGGATCGCGAACTACGCGGTGGGTTACAACAACGTGGACGTTCCAGTCGCGGCGGAGCACGGGATCGCGGTGGGCAACACCCCGGACGTGCTCGACGACGCCACGGCGAACGTCGCCGTGCTCCTGCTCCTGGGTGCCGCCCGACGGGCCCACGAGGCGTCCGGGTACCTGCGCGGCGGGCACTTCACGGGGCTGCGGCCGGACCTGCTCGTGGGCCAGGACGTCACGGGTGCCACCCTCGGGATCGCCGGGATGGGCCGGATCGGCAAGGCGGTGGCCCGGCGCGCGCTCGGGTTCGGCATGAAGGTTGTGTTCACCCAGCGTCCCCCGCAGGACCGCGAGGTCACGGCGGATGAGCTCGGGGACCTCGCCGGACGCGTGACCCAGGTGCCGTGGGACGAGCTGGTGCGCGAGAGCGACTACCTCTCGCTGCACGTGCCGCTCACGGAGAGCACCACGCACCTGGTGGACGCCGAGGTGCTGCGCGCCATGAAGCCCACCGCGGTGCTCGTGAACACCGCGCGCGGGCCCGTGGTGGACGAGAAGGCCCTGGTGCAGGCCCTGCGCGAGGGGGAGATCTTCGCCGCGGGCCTGGACGTGTTCGAGCACGAGCCCGCCGTGGAGCCCGGTCTGCTGGAGCTGCCCAACGCGTTCCTGCTCCCGCACGTGGGCTCCGCGGAGGCCGGCACCCGGGCGGGCATGGCCCGGATGGCCGCGGAGAACGCCGTCGCCATGGCCCGCGGGGAGCGTCCGCCGTACCCGGTGGGTGCCTAGCTGCAGGAGGGCGTGATCCCACGATCATGATCTCGTGAACACACGATCGCGGGACCCGGTGAACGATCCTCAGAACGGCGAAACCCTGTGGGACGGGCGGTTGAGCACGCAGTACGGGCAGGTGTACCTGGTGTGGGGCCCGGACCCCACCCCGCCGATGAACCCCGAAGAGGTCTTTGCCCAGCAGGTCAACGGGGACGTGCGCCCGTGGAGGCCGCCATGGCCGCTGTGGTGAGGGCATTCAAGGGCCACCCCGTCTGAGGTGAGGCCCACAGGGCGAGAGGGAGCCGCTCAGAGGCCATCGAGCGGCGCCGTTGCGGCTGGGTTCCCGGCGCCACATTCCCGGCGTCCCCGTGTCCTCACCCTTCACGGCCCCGGGGTTGCGTACGTTGGGCAGATCACACGTCCGCCGCAGCCGTCAGAACGGAAACCGCCATGTCCTCCTCCGCGCCCAGCGCCCGCCCGAAAGGCTCCGGGACCAGGGGAACAGGTGTCCTGCTCCGTGTCCTGAACTGGATCGAGTGGCTGGGCAACAAGCTCCCGGACCCGTTCTGGCTGTTCCTGATGCTCGCGGGCATCGTGCTGCTGCTGAGCTGGATCCTCTCCGCCGTGGGGCTCAGCGCCGTGAATCCCGCCACCGGCGAGACCGTGGCGGTCACCAATCTGCTGGCCCCGGACGGTCTGCGCAAGATGGTGTCCGAGTCCGTCACCAACTTCGTGGAGTTCCCGCCGCTGGGCCTGGTGATCGTGGTGCTGCTGGGCGTGGCTGTGGCCGAGCAGTCCGGCATGCTCTCCGCCGCCCTGCGCGGTTCCGTGGCACGGGTGGGGCCCAAGTGGCTCACGTTCGTGCTCGCGCTGACCGGGATCACCGGATCCATCGCCTCGGACGCCATGTACGTGGTGCTCATCCCCCTGGGCGCGCTCGCGTTCAAGGCCGCCGGGCGCTCGCCGGTGGTGGGCCTGATCGTCGCGTTCACCTCCGTGGCGGCGGGCTTCAACGCGTCCCTGCTGCCCACGGCGTCCGACGCCCTGCTGGGTGGCATCACCACCGCGGCGGCCGGGCTGATCGACAAGAGCGTGCTGGTCACCCCGGTGTCCAACTACTTCTTCACGTTCGTCTCCTCCCTGGTGCTCGCCGCGATCATCACCCTGGTGACCGAGGCCGTGCTCTCCAAGCGCGGGGAGGCGCTCGCCGAGGACACGGACACCAAGCAGCAGGACATGGGCGACTTCAACGACATGCGCCTGAAGCCCCGCGAGAAGCGCGGCCTGCGCAACTCCGGGATCGCGTTCCTGATCATGCTGGCCATCTACCTGGCCCTGCTGCTCATCCCCGGCTCGCCCCTGCGCGCGGAGGACGGCTCCATCCTGATGTCCCCGCTGCTGCTCAACGTGGGCATCGTGATCGCCATCGTGTTCGCCGTGGTGGGCTGGGTCTACGGCCGCGCCGCCGGGACCATGACCACCGCGCGCGAGGTGCCCGAGGCCATGGCCAAGGGGCTCGCCGGGGTCACGCCCGTGCTCGTGCTGTTCTTCGCGGCCGCGCAGTTCACCGCGTACTTCCAGTGGTCCGGCATCGGCCCGGTGCTCGCCGTCTACGGCGCGGACTTCATCGGCTCCCTGGGGCTGAGCCCCGTGCTCACGTTCGCGGGCATCGTGGTGATCGTGGCCGTGATGAACCTGCTCATCACTTCCGGCTCCGCCCAGTGGACCCTGCTGGCGCCGGTGATGGTCCCCATGCTCATGCTGCTCAACGTCTCCCCGGAGATGACCCAGGCGCTGTTCCGCATCGGCGACTCCCCCACCAACGTGATCAGTCCCGTGAGCCCGTACTTCGCGCTCGTGCTCGGCTACCTGCGCCGCTACCAGAAGGAGGCCGGCGTGGGCACGCTCATCTCGCTGGTGCTCCCGGTCTCGATCGCCATGCTGGTGGGCTGGTTCCTGCTCTTCGTGGTCTGGTACCTGCTGGGCCTGCCGCTGGGGCCGCAGGACCTCTGACGCCCCGCACCACGCAGAACGGCGCCCCTCCCCGCACAGGGGAGGGGCGCCGTCCGTCGGTCACCGGTGGGAACCGGGCCGGGGCAGGGGGCTCAGTCCGAAGACTTCACGGTGAGCTTGTCCCCGGAGACGGTCACCGTGCCCGAGCTGTAGATGCTCGAGGTGGTGTCCTTGTCCTTCCACTTGGGAGACTTCTCCTCGTCCCACTGCTCGTTGTACTGGTAGTCCAGCCGCACCTTGCCGGACTTGGAGGTGGAGTAGGAGATCTCGTCGCTCGTCTCCGAGGGGGAGGACACCGAGTACGTGGGATAGCGCTCGATGGTCCACGAGGGGTTCTGGTAGTCCTTCTTGTCCCCGAAGATCGAGTACTCGAACGGGCAGCCCTGCGGCTCGAAGTCCGCGCTCTTGGCGCACGTGTCCAGCTTGGCGTTGAGCTGCTTGGTCAGGTCCTGCTCCAGCGCGGGGGTGAAGGACCGGCTGAAGGCCATGCTCGACTCCATCGACTGCGCCCCGGCGCGGATCTCCGCCACCTGCTTGCCGCCGTAGGTCACGTACTTGCCCGGGGAGGCCACGCCCACGGCGTAGTCGCCCGGGAGCACGGTGAACTGCTGGGTGTGGGTGCCGTTCTGCGTGTCCACCGTGATCTTCTGGTCGTTCACGGTCAGCTCGCCCACTCCCGCGGGGATCTCCACGCTGAACGTCTGGTACAGCGGCACCCCGGCGGCGTCGTCCACGCGCCAGGACTTGAACAGCCCGTTGCGGGAGTCGCTGACCATGGGCACGTCCACGGGGGTGGTCACACCGTCCTGGGTGACGTTCGCGTGGACCGTGGCGTGGTCTCCGTTGATCTCCGTGTCCTTGACCTCGTAGGAAGAGATCCGGTTCTGGGCCGCGCCGTAGACCCCGTCCGTGAGCAGCGCGCGCTGGCCGGTGTTCACGTTGGGGTTCGCCGCGTCCGTCACCGCGGAGGCCTTGCCGTTCTGCACGGACTGCAGCAGCTCCTCGGCCTGGTTGTCCGGGCCGAACACGGTGCGGCTCAGGATGGAGAACACCACCGCGGCCACCACACCCAGCAGGACCAGTGCGCCCACGATGATCGCGATCAGCCGGATCCGCTTCTTCTTCGCCGGATCCATGGGCGTGCGCTGCACGGGCAGGCTCGCGGTGGACGTGGGGTCGTCGTAGCTTGGCAGCGTCCGGGTCTGCTCGCCCGCGGCAGGTGCCGCGGGGACCTCCTGCTGCGCGCTCACGGTCTCATCGGCCGGGTACTGCCCGGGCGACGTCGCCCGCTGCGGTTCCTGGGCCGGGGCACGGTGCGCGGTGGCCGCGGCCACCCCGGCGCCGCCCATCGCGGCGGCGGAGGCCACCACGGCGGCGCGGTTGCGGGCCCGGTCCGATCCGCGCAGTGCGCGGGTCAGGGGAGCGGGCAGGGAGTGCATGAACGCGGGGGCCACGAAACGGGCCAGGAGCTCGATGACCACGCCCCACAGCAGGAACACCAGGCAGGTCCAGCCGGCCGGGCGGACGCTGAAGGCCGCAGCGCTCGCGCGGCCGCCGTCCTCCGCCATGTAGCCGCCCACGTTCAGCAGCCACATGAGCAGCAGGCCCAGCAGGAAGTAGGTCACGGGCAGCACCGCCCACGCGAACGGGTTGCGGGCCACCCGCTGGTCCAGGGGACGCACGTGGGCCCATGCGAGGGCCGCGCACACCACGGAGAGGACGGCGAGCAGGATGCACAGGACCACGGCCCACGGGGGCACGGCGCCGTCCGTCCACAGGTACGCCGCGTGGGAGCGGCCCGTGAGGTCGGCCCAGGAGGCAGCCGCGCCGCCCGTGTACATCGCCGACAGCAGGGACAGCACGAGCAGCCACCCCACGGCCAGGGGCAGCCACAGCAGTGCGGAGAAGCCGGCCGCGGCGCCGCCCTGGACGAACGCGGTGATCAGCAGCCCGAGCCCGGCCACCGCGCCGAACACCGCGACCTGCACCGCCACGGGGCGCAGCACCTGCAGCAGGCCGGGAGCGGTGCGCTCCGCACCGGTCACCACACGGCCGGGGGAGGTCTGGGTGGAGCGGGCGTTGAACGCGGCGGCTGTGGTGAGCAGGCCCACCACGAACAGCACCGGGAACAGCAGCCCACCCACCGCGGTCACGCGCAGCTGGACGTTCGAGTAGAACACGGGGATGTCCATGCGCAGCACCGTGAGAGCGGTGAGGATCAGCGCCACGGCACCCCAGGTGAGGCCCGCCACCGCGGCCATGACCCACTGCACCGCGCGGGTCTCCACGCGCATGCGGGTGGAGAGCTTGCGGGCCAGGAACCAGGCCGTGAGGATGCCGCACGCGAGGGCGAAGTACTGGGGCACGGTGATGCCCGCAGAGCCACCGTCCTCCCCGAAGCTCATGACCACGCGCAGCGGCACGAGCGCGGCCATGGCGGCGAGCTGGAACGGGACGGAGAGGATCATCCCGATTCCGGAGGTGTCCGCGTCCACCCCGGTGGTGTCCTTGATCTGTTCGTTGAACTGGTCGGTCACACTTCCGGAGGAGTCGTCCGCGATCGCCAGGCCCAGCACGCTCAGCAGCAGGGCAATGGCCGTGCCCACCAGCATGCCCGCGTAGCCGCCCAGCCCGGCGACCACGGGGACCCACCAGTGGCGCCCGGTCATGCTCGCCAGCGCGGCGGGCGGTGTGTAGGCCGGAGCGCCGGGCTGCCCGGCGGCCGCGGCGCCCGGTGTCTCGGTGGCCCGGGTGGGAGCACCGGAGGGGTCGGTGTCCGTGACGGGCGGCATGGCGCAGGTCTCCTCCGCGCCGCCGGTGGTGCGGGTGCTCTGCTCGGGGTGGTGCGCCGCGCCGTCAGCGGCGGGAACACCTCCGACGGTGTTCTTCTCCGGTTCTCGGGACTCGCCCGCCGGATCGTGCGCCGATGAAGGCATGGTGGTCTCTCCCCTGGGGTGGTCAGCCAATGCCCAGGATGGAACCTGGGTAAATCCTGGATATCAGAGGGGAGCACCTGATTGGGGGAGGACACCGCCTTCAGGGAGACAATTCTTTGAACATGTCTGCACCGCGACGTCGGTGGAGGGGAGCCTTCAGGAGAGGGACCCCGAGAGCCGGACTCGCAGCCGGCGACTCTCGGGGTTGAGATTCACCACCTCCACCCGCGTGCCGTGCCGCTGGTACTTCTGCACCACGGAGTCCAGTGCCGCCACGGTGGAGGCATCCCAGATGTGCGAGTCCGCGAAGTCGATCACCACCCGCTGCGGATCCTCCGCGTACCGGAACTGGGCGTAGAGGTCGTTGGAGGAGGCGAAGAACAGTGCGCCGTGCACGCGGTAGGTGGCCACTGCGGCGTCGTCGTCCAGGGAGCGCTCCACGGAGACCACGTGGGCCACGCGCCGCGCGAAGGCGATGACCGCGGCGAGGACGCCCGCGGCGACCCCCAGTGCCAGGTTGTGGGTGCCGACCGTGACGGCCACGGTCACGAGCATGACCGTCGTTTCGGACAGTGGCATCCGCCGCAGGGTGGAGGGGCGGACGGACTGCCAGTCGAAGGTGGCCCATGCCACGAAGATCATGATGGCCGCCAGCGCGGCCATGGGGACGGTTCCCACCACGTCCCCCAGGAGCACCACGAACACCAGCAGGAAGAGGCCGGAGAGGAACGTGGAGATCCGTGTGCGCGCCCCGGAGGAGCGCACGTTGATCATGGTCTGCCCGATCATTCCGCAGCCGCCCATGGTGCCGAAGAGGGCGCTCACCATGTTGCCCACGCCCTGGCCCCATGTCTCGCGGGTCTTGGAGGAGGGGGTGTCCGTGATGTCGTCCACCAGCTTGGCCGTCATCAGAGACTCCATGATGCCCACCACCGCCATGGTGAGGGCATAGGGGGTCAGGATCCGCAGGGTGTCCCAGGTGAGAGGAACGGAGGGGAGGACCAGGTGAGGCCATGCACTGGGGAGCTGCCCCTTGTCCGTCACGGAGGGAACGTGCCAGCCCAGCAGCAGCACCGCGGGAGTGAGTACCAGGATGGCCACGAGCGGAGCGGGCACGGCGGTGGTGAACCGGGGCAGTCCGAAGACGATCAGCAGGGCCACGGCCGCCACGGGGTAGACAGCCCACGGCACACCGATCAGCTCCTGCAGCTGCGGCACGAAGAGCAGGATGCCGAGGGCGTTGACGAATCCGACCATGACCGCCCGGGGAACGAAGCGCATGACGCGGGCGAACCCCAGAGCGCCGAGCACCACCTGGAAAACCCCGGCCAGCAGCACGGCGGCCACCAGGTGGTCCACTCCGTGGGAGGCGACCAGCGGGGCCATGACCAGCGCGGTTGCGCCGGTGGCCGCGGAGATCATGGCGGGGCGGCCGCCGGTGAGCGCGAGCGTCATGGCCATGATCGCGGCCGCGAACAGTCCCACCTGCGGATCCACACCGGCGATCACGGAGAACGCAATGGCCTCGGGAATCAGGGCCAGGCCCACCACGAGGGCACCCAGCACTTCCACCCTGAGCCACGCCGGTGTGCGGAGCGTGCGCAGCACGGACTGGCGTTGGACAGGGCTGACGGGCGGCGTGGCGACAGTGGTGGACACGGTGCTCCTGGGGATCGAACGGAGGGACGGAGTCCTGACCAGCCGCCATTCCGGCGCCGTCGCCGTGTGGCGGTCGAGAAGGGACGTTCGAGGTTACCCGCTCAGGCCGGGCGCGGTCCCTCCGAACCGGCGGGGTACTCCTGCAGAGGGGCGCACGTGTCGTAGGCGTGCTGGATGAGGTTGATGATCCGCCAGCCCTCCTCGGTGGCGTCCGCGCGCACCGTGAAGGTGGGGTCCCCGTCCAGGATCCAGCGCATCACGGAGCCGTACGCGGTGAGCCCGGGCTCCGGCACGCCGCTGGAGAGGGTGAGCCGGTTCATCCCGCGCGAGTCGAAGGGGCTGCCCACGTTGGTCTCCAGCTGCACGTGCTCCTCCTCGAAACCCACGGTGAGCGCGTTGGGGGCGGTGGGGTGCGGCCAGCCGGCGTACTCGTGCGGCGGGCGGCGGAAGGTCACGCGGATGTGCTGGGCGGGATTGCCGATCGCCTTGCCCGACCGCAGTGTCACGGGCACGCCGTTCCAGCGCCACGTGTCCACCTCCAGGGTGACCTGCACGAACGTCTCGGTCTCCCGGTTCGGGTCCACGTCCTGCTCCCGCGCGTAGTCGGGCACCTCGTGCCCGCCCACGGTCCCGGCGGTGTAGCGGCCGCGGACCACCGGGGTGATGCCCGGGTGCTCGGCGGCGTGCGTCGCGGATTCCTCGTCCCACAGCCGTGTGGCCCGCAGGATGTGCGCGGTGTTCGCGGGCACCTCCACGGCGTCGAAGCGCGAAGGCGGGTCCATCATGGTCAGCGCCATGACCTGCAGCAGGTGGGACTGCAGCATGTCCCGAGCGGCACCCGTGGAGTCGTAGAACTCGCCGCGGCCCTCCAGCGCGAGGGTCTCGTCGAAGACGATCTCGATGGACTCGATGTGCCGCCGGTCCCACACGGGCTCGAACAGCCGGTTGGCGAAGCGCAGCCCCACGATGTCCAGCACACCGGGCATCCCCAGGAAGTGGTCCACGCGGAACGTGTGCTCCTCGTCCACCAGCTGCGCCACCTGCGCGTTGAGTGCCCGCGCGGAGTCCAGGTCCGTGCCCACGGGCTTCTCCAGGGCCAGGTAGAGGTCCTCGGGCAGGGAGTCCAGCTCGGCCAGGGCCGCGCACGCCTTCTTGGTGATGGCCGGGGCCAGGGCGAAGTACAGACAGACCGGGCCCACGACGTCGCCCAGCAGCTTCTCGAGGTCCGCCGCCTCGGTGACGTCGCACGAGACCCAGCGCGTGTTCTCCCGTGCGTGCTCCACGGCGGGGCCGGTGGCGTCCACGGACGCGAACGCCTTGGCGACGGTGTCCTCCCAGGTCTCCGCGCGCACGTCGTCGTCCGGGCCGAGCGGACCCGGGAAGTCGTCCCGGGCGGAGCCGATGACCGTGATCTCCCGCTCGGGCTGCATGGCGAGCAGGGAGCCCAGCCCCGGGAGCAGGAGGCGCGCGGTGAGGTCACCGGAGGCGCCGAGAATCACAAGGGTCCTGATGTTGTCCATGGGATCAGGGTAGGGGGTGGAAAGGGGGTGCGGGCTGCGCAGGTAACGCCCCACCACGCCCCCGCGTGCTCCGCGGGGGCAACCGTGATGACGAGCCCCGGCCTGCGCACCCGAGGGCGGGATGGGGCACCCGGCAGAGGGGGAGTCCGAGCACACTGGCACTCCCCCACTCTCCGCGGTGATCGACCCGGGTGCAGAACACCTCCGGTGTGCTGCGGGTCCAAGCCTCTGGCTGCTTCCGCAGCGGGGGAGGCGTGCTCATACTGGGGCATGAGTGTCCTGCATTCGACGACCGCTGGCCGGGGCGAGCCCGTCGTGCTGATTCACGGGCTGGGCCACCGGCACCAGGTGTGGCGGGCGCTGACAGAACGTCTTGTTCCCGAGGGCATGCGGGTCATCTCGATCGACCTGCCAGGACACGGGCTGTCCAGCAGGTCGTGGCTGCCGTGGTCGTACTCGATCGACGCGACCGTCTCCCGGATCGTGGAGACGATGGACTCTCTCGGTGTGGAGCGGCCCCACCTGGTGGGCAACTCGCTGGGGGGCCTCATTGTTCTGGAGCTTGCCGCGCGCGGGTACGGGCGCAGCGTCACCGCGCTCGCTCCGGCCGGCTTCTCTCCCCCGCTCCACCTGCTCAAAGCAGGCGCGGCTCTGCTGGCAAACCGGATCAACTTCGCCCGCAGCCCTTTCGCCACCTCGGCAGCCGACGACGCCGACCGCCCCCTGTCCACCAGTTCACCCGGGGACCGCACCAGTTTCGTCCGGCGCCTGCGCTCGCTGCACAGCTGGGCAGGTTTCGCAGGATTCCTCCCTCAAGCCTTCGTCGCGCGCTTCCACGATGAGCTGACGGTCCCGGCCACCGTGGCATGGGGTGATCGCGACCTCATTCTCGACTCGGGCGGTCTGCGCCGAGCGGCGGCAAGGACACCGGGCATCGCATGGGTCGAGCTCGAGAACTGCGGGCACTTCCCCATGATCGACGTGCCGGACGAGACGGCCCGCCTGGTCATGTGGACCGTTCGGCGCGCATCCGGCCAGCCGCGTCCCGTCCGGGACGGACGGAGCTCTCCTCCGGGACCCCGCGACGGTCGCAGGGGCTCTCCTCCAGCGTGAGTCCGGGTCACGGCACCCTCGGATGGGTTGCCCCCGGTCTCACCAGTGGCGCGATGCGAGGACGGGCGAGGTCCACCGCGTGCAGTGGGTGCGGAAGCCAGCCGCCGTGGTGCTTGAATGGCCCGCATGAGCACCCCCTTGGAGGACTACGCCCTGCTGGCCGATCTGCACACGGGACCGCTGGTCTCGCGGGAGGGCAGCATCGACTGGCTGTGCTTCCCGCGCTTCGACTCTCCCGCCGTGTTCTGCGCGCTGCTGGGGGACGAGGACAACGGCCGCTGGAAGCTCAGCGCGGTGGACGGGGAGGTGGTCTCCCGCCGGTACGTCCCGGAGACGTTCATCCTGGAGACCGAGTGGCAGACCCCCACGGGCCGGGTGCTCGTCACGGACTTCCTGCCGCCCAGCGACGACCACGCGGACCTCGTGCGGCGCGTGAAGTGTCTCGAGGGCACCGTGGAGGTGGAGCACGACCTGCGGATCCGCTTCGACTACGGGCGCATCACGCCGTGGGTGCGCCGCGTGGACCTGGACAGCCACTCCAACGGGGACGACTGCGCGCACATGCAGGACTCACCCTCCGAGCCGCACCCGGTGGGCACCAGCCACGCCCCGCACGCGGCGGACGGGACGCGGGGAGCGACGTCGTCCGCGCACGACCCGGAGACCGGCACCCGGGAGGCTGGGGCCGCCGCCGGGGACACACCCGCCGAGGACGGGGCGGAAGAGCCCCGCGCCGCGCACTGGTACCGCCACTTCCGGGAGCGCGTGCACCGCGCCGCGCGCGAGGCGCGCTCCGGGGAGACGGACGGGAAGGGGCTGCTCGCCGTCGCCGGCCCGGACGCGCTGCTGCTCACGGGCCCGCAGCTGCAGCCCTACCAGCTGGGCCGGGACGGTGAGGACGTGGCGGTGGACCACGACGCCGCCCACGGACCGGGCGCGGACATCCGCGTGCTGGAGGGCCTGCGCCGGGGCCACCGTGGCACGTTCCGCATGCAGGCCGGCGAGCAGCTGGACTGGGTGCTCACGTGGAGCGAGTCCTACCGCGAGCTGCTGGTGCCCGCGGATCCCGACCGCGCGCAGCAGGCCACCCACACCTTCTGGACCGACTGGGCCTCCGCGGTGGACTGCGACGGCGAGTACCACGAGATCATCAAGCGCTCCCTGCTGGTGCTGCGCGCCCTGACCCACTCCGAGACCGGGGGGATCGTGGCGGCGCCCACGGCCGCTCTGCCGGAGGACTTCGGGGGCGAGCGCAACTGGGACTACCGCTACACGTGGTTGCGGGACGCCGCGCTGACCATCGGGGCGCTCGTGAAGCGCGGCCACCAGCACGGCGCGCTGCTGTGGCGGGACTGGCTGCTGCGGGCGGTCGCCGGGAACCCGGACCAGCTGAAGATCCTCTACGGCGTGGACGGGCGCCGCAACATCACCGAGTCCGAGCTGGACCACCTGAGCGGCTACGAGGGCTCCCGTCCGGTGCGGATCGGCAACGGCGCGGAGGACCAGTACCAGGCGGATGTGGCCGGTGAGGTCATGATGGCCCTGGCCACCCTGCGGGACGCGGGCCAGGAGGAGAACGACTACTCGTGGGGGCTGCAGTGCAACCTCATGTCCTTCTGCGAGCTCCACATGGACACCCCGGACAACGGGATCTGGGAGATGCGCGGGGAGCCGCAGTTCTTCACCCACGGGCGCGTGATGATGTGGACCGCGTTCAACGAGGGCCTGCGGGCGGTGCGCGAGCACGGCCTCGCGGGGGACGTGGAGCGCTGGACCCGGCTGCGGGACCGGCTGCACACCGAGATCTGGGAGAAGGGCTACAACCAGGAGTTGGGCATCTTCACCCAGACCTACGGCGGCACCGAGGTGGACGCGTCCCTGCTGCAGCTGCCCCACACGGGCTTCATCGCCCCGGACCACCCGGCGATGCTGCGCACCGTGGAGCGGATCGAACGCGATCTGCAGGTGGAGCACGGGCAGCTGCGCCGGTACCGCACCGCCGCGGGCGGGCAGTCCGCGGACGGGCTCTCCGGCGAGGAGGCGCCGTTCGTGATCTGCACCTTCTGGCTCGTGGAGCAGTACGCGCGCTGCGGCCGGGTCCAGGACGCCGCGCAGCTCATGCGCACCACGGTGGGTTTCGCCTCGGACCTCGGTCTGCTCTCCGAGGAGTACGACGTCGCACGGGGGCGGCTCGCGGGCAACTTCCCCCAGGCGTTCAGCCACCTGGGGCTCATCCGCGCCGCGGACGCCCTGGAGGAGGCACGCCGCGGGGACAGGTGAACCCGGTGCGACCCGGTGGCACGGTGCTGCGAGGGGACCTGGGGCGGTGTGGCCCGGTGACCCTGTGCGGGGCGGAGAGGCCGGAGCTGGGCGCAGCGGCGTCGTCGTCCCCGAACGCGGGTGCACCGGGCCGAGGGCACCGGGGATGGCGGCCGTGAGCGCTGGGCACCAGACGCAGGAGAGGCCCACCCCGAGCGGGGTGGGCCTCTCCCGTCAGCGCGGCGGTGCGGCGTTCGGTGAGCTCCGCCGTGCCGCGCCGCACGCTCTCACGGACCACCCGGCGGTCTGAGACCGGGGGCCGTGGGAGAACCGGTCAGCGGCCGCCGGTGAGCACCGTGGTGTTCAGCATGAGGTTCGGGGACCCGTTGACGTAGTCGATGGTGTTGGGCGTGGCGCTGTTCTTGAGGGCGCGCTCCACCTCACCGACACTCGCGTTGGGGTGCTGCTGCAGGTACAGGGCTGCCGCGCCCGCCACGTGGGGAGTGGCCATGGAGGTGCCGGAGATCGTGTTGGTCCCCGAGTCGCTGGACGGCCATGCGGAGGTGATGTCCGTGCCGGGGGCCAGGATGTCCACGCACGAGCCCCAGTTGGAGAACTCGGAGAGCTGGTCCCGGCGGTCCGTGGATCCCACGGTGATGCCGGCGCTCGCGCGCGCCGGGGAGAAGTTGCACGCGTTCTCGTAGTCGTTGCCCGCCGCGACCAGGGGCACCACGCCGGCGCGGGACATCCGCCCGATGGCGTTGTCGAGAGCCGCGGAGGTGTCGCCGCCCAGGCTCATGTTCGCCACGGAGGGGCCCTGCGCATTGGAGGAGACCCAGTCCATGCCGGCCACGATTCCCGCGGTGGAGCCTACGCCGTCGCAGCCCAGCACACGCACGGGGACCACTTTCGCGGACTTCGCCACGCCGTACTTGGTGCCCGCCGTGGTGCCGGCCACGTGCGTGCCGTGGCCGTTGCAGTCGCTGCTGCCTCGGCCGTCATCGACGGCCGTGACACCGGGATCAATGCGACCCCGGAACTCCGAGTGGGAGGCCCGCACGCCGGTGTCGATGATGAACGCGGTGACTCCCTGGCCCGTGGCGTTGTAGGAGTAGGAGCCGTTGAGCGGCAGGTCCTTCTGGTCGGAACGGTCCAGGCCCCAGGTGGCGCCGGACTGCGTGGCGCTCGCGCGGACCGTCTTGTTCTTCTCCACCACGGCCACGCCGGGATCGGCGTCCAGGGCCTTGACCTGGGCGGGGGTGAGGTCAGCGGTGAAGCCGCCGATGTTCTTGAACTGCTGCTTGACCTTCACGCCCTTGGACTGCCACTTGGCGGTCTGCTTCTGGGTGGTGCTGGCCACGGCGGACTTGGCGGCAGCGCTGGTGGTGGCGCCGGAGGCCGAGGCCGGCAGCTCCAGCATGACCACGTACTCGCCGCCGGTGACGTCCAGGACCTTGGCCTGCTGGTTGATGGTGCTGCTCGCCGGCGCGGGGGCGGGGGCCGGGGT
>NZ_PHOA01000229.1 GCF_003687455.1 Kocuria tytonicola | reverse complement strand
ATTACGACCTGCTGGGGCTCATGGTCAACGTCACCGCCGCCTCCACATGGATGCGATTGCCGGGGCTGATTGCGGGCTTGGTTACGTGGCTGATCCTGTCCCGGGAGGTGCTGCCGCGACTGGGCGTGAAGATTAACAATCGGCAGGTGGCGCACTGGACCACCGCGGCGATGTTCGAGCTGTTCTGGATGGTGTACAACAACGGCACCCGGCCCGAGCCCGTCATTGCCGTGTTTGCCATTTTGACCTGGGTTTCCTTCGAACGCGCCATCGCCACCCGTCGGCTGCTGCCCGCGGCGGTGGGCACCATCCTTGCTGCCCTTGCACTGGGGGCCGGACCCACGGGGCTCATCGCCGTTGCCGCCATGCTGGCTTCCCTGGGTGTGCTGATCCGGAT
>NZ_PHOA01000228.1 GCF_003687455.1 Kocuria tytonicola | reverse complement strand
TACCACAGACGTTTCTTTTCATCATCCATGCAGGTCGCAAGCTCCTGCGGGGATTTGGCACCCCAGCGCAGCTCGACACAGTGATACGGGTCAAAGCTGATATCGAAGACGCGCTGACGGGCTTCCTCCAAATTCAGAGTTACAGACCCACCCGCCGAATTGCGATAGGTGAACTGACAGAAGCGGGCTTCACGTTCGTACGTCGCCAAAAGATCCTCGGCAATGTTGGCACCGCTATACACGATCGCGGGATCGCCAGAACGCTGACGCTGAACCAGAGTGCGGGCCTGATTTAAGATATCCATAAAGCCCACCTTCAAACGGGCATCGCGGGACGGAGACGCATAGTCTTCCCACTCGCCTGTCGTACCAAAGATATTCGTCGGCAGACGCTCTGGA
>NZ_PHOA01000227.1 GCF_003687455.1 Kocuria tytonicola | reverse complement strand
CAGCGAGACCGCGCGGCCGCGCCCGCCTCGCCCGGCTCCCCGGGCCGCGCACCCGCGGCCTCCCCCGCAGCGACCGGCGGGGCCGACGACGCCGCCCCGGCACCCGCGGGCGTGTGGCAGCGGAGCGTGGGAGCGGCGTCGAACCCGGACCTGAAGCTTGCGATGGGCGCCTCCGGGGCCGTGCTGAGCGTGTTCACCGTGGGGCACATGGCCGGGAACATGCAGGTCTACCTGGGCCGGGAGCGGTTCAACGGCTACGCCCGTCTGCTGCGCAGTGCCGGGGCACCGGTCCTGCCCCCGAACACGCTGCTCTGGGCGGCACGGACCGGGCTGCTCGCGAGCGCGGGCGTGCACGTGGCGGCGGGCACCGAGCTGACCGTGCGCGCGTGGCGGGCCGAGGGC
>NZ_PHOA01000226.1 GCF_003687455.1 Kocuria tytonicola | reverse complement strand
ATAATGTGCCGCGGTATATGCCAGTCCCTGATACAGTACCATCCCAAAAGCGCTCAGTAGCACCCAGGATCGCGGCTGTGCTGGTCTGCGAACTGGACAGGGGGACGGGGGAGAAGAAGCCGCCCAGGAACAGCAGGGCCCCCGAGACCGTCTGGGCGATCGCCCCGCGGAGGGGATCCAGCGTGACCACGTGGGACGCCAGGGTGTAGGAGATCCGCCAGCCCCCCAAAAGCGTGCCGAACGCCAGACACAGTCCCACCAGGACGGGGAGCCACACGGGCATGCTCTCGCGGGAGATGCCCGATCCGGCCGTGATCATGAGCACCAGCAGGATCCAGAGCGTGCGCCGGGCGTGCTGGATGCCGTGTCCGAAGTGGATCGCCACGGCGCCCGTGGCCTGGAC
>NZ_PHOA01000225.1 GCF_003687455.1 Kocuria tytonicola | reverse complement strand
GCGCTCACCGTGCCCGGAGGACACCACGGTCTGTTCGAGCACCCCGAGCTGCTGCACCGGGCGCTGTGGGAGCAGGACGGGGGTGTCCGGTGAGCGCGGGAACCGCCGTGCTGCGGCACCCCGTGTGGGCCGAGCACCGCCGCCGCGTGCCCGGGGCGCCGGCGGACCTCACACTGCATGTGCTGCCGCTGGCGCAGCTCGCCCCGTGGGCCTTCGCGGCCGCGGACTGCCTCACGGAGGAGGAGGTGGCCCGCGCCCACGCCGGGCAGGAGGCCCGCGCGCGGGAGCTGTTCACGGTGTCCCGCGTGGCGCTGCGCCACGTGCTCGCGCACCGGCTCGGCTGCCGGCCCGGTGAGGTCCCGGTGGTGCACGACCCCCGCAGCGGGGCCCCGCTGCGGGGGTCGTGC
>NZ_PHOA01000224.1 GCF_003687455.1 Kocuria tytonicola | reverse complement strand
GGACACGCCCCAGCAGGCGCAGCCCGTCAAGCCCCTGGGGCCGCGGCGGCTCGCGCGGCTGCAGCGGGAGATGGCGGAGCACGCCCAGCGGATCCAGGAGTCCGAGGCGCAGACCGGCGGGGGGGCGGTGGACGAGGAGCTGCTCGCGGCCCAGCACCGGCTCGCGGACCGCGCGGTGCGTGCCGCCGCCGCCAACGACCGGGACCGGGAGGACGCCGAGCGCGCCCTCGCCGCGGGCCCCGGGTCCACGCACGGCACCGGCCCACGCACGGGGGCACCCGGTTCCGCCGATGCCGCCCGCCCGAGCCCCGGCGACCGGATCACCGTGAGGTTCCCGTCCGCCGCCGCCACGGGCGCCGGGGGCCTGGACCTGGGCGTGAGCACGGCGGACCCCGCCTCCCTGCCGGCCTCCCACGTGCACTACGGGCCCGTGACCACGCAGATCCCGGTCCACAC
>NZ_PHOA01000223.1 GCF_003687455.1 Kocuria tytonicola | reverse complement strand
CCCTCATCCTGGCCTTCGTGCAGCAGATCAATACGATCTTTGAGCACCGCACCTTTCTGGCCTCCCTGGTCGTGCTGGCCGACCGCCACAGCACCCCCCTCCAGGACCTCCTGGCCGATACGCTCGGCCAGCCCGAGCTCTTTTTCGTGCACACGATCCTGCGCGGAGGGGGGGCGTGCGACCCCCGGTTTCTTTTTTACCCGGACCCCACGTACGGGGGCCACATGCTGTACGTCATCTTCCCCGGCACGTCGGACCACCTGCACTACCGGCTCATCGATCGGATGCTGACCGCGTGCCCCGGCTACCGGTTCGCCGCCCACGTGTGGCAGAGCACGTTTGTGCTCGTGGTCAGACGCAACGCAGAGAAACCAGCGGACGCGGAAATTCCGACCGTGTCGGCCGCAGACATTTATTGCAAGATGCGGGACATCAGCTTCGACGGGGGGCTCATGCTAGAG
>NZ_PHOA01000222.1 GCF_003687455.1 Kocuria tytonicola | reverse complement strand
GCGGGGACCTGCACGGAGACGGTCCGCGTGCCGGTGACGCACCCGACGTACGGGGCCATGGAGATCGTGGCCTACGAACGGGTCACCCAGCCGGACACCGCACCCCAGGGCAAGCAGCCCAGCTACGCCGTGTACCAGGCCGGCAAGGCGGTGGGCTACGTGGCCTCCCCGCCCCAGAACCACGTGGTCTCGTTCGGCCCGGGTCCCGTGCTGGGCAACCAGACGTGGGAGGTGGCCGGCGAGCCGAGGGACAGGTACGGCAACGTCTACCTGTCCGACGGCAGCGGTGTCACCGTCATCACCCCCTCCGCCGAGGGCTACGACTCGCACGGCACCATGCCCAACGTCAACCTCGTGCCCGACTACCCGTTCCAGCGCGCCGGGCTGAAGATCGACGCCGCTGGCGAACCCATAGTGGTGGTGCGCCAGGTGGACGAGAAGGGCACGGAGACGGGCAAGAC
>NZ_PHOA01000221.1 GCF_003687455.1 Kocuria tytonicola | reverse complement strand
GCGGGGACGGCGTCACGACCTCCGGCGGCGGGGACGCAGGAGGCACGGTGGGCACGGTGGGCACGGACACGGGCACACTTGCCGCCGGTTCGGGCAGCTCTCGCGGCAGGGTCCACTCCGGCGCGGTGCCGGGGAGGAACGGTGCGGACGGCACGGCCTCCTCGGGCCCGGATGCATGGGTGTCCGCGCCGGAACCGGGCTCCGCGCCCTCCCCCGCCGCAGCTGCGCCGGGGTCTGCTGCCATCCCGCCGCCGGGGGCGGCACCTCCGGACGGTGCGGCGTCGTGCTGGGGGGAACCGGCATCCGCACCCTGCGCGCCGGGCGTCGCGGCCGCGGACGACGCCGCGCGGTCACTTCCCTCCCCGTCTGCCCCCACGCTCTGCGTGGCCACCGCTTCCGGTGCGGGGTCCTCGGAGGAACCGTGGAGTGCGGTGTAGCCCACCGCGGTGGCCACGCAGAGCGTGGGGG
>NZ_PHOA01000220.1 GCF_003687455.1 Kocuria tytonicola | reverse complement strand
CTCGCAGGGCCCGGCCCGCCGTCGTTCACGGGGACTGCCGCGCTCAGTCCGTGCCGTAGTCCGCCTTGACGCACAGCACGGGGCAGCCGGCCTCGAGCAGCAGACGCTGCGTGGTGGGGGCCATGATGAGCTTGCCCACCGGCGTGCGACGCCGGGTGCCGATGACCAGCAGCTGGGTGTGGGTGCGGTCGGTGACGTCCAGGATGACGTCCGCGGGATCGGCGTCGTCCGCCATGGGCACCAGCTCGAAGGACAGACCACTGGCCTCCAGGGCGGCGCGGTCCTCACGGACGGCGGTCTCCGTCTCCTCGGGACCGGTGTGGCGGCCCCAGCGCCTGGTGTGGTGGCCCTGCACCACCACGAGGTCCGCCGAACGCAGCGTGGCCTCGTCCATGGCGGCGCGCAGGGCGGCGCGTCCGGTGGGTGTGGGCAGGTAACCGACGACGATGTTCATGGCTTCTCCGGGTCCGTGGCGGGGTGGGGGTGGATCTGGGGG
>NZ_PHOA01000021.1 GCF_003687455.1 Kocuria tytonicola | reverse complement strand
GTCCTCGCCCCCGGGTGTGGGCCCCTCACCCCCAAAGTGGGGGCGACGATCCGTTCCTCGCGCCTGGAACCAGACGGTTAGGGTGGGAAAGTACATGTGTCCGAACACGCGCCACCGCCGCCCGGGGAGAGAACGGCGGCGGTCCACGCGGCACGGGCACGGACACGGGGGACAGAACGTCCATGGGGGAGAATTCATTGCGCACCTTGTCACGTCCGAACCGCTCGCCGCGGTCATCCCGTGGGGCCGGGAGGACCACCGGCGCGAGCGCCCACGCCACCGTGGTCCACGGGTGGATCCCCGCGGCGGACCGCTGGATCGCCGTGGACGTCCACGAACCCTCCGAACCCTCCCGCGGGGCCGCCGTGGTGCTGGCCGCCCCTCCCGGCCGGGAGCGGGTCACGATGACCCGCACCGTGGTGCACACCGCCCGCGCGCTCGCCGCTGCCGGTTGGCGTGTGGTGCGCTTCGACTGGTCCGGGACCGGGCAGAGCCCCTCGCTCGAGGACACGTGCGACGCCCGGCTGTGGGCCGAGGACCTGCGCGTGGTGCGCGACTGGGCCGGTGCGGACCAGCCCGTGCGCGGCGTCGCCTTCAGCGTGGCGGGGGCGTACATGGCCGCCGACGAGGACTCCGGGTGGAGCGAGCGCCTCCTGCTCGCGCCCGTGTCCGGCAAGCAGTGGCTGCGCCACCAGAGCGCCCTGCGGCGGATGGCCGGCAAGGACCTGCCGCCCCGGGTCACGGAGGGCACCGAGCTGATGGACCTGCAGCTCTCGGCGGAGGGCGCCGCGGCGGTCAAGGCCGTTCCGGGCCCCGAGCAGGACGCCGCGCGCTGCATCCGTGTGCTCACGGAGGATGCCACCGGGCCCCTGCCCCTGGACGTCCACCCCCGGGTGGCCACCGTGCCGAGCGGCCTCACGGACACCGTCGTCGCGGCCCTCGGGGAGCACGCACCCACGCGCGGCGCCCAGGCCCACGACGCCGCCACGCCCCGTCCCGCGCGGACCATCACCCTGGACGTCCGGGGAACGGACGTGCGGCTCACGCGCACCACGTGCGGCGTGGCCGAGCGCCCCGCCATCATCACCGAACCCGTGGAACGGAGCCCGGAGGCCCCCGGCCTCGCGCTGGTGTCCCCCGGTTCGGACGTCATGGAGGCCGCCGGGGGGCTGTGGCTGCGCACCGCGCTGCTGGCCTCGAGCCGCGGGGCGGTCTGCCTGCTGGCGGAGCGCACGGACACCGGTGAGCTGGTGGACGCGTCCCTCACCCGGGACTCGAACCCCTACGCCCGGCACACGGTGGCCGAGAGCCGGGAGATCGTCACGCAGCTGGCCGCCCTCACGGACGGCCCCCTCACCGCGGCGGGCATCTGCCTGGGTGCGTGGGGTCTCGTGGCCGCCGCACCCGAGCTCCCCGCGGAGGTGACGCGACGGCTCACCCTGCAGGTGGTCAACAACGTGGCGTGGCAGCGCGAACCGTGGCGGTACTGGCGCCAGGGCCTGCGCAGCGGGCCCCTCGCACCCCGGCTGCCGGGCGAGGACTCCCCCACCCCCGTGCCGCAGGACGCGCAGGGCGGCTCCACGCCGACCTCCCGCTCCCTGGCACGCACGCTCGTCTCGCGGGTGGGAACCGTGGGCCGCACCGTGGTGCGGGGCACGCGCGCCAGGGCCCATGACGCCTCACCGCGCGTGAACTCCCTGGCGGCCACCGTGGGCATCATCGACGTTCCCCGGCCCGCGCTGCGTCGGCTCGCACGCATTCCCGGGCTCACCGTCAAGGCGGTGTTCGGTCCCGCCGACGCCGCCCACTGCGGTGTCACGGCCGCCCACCAGGACGCGCGCTCAGCCCTGGTCCTGTTGGAACCGCTCGACCACTCGGTGTTCGCCACCGCCTCCCGGGACACCCTGTGCCGGTACGTGGTGGACGAGGTCTCCACACCGGTGCCCGCGGGACGCTGACCCGAACACGGCCGGGCCCGCGGCCCCGCTCACGGGGTGTCGGGTCCGCCTCCGGTCCGCGCGGGAGGTCAGCGGCCCACCACCACGGGTTCGGTGTCCAGGGCCCGCACGCGGGTTGCCCGCCGCACCGCCTCCGTGACCGCGCCACTCACGGGCAGGTGCACCGTCTCGCCGGGCAGGACGTGCACGTAGCCGTCCTCGGCCGCGGCTGCCCCCTCCCCGCAGGGCCCGTTGACGGGCAGGTCCAGCGCCACGAACCGCGCGAGACCCGCGGCGGTGACCGCGACGCTCCAGGCGTCACCCTCCGTGCACTCCCACCGGGCGGCGAGACCGGGATCCCCGAGACTGTTGCGCCGGGGTCCGCCGCTGAGGTGGGCGTCCCGGGCGAGCACACGGCCGGAGGCATCGAGCAGGACGGCCGAGGCGGCGTCGTACTCCCGCTCCCCGAAGCCGTAGGCGTGGTCGAGGTCCCGGAACGTGCCGTCCGCCAGGTCCGCGCGCAGCCTGAGTTCGCCGTGCGCGGGGACCTCCACCGGAAGGTCGAGCGGCGGCTGGCTGCTGCCGCGGACCGTGGCCACGGTGAGCCGAACGCTCCCGTGCAGCGGCTGCGGGGCGTCGTTGAACACGTGCAGGGCCAGCCCGTCCCCGCCCGCGGGCAGGAAGGACAGGGCCACGGGCGCACACGCCCGGTGCATCCCGTACCAGGCCGCGGTGGGACGCCCGGTCACGTCCAGCACACCCCACCCCGCCCCCGGCGCGGTGGACGCGGCCGAGAGCACGAGCGCACCCCGGCACGCGGAGGACGAGGCACGCCACTGGGTGAAGGTCCGCTGGAACACGTGGGAGAGTGCCGCGCGCTCGTGCTCCAGCAGCCGCTCGTGGTCCCCCAGGACGTCCTGCGGGGCCGGTCGCGCCGGGTGGGCCAGTCCGGCGTCGGGGTCGGAGTCCCGGTCCAGGAAGAGCCGGTGCACGTAGGTCACCGTGGTCTCCTCGAACGTCCACGCCGCCCCGGGGTCGTGGGCCAGACCGCGGCGCCACGCCCCGGCGGACTCCGCCGCGTCCAGCGGTCCCCCGGTGCCGAACTGCGCGCGCACCACGGCGGGCTCGGGCGGCACCGCGAACGCCAGGCACTCGGCGGCGAAGCGCACACCGCGCGTCACCGCGTCCTCCAGCGGGCGGCCGTACGCGCCCACCCCGAAGTAGTGGCACACCCCGTCCGCGGCGTCCACGGGAGAGCGGTCCGGAATCCCCTTCGACGACGCCGCACTGGCCTCCTCCGTGCCTGCGGCGCCGTCCGGGCAAACTCCGTTGTCCGGCTCCACGCCCCCCTCGCGCGCCCGGCGCCGGGCGGCGGCGTGGGCGGCGTGGGCAGTGTCCAGGTGCGCGTCCGAGCACGGTGAGGACGGGACCACCACCACGTCCGCGTCCGCCTCTCCCACGGCGGTGGGGACGTCGTGCAGGACCGCAGCCGGAGCCCACTGGTCGGTGGGCCGCCCCGCGAGCACGGGCGCCTGGATGACCTCGGTGCCGCCCGAGACCACCACCGTGGAGGGGTGCACGGCGAGCCGGGAGGCCAGCGCGCGCACCTCGTCCCGCAGCCCGGCACGCCAGCCCGGCTCGTCCGGCGGGTCCAGGGGGCCGAGGGCCACGTCCTGCCACACCAGGAGTCCCAGCTCGTCGCAGGCCCGGTGGAAGTCCTCGGTCTCGTAGCAGCCGGTGCCCGGGACCCGCACCATCGTGGCGCCGCCGTCCCGCAGGCGTGTGAGGACCGCGCGGAGACGGTCCGCGGGCGCGGCGACCTCGAACGGGTCCGCACCGGTCCACACGGCACCGCGTACGAACAACGGAACACGGTTGATCTCCAGGCCGAGCCCATGGTGCTCGGCATCCCGAGATGCGGCCTCGAGGGTGCGGAACCCCACGGTCGCGGTGTGCTCCACTCCTGCCGCCCGCACGCGCACCCGGTACAGGGGCTGCTCCCCCATGCCGTGGGGCCACCACAGCGCGGGGCGCGGCACGGTGAGTTCGAAGGTGACGGTCCCGGAGCCGTCCACGTCCGCCGGGGAGACGGTGTGCTCGCACGAGACGCCGGCCTCGTCAGCAGCCTGGTCCCCGGACGCGGCGCTCGGCTCGCGGGATCGGGGGTCTGAGAGTGCCCCGGTGACGCCGCCGCTCCCTGTTCTCGTGACGTCGATCTGCACCCGGACCGACGACCCACCGGGGTCCACCGCACCGACGGCACCCGAGGCGTCGTCAGGCCGCTCCGGTGTCTCTGGTGTCGCCGGTGCCGCCGGTGCTTCCGGTGCTTCCGGTGCTTCCGGTGCCGAAGTCTCACGCAGGGCGGCGTCCCGGTTCTTCGAGGATGTCCTGCCCGGGAAAAGGCGCGCCCCGGCGCACCGCACGGTGACCACGCCGTCACCGTTCTCGGCCACGCGGGTGCGCACCGCGACGGGTTCCGCGTGCCGGGAACCGGATGCGGCGGCGTCGTCCGACGCGGCCTCCTGCCATGGCGGCGCCGCGGGGTGGTGGGGCGCGGGCTCAGGGTGCGCGCTCAGCCCGCCCCAGGGACCGAGGACCGGACGGGCGCCGGGCCAGTCGATGGCACCCACGAGCGGCGTGCGGCGCCAGCGCAACGAGCGGTCGGGCACGAGTGGCGAGAGCCAGCGGGCCCGCGGTGTGCGCGGCACGGGCACCGAGGCGAGCGGCAGCAGCCGCAGGACGATCTCGCAGGGACCGGGCGGCAGCTCCACCGTGACGTCCCACGGCAGGAACGCGGTGTTGCAGGCGTGGACCTCGTGACCTGCCACGAGCAGGCGGGCCACGGTGGCCACCCCTGTGGAGGTGAACCGGTGGGGACCGCCCGCGGTGCTCACGCGGGTGCGGTACTCCCACACGGCGTCGGGGCCGGCGGTCTCCAGGATGCGGTCCACGGCCTGCTCGCCGAGGGCGTCGCGCAGGGCCCCGGTCACGGTGCCCGGCACGCGGGCGGTGATGCCCTCGGCGAGCGCGGCACCCCAGGTCGCCGTCGGGCGCTCGCTCGTGGCAGCCCGTCCACCGGCTGGAGCCTGCTCCCCGGGACGAGGACCACCGTGGTGGCATGCGTCGCGCCCCGGGGACGTCGCCTCGCGGGGCGCCTCCGCCCCGGAGGCTGCGGCGTCGAGCGCCACCCCGTCACCCCAGCCGCCCCCGGCAGCGGCACCCACGAGGTGCAGCCGCCACGACGCGCGGGCCAGGACGTCCTGCGCCACGGGAGTCACTCCCCCATGCCCACCGCGTCGCGGACGCACTGCATCCCCGTGTCGTAGCCGGTGACGAACGCCTCCGCGGAGGCGGCCACCCGCGGGGTCCGCCCGCGGGCCGCACGCGCCAGCTGGAACTGCAGGGTCTTCGCCGCGGCGGCGGCGGCGTCCAGGGACTCGGCCGCGACCAGCAGCTGCATCGCGTCGAGATCGCTCGGCCAGCGCTCCGCGCCCTCGGCGAGGTAGCGGCACGCGTGGGCCGCAAGACCCGCCGTGAGACCGGCCTGGCGCGTGGTGGCGAACGAGTACACGTGGAAGTAGTCCATGCCGCGCTCCGCGAGCGCGGGCAGCTCGGCGCGGATCGCCGCCACCAGCCGCTGCGCGGGACTCGTGGCCGGAGCCCTGCGGACGTGCGCCCGCACCAGCCCCGTGGCGCACTGCCACAGCTCGCGCGGCTCGAGCCGCTTCACGTCCTGCGTGCGCACGAGCTCCACGTACGGGAACGGCACCAGGCCGGAGCGGGCCCCCGGGCCCAACGTGTTCTCCAGGTCCTCCCCGGAGAGGACGTGCACGCCGTCGTTGTGCAGGTAGACCAGCTCCCGTGCCACCGGGTCCAGGCGCAGCGGCACGATGGAGGTCTTGGTGTGGCTCGTGCGGTAGGACACGCCCGCGGTGTCCGGGAGGTGGAACGCGTCCACCTCCACCACCAGCGCGTCCCCCCGGGACATGGCGCACTGCAGGTGTTCGCCCAGGGGCCGCCACGTGTCGTACTCGCCCAGCGTCAGCCCGTAGAGCACCTCGATGTCCTCCTGGCGAGGCTTCAGGAACTCCCACTGGTCCCCCAGGAAGTCCGCGCTGAACGCGGCCCCCAGCATGGGGACCGGGTCCAGGCCGAGGACCGTGGTGAGCCCGATCCACACGTCCATGTAGCAGTTGGTGGGTGACCACGGTTCCGCCGGATCGTGCAGCACGGAGCGGGGTGCGTCCACCGCGGTGAGCGACTCGCACCCCCGCACGGCCAGGACCTCGGTGCCGAACGGTGCGTCGGCGAGCTCCTGTCCCGCCGCGCCACCGCGGTTCTCGGTGAGCGTGGTCATGACAGACCCAGCTCCTGGCGCACGGCGGCCGGCCACGCGGCGACGTCGAACCCGTGCTGCGCGGCGAGCGCCAGGGCCACGCGCTCCAGGCCGAAGCCGAAGCACGCGGAGTGGGCCACGGCGCCGTCGGCGGTGTGCATGTGGAAGGCCTCGCCGAAGTGGTCCTCGTGCAGGTTCGCGGAGGCGATGGCCGTGGGGTGGCCCGGGTAGACCTCCGTGAGGATCTCGAACTTCAGCTGCGCCTCGCGCTGCCCGGCGCTGAGCAGCTTGCCCGCGCGGCCGAAGAACGGGTCGTTCGCGGTGTCCGCCTCGACCGTGAGACCCAGCGCGCGCAGCAGGTCGGTGCCCGCCGCGAGCCACGTCTCGCGGTGCTCCCGGGCCTCGGCTGGGGTGCCCAGGCGCACGGCCTCGAACATCCGGAACGTCACGAAGCGCATGGGGTCCGGGCTGGGCTCGTGGCGGTAGCACTCGCCCGTGAGCTCGAAGACGGTGCCGTCCACCTGCGAGCCCTCGAGGTACGCGTACAGCGGGTGGCACACCGCCGGGACCAGGGCGTGGCCCGCCGGGGCGAGCTCGCCCGACCAGTCGCCGCCGTCCTCGAACATGGCGAGCAGCTTGCGGTGCACCGTGTTGTCCCCCTCGAACGCGGAGATGGTGCCCAGCAGCTGCGGGAAGGAGGCCACGTAGTCGGTGCGCTCCAGCAGCCGCGTGCCGTTGACCGGTGGGAAGCGCAGTCGGCGGGTCCCCACCTCGGGGGAGAGCTCCGCGGCGATCCGCCGTGCAGCGGAGGCGATGCCCTGCACCACGTCCTCGGCCTGCGGGCCGAGCCCCGTCACACCGTCGCCCAGGGTGGGCAGCAGCCAGTCGTTGGCCTCGAGCCCGGCACGGAACGTGTCCTGCTGGGTGGCGAGGTCCTGGTGGGTGTCCATGATGGTCATCGTTGTCCCCTCGAGACGAGTTGCATGGTGGCGGTGTGCTGCAGGATGCGGTCGTTGTTGACCATGAGCGAGGGCCCGATGCTGTCCCGGTACAGCCGGGCCAGGCTCACGGGCGAGCGGTTCGCGAACCCGGTGATCCCCACGATCACCAGGGCGTCCCCCACGATCCGCCGCACGGCCTCCGCCCCGGAGACCTTCAGCGTGTTCATGGCGATCGCGAACTGCATGGACTCGCACGCGGCGGGATCGTCGTACGCGGCCTCGTAGCGGGCCACGGAGGAGCGCACCACGTCCGTCATGGCCTGCAGCTGGACCTCCAGCTCGGCCAGGCGCAGGGCCGACGGCGGTGTGGTCCCCGGGGTCTTGCGCGCGGCCTTCTGCACCACGGAACGGGCGGTCAGCCCGGCCTGGGTGGCCATGCCGAGCCACGCGGAGGCCCACAGGCAGTGGGCGCCCGGCAGCATGGTCTGCGCGGAGATGGTCTCGAACAGGGTCTCGAACATGGCGTCCGCACGCGTGGTGGCGTCCAGTTCGAAGGACTCGGAGCACGTGCCCCGCATGCCCAGGGCGTCCCAGCCCCGTTGGCGCTCCAGCTCCAGGTGGGCGGCCTCCACCACCAGAAGCACCTGGTCGCTCGACGCCGCGTCCTCGCTCGCGCGCGCCGTCACCAGGATCGCGTCCGCGTACGCGCCGTAGGAGATCACGGGGCAGGTCTTGTGCAGGTGCACGCGGCCGTCCCCGATGGGGCGCACCGCGCACGTGGAGGTGCGGGTGTCGCCGCCGATGTTCACCTCGGTGGTGGCCGAGGCCAGCAGCAGCCCCTCGGTGGCCACCCGTCGTGTGAACTCGCGCAGGTACTCGGTGTCCGCGTGCCGGGTCAGGCACAGCGTCTGGGAATGGTGCATGGCCAGGATCATCGCGGTGGACGTGCACTCGCGGCCCACGCGCTCCAGCATGCGGCACAGCTCGGTGATGCTGTAGCCCAGCCCGCCGTCCGCCTCGCTCACGGGAGCGGCCAGCAGGCCCTGGGCGCGGGCCTCGTCGATCGCCTCCCGCGGGAAGCGGCCCTCCTCGTCCACGGACTCGGCGTGCTCGCGGGCCACACGGGCCACTGCCTCCGCGCGGGCGGCATTGCGCTCGACGCGGTCCTCGGGCGTGTCCTGTGCACGGGGTGCCTCTGTCAGCACGGTGGACTCAGTCATTCCGGATCGCCTCCACGGCCTCGGTGATGGACTGGACGGACGTGAAAGTGGCCTTGGTCAGGCGCTCCTCGGGGAACTCGATGTCGAACTCGTCCTCGAGGCCGAGCATCACGTTCACGGAAGCGTGGGAGGTCATGCCCGCGCGGTACAGGTCCGCGTCCACGGCAATGCTGTGGGCGTCCTCGGAGAGCTTCCCCTGGTCCGCCAGAACGGAACGGACGGTGGTCTCGACAGCGGTGGAATCCATGGTGTGAACCTCTTTCGGTTGATCTGGTGGTCTTCTGGTGTCGTGTGTTTTCTCGGGTGGAGCACGCCGGTGGCCTGTCCAGCAGGTCTAGGGGTTGCCCGCCGCTCCCGCCCCGCACGAGAGCTCGGTGTCGGTCGACGCCCCGGCATCCGTGTCGTCGCCGGGGGACTCGGTGGCCACGGCCACTGCCATGGCGAAAGGGCCGTCGTGCGAGATGCTCACGCTCCACCCCTCGAGCCCCGCCTGCCGGGCCAGCCGCTGCGCGGTTCCCCGCAGCTGCACCCTGGGTTCGCCCCCCGGTCCCGAGCGGATCAGGATGTGGGGCCACGGCACGGCGTCGTCCGGCTCCGGACGGAGGACCTTCAGGACGGCCTCCTTGGCCGCGAACCTGCCCGCCACGGACTCCGGGGCCGGCATCCCGGCGCCCCCGCCGGTGAGGTCCTGGACCTCCTCAGGTGCACAGACCGCCCGGAGGTACCGCCGCCCCCGGTGCGCGAGGGCCTGTGCCACGGGTGCCACGGCCTGCAGGTCGCACCCCACCCGGGCCGTCATGACGAGGACCCGGACGTCACATCCTTGAACTCCGGGGCCACGGAGGGGCGGGCGGACGTGGGCTTGATGCCCGTCCGCTGGGCCCAGCGGCCGAGGGCCACGACGGCGGCCGGGCTCCAGCACTCGAAGATGTGGCCGCCGTCGCAGTCACCCACCCTGCCGTATTCCGTGTACTGGTGGGGGATCCCCTGCGAGTCGAGTTCTCGGGCGAACGTGGCCGTCGTGTCGCGCAGCGCGGGTTCGATGTCTCCCTCCTGGCCGTTGCCCCGGCCCGCGAACAACTGCACGTGGACGTCCTTGAGCCTGGGACTCTGCGTGAGAGGGTCGTGCGCCTGCCACTGCTCCTGGGTGGTGGTCCGACCGTCCCCGAACACCGCGTCCGGCTCGCCCGTGGCCTGCCGTGAGGCCTCCACCAGGTTGTTCTTCGCCGCGTCCGAGGAGAGGTCCAGGAGGCCGGAGAGGCTGATGGCCTCCCCGAAGAGGTCAGGACGCTCCTCGGCATAGCGGATCGCCCCGTAGCCGCCCATCGAATTGCCCAGGATCACCCGGTGGTCCCTGTCCGCGGCGGTGGGCAGGTGCGAGTCGACCCACGGCAGCATCTCCTTCACGTGGAACGACTCCCAATTCTGGGTCACTGCATCCTGCGTGGCCCAGTCCGTGTACCAGCCCTGCTGCCCGCCGCTCATGATCACCGTGATCACCGGCAGGCCCTGGGTCACCTGTTCGGCCTTTCCCGTCTCGTACCACTGCAGCGCCGAGGCATCCGGCGAGCTGCTTCCGGGCAGCATGTAGACCACCGGGTACTTCTTCGACGGATCGAAGTTCTCGGGAGCGATGACGACCACGGACTTGCGGCCACCCAGTGCATCCGGGGACACGGCGTCCGTCTCGACCGTCAGGTCCACGGCCCGCTCGGACAGGCTCCACGCGCCGGTCACGGTGATGCCGTGGTCCTCCTGGCGCAAGGCCTCCGGGTCCGCGAATCCGGCGTTCTTCACTGCCTGGCTGTCGAACGTCGCTCCGGATCCGGAGCCGCCCCCGTTCGAACCGCCCCCCATGCCGCACCCGGTGACCAGGCTCACGACCAGGAGCCCCGTGGCGAGCCCGCGCAGGGTCGCAGCCCGGGGCCCCGCGGACCCGCCGGCATACTCTCTCATGCGGCGCACTGCGCCACCTCCTCTGCCGGGTACTGGCTCAGTCCGAGCGCGGCGTCGACGATCTGCAGCGCGGTCAGCCGCGAGGCGTATGCCTGCAGGGAGTGGTCCAGGGCCGGGACGTGGGCCACCTTGATGCGGCGCCCCTGCCGCCACAGCCGGGCGAGACCCTCATCCCCGCGCTCCTGCTGGAAGAGCAGCCCGTCCTCCGGGCCGAAGTAGAAGGCCACCTCGGCACCCCGAGAGGCGTACTCCATGACCACCTCGGGCACGTTGGGGATGTTCCGCCGGCCGAGGACGAGCCACAGGAGGTACGGCATGCGGCGGCGCACCTTGTCCTTCGCGCGGGTGCGCCAGCCTGCGTTGACCTCCACGTCGCTCATGGTCCGCAGCTGCTCCAGCACGGCGTCCACGTCCCAGTTGCGGTAGAGCTTGTCGTAGTACCCCTCGCCCGCGCGCCAGGCCACGTTGTTGAGCACCACCCGGCTGGTCATGGCGCTCGTGGGCGGAGCCATGGCCACGAGCCAGCCCCCCACGCAGAGTCCCGCGCCCGTGACGTTCTCCCCCGTGCGCTCACGGAGCCAGGTGGCCCCGAGGTCCAGGTCCGCCACGCCCACGCCGGTGTAGGGGTTGATGTCCTTGACCTCGTCCAGTCCGGCCCCGTCACCGCAGTGGTGGCGCTCGATGCGCATCGCGGGGACGCCTCGGGCGGCGAGCCGGCGGGCCTGGACCGCCCACAGGCCGGTGGGACCGTCCTTCGGATCAGCCGAGGGCGGGGCGAGCAGAGCAGCTCCCGCGCCCGTGCCGTGACGCCCCACGGGGTGGGTGTAGGACGCGGGCATGCGGTCCGGGCCCAGCTCCAGCAGCTCCTCCTCCACGTCCACGCCGAACTCGGCCACGTGGAAGCGGGCCGAGGTGACGGGCTCCCAGCTGCTGACGTCCACCCACTCGCCACGCTGGGCCGTGGTGGGTGCGCTGTTCTCGAGCCGTCCGACGAGCGCGGCTATGGCGGGCGGCGAGGCCTTGGCGTAGATGGCGGCCACACCGTAGAGCTTCTTCGCCACGGAACGGTCCTCCTCGCGGACCGGCACCAGTCCCGGCGTCGTGAGCTTGCGGGGATCCGGAAGCGCGCGGATGGCGGCCGCCTCGGCATCCGAGAAGTGTGCCCCGCCGATCTCCACGCCGTCCTCCGCCACGGGAGGCAGGTCCAGGCCGCTCGCGCGGCGCAGCCCCGTGTACTGGCGCATGTAGACGGCGCCGGAGACCGGCTCCCACAGCGCCCGCCGGTCGAACCGTAGCTCCGAGGTGGCCAGCACAGCCGCACCGATCCGCAGCCCGATCCCGTGAACGGGGAGCTCGGGGCCCACCAGGTCCCGCGCCGTGCGGTGTGCCAGGGCGAGGTCCCGGTGCCACACGGCCACGGGGTCGCTGCCGGCGGGCCGTTCACCGGACTCGGACGTCCCGCTCCAGGCGAGCCGGATCACCCGCCACCCCCGTTCGGCAGCACGCGCGGCCACGAGCCGCATGCTGCGGTGGCTCACCACCTCCTCGCGCGCCAGTGCGGGGGCAATGACCACCGCACCACGAACTCGATTGTCCGGGGGACCGTGGAGCCACGCATGAATGGTGTGGTCGTCCCCCGTCAGAAAACTTGCCTGCCCGGCACTACGCATGAATTCTCCCCAGTCCCACTCAGGGGGCACCTCAGCCGTGCCCCATCGCCTCGTTCCCACCTCTCGGCGAGCTCTCCCCCGCGTGCACGTTGCTCGTCACCGCCCACGGCGACGTGCCTCCAGACCCCGCGTTCCCCCGCGGAAGTCGTGCGGCTTTGCACTCACAAATCATAGCCCGACGCATCGAAAAGTCACCCGTGCCGCACGTCCCCCAATGTGTGGTTTTACATTTGTGCGACTGTTTTTCCGGCTCCGACGTGCGCTTTCGCCTGCTTGTACCTATATGGGCCCACACAGATTTGTCATCATTCTTGCGACACACCGGATGCGGCGTGATTATGATGGCAAACGTCGCACGGCGCGGGAGAGAAGTCGGCGGCACGTTCTGCATTCCCGATGAATCACGGGGAATGACCGCGGGTCTGGGGAGGCCCGTGGCAACTGGGGGAAGCCGGGGCACAGCCCCGCTTTCATGGGGGAGGAGACAGCGTGGCACCACGCATCCTGATCGTCGGGCTCAACTACTCGCCGGAGCACACGGGCATCGCCCCGTACACGGCCGGCATGGCACGCGCGCTGCGCGAGGTCGGCTGGGACACGGAGGTCATCACGGGCCTGCCGCACTATCCGCAGTGGCAGGTGCGCGAGGGCTACGAGCACAGTGGCGGCCGCCGGGAGGCGATCGACGGCGTTCCCGTCCTGCGCGTCGGCCACCCCGTGCCGCACGATGCCGGGCAGATCCGTCGGCTGGGCATGGAGATCGTCTTCGGGCTGCGCACGGTCACCGCACCGTGGGGCAAGCCCGACGTCGTGGTGGTCATCACGCCGGCCCTCTTCGCCTCTGCCATCGTCAGGGTGCGGGCGGCACTGACACGCACCCCCGTGATCGCGTGGGTCCACGACATCTACACCGCGGGCCTGTCCGAGACGGGCGCGGCCAAGGGCCCCGTGACCCGCGTGATGCGCGCCGTGGAGGGGACCTTCCTGCGCTCCTGCGAAGGCGTCGTCGTGATCCACGACCGGTTCTCCGACTACCTGCGCCGTCACATGGGCGTGGCGGGCGAGCGCATCACCACGGTGCGCAACTGGACCCACATCGCCGAGTCGCCCGCTGTGGACACGGACGCGCTGCGCCGCCGCTTCGGGTGGGCTCCCGAGGACGTGGTGGTGCTGCACACCGGCAACATGGGGGCCAAGCAGGACCTCGCGAACGTCGCCGCCGCCGCGCGGGTGGCCGAGCGCGACGGCGCCCCGCTGCGCTTCGTACTCGTGGGCGGCGGGCACCAGCGCCCCCAGCTCCAGGAGCTCGCCTCCCGCACCCCGCGGTTCGAGGTGCTGCCCAGCGTGGACGACGACACCTACGCGGGCCTGCTGCGCGCCGCGGACATCCTGCTGGTCAACGAGCGTCCCGGTCTGACCGAGATGTGCGTGCCCAGCAAACTCACCAGCTACTTCACGGCGGACCGCCCGGTCCTGGCGGCCGTGGAGGCGCAGAGCCCCTCCGCGGCGGAGCTCACGGCCGCGGACGCCGGGATCCGCGTGGAACCGGGGGACCCCGAGGCCCTGGTGGCCGGGGCCGTGTCCCTCCACGAGGAGTGGATCACCACTGGGGGAGCCACTCACCGCGGCGGTCGTCGCTACGTGCGGGAGGTGCTCAGCCGTGGCGCAGCCGTGCGCTCGTTCGTCTCCGCGCTGCACAAGCTGCGGCCCGTCGCCGCCGAACGGCGCGAACCCGCGGCCGCCCATTCCTGACACACCGATTCACCAGGGGAGAGAACACCATGACCAAGAAGGCACTCATCACGGGCATCACCGGCCAGGACGGCTCCTATCTCGCGGAGCTGCTGCTGTCCAAGGGCTACGAGGTCCACGGTCTGATCCGCCGTGCGTCCACGTTCAACACCACGCGGATCGACCACCTCTACCAGGACCCGCACAATCCGGACGCACAGATGTTCCTGCACTACGGGGACCTCTCGGACGCCGCGCGTCTGGTCACGCTGCTGGGTGAGATCGACCCGGACGAGGTCTACAACCTGGCGGCGCAGTCCCACGTGCGCGTGTCCTTCGACGAGCCCGAGCACACCGGCAACACCACCGGGCTGGGCACGGTGCGTCTGCTGGAGGCCGTGCGCCGCGCGGGCGTGAAGTGCCGCTTCTACCAGGCCTCCACGTCCGAGCTGTTCGGTGCCACTCCGCCGCCGCAGAACGAGGACACCCCGTTCTACCCGCGGTCCCCGTACGGCGCGGCCAAGATCTACTCCTACTGGATCACCAAGAACTACCGCGAGGCCTACGACATGTTCGCGGTGAACGGCATCCTCTTCAACCACGAGTCCCCGCGCCGCGGCGAGACGTTCGTGACCCGCAAGATCACCCGCGCCGTCGCGGCGATCGCGGCGGGCAAGCAGGAGCACCTGTACATGGGCAACCTGGACGCGATCCGCGACTGGGGCTACGCCGCGGAGTACGTGGAGGGCATGTGGCGCATGCTGCAGGTGGACGAGCCGGAGGACTTCGTGCTCGCCACCGGGTGCCCCAGCACCGTGCGGGAGTTCCTCGAGACCGCCTTCGAGCACGCCGGGCTGGACTGGGAGAAGCACGTGCGCTTCGACGAGCGCTACCTGCGCCCCACCGAGGTGGACGCCCTGATCGGCGATCCCTCCAAGGCCGAGGAGAAGCTCGGCTGGAAGGCCACCGTGCACGCACCCGAGCTCGCGCGCATCATGGTGGACGCGGACCGCGCCGCGCTCGAGTGCGCCGGCACCCCGTGGATCGACACCGTCTCCCAGCACATCTGGGCCCCGGAGCACGCCGCATGAGGAGCGAGATGCACACCGACGAGCACCTGGGCGCCCCTGCTCCCAACGCCCGGTGGCCGCGCACCGTGAGCGACCCGGCCGACGCTCGCACCACGGACGGGGTGGTCTACTCGCCCGCGGAGCTGGACCGCGCCGCCCCGTTCTACGTGGCAGGGCACCGCGGGCTCGTGGGCTCCGCCGTCTGGCGGCACCTGGAGTCCCAGGGGTTCGAGAACCTGGTCGGGGCCACGTCCAAGGAGCTGGACCTGCGGGACCGCGAGGCCGTGGAGGCCTTCATGGCCGAGCACCGGCCCCGCTACATGGTGCTCGCTGCGGCGAAGGTCGGAGGCATCGGGGCCAACAGCACCCGCCCGGTGGACTTCCTCTCGGACAACCTGCGCATCCAGCTCAACCTCCTGGACGCCGCCCGCGCGGTGGAGGTGGAACGTTCCCTGTTCCTGGGCTCGTCCTGCATCTACCCCAAGCTCGCGGAGCAGCCGCTGCGGGAGGACGCCCTGCTCACCGGCTATCTGGAGCCCACGAACGACGCGTACGCGATCGCCAAGATCGCCGGCATCCTGCACGTCCAGTCGGTGCGCCGCCAGTACGGGCTGCCCTGGATCTCGGCCATGCCCACCAACCTGTACGGCCCCGGGGACAACTTCTCCCCCACCGGCTCGCACGTGCTGCCGGCCATGATCCGCCGCTACGACGAGGCCGTGCGCAACGGTGACGAGGAGATCGTGAACTGGGGCTCCGGCTCACCGCGCCGCGAGTTCCTGCACGTGGACGACCTCGCGGCAGCCTGCCTGTTCCTCATGGAGCACTACGACGGGCCGCAGCAGGTGAACGTGGGCACGGGAGAGGACCTGACCATCAGGGAACTCGCCGATCTCGTGGCCACGGCCACCGGGTACCAGGGGGTCACCCGGTGGGACGCCTCCAAGCCTGACGGCACCCCGCGCAAACTCATGGACGTCTCGCACCTGAGCTCTCTCGGGTGGTCCGCGTCCATCGACCTCCCCACGGGTCTCGACGACGCCGTGGCCTGGTACCGCGCGCACCGCGAGTCCGCGCGGGGTTGACCCTCCGGACGCCTGTGGCGGACGCACCCACGCACGACGACGGCGGGTGGCCTCGAAACGAGGTCACCCGCCGTCGTCGTGCCGTTCCCGCCGGGGCGAGGACCGTGAGCCGTCGGAGGCGGGGGCCGCGGGACGTGGCTGGCCGCACAGCACTCCTCCGTCCGTTCGGGCGGACAACGAAGACATGGACGACTGCGGCGGATGCCGTGATCGAGGTGACCCCCCTCCTCCGAATCCCCGTCAGAGAACCACGAGCCAGCACGCCGCGAGGCCCACGGCGGAGAGCCCGGACGCCAGCCAGAAGGAGCGCCAGGGCGCCGCCCTACCGATGAACAGGTACGCCACCAGTACCACGGTGAACTCGCGCAGCACCAGGACGGTGGCCGCGAGGTGGAGGTCGAAGGAGGCAACCCAGGCGATCACGGCACCGAAGGCAATGCCGATCACCGGGCCCACGAACGTCTTCCACGCGGACCCGGTGCGCACGAGCAGCACCGACGCAGCCCAGGACAGCACGCCGGGGAAGGAGACCATGGCGATGAACGGCACCATGGACATGGCCAGCGTCCACTTCTCTCCCAGCAGCGGAACCAGAACGATCGAGGCCACCTGCGCCACCACCACGCCGACCACAGCGATCAGCAGGGCCCCGAAGAGGTAGCGCTCGCTGGTCTCGCGGATCTCGCGCGCCGTCTGTTTGTCGGCGATGCCCACGCGCACCATGTTGGCGGTCGACGCCGCCAGGGCGTCCCCCGGAGCGCGGCCCACAGCGCTGCCCGCCGTGTACGTCCCCAGCACGGCGGTGCCCGCGAAGAAGGTCATGAACAGCCGCTCCGCCTGACCCTGGAACCAGGCCATGAGCGCGTACCCGGACATGGCGCCCATGTCCGAGAGGATGGACTGCTCCCCCGGCTCCGCGTGGGGGATGGGATGCGTGTTGCGGCGGGCCCGCCACCAGCACAGCAGAGCGAAGACACCCTCCGTGACAGCCAGCTGCAGGGACGGGCCGAGCAGCGAGTGGGTGAGGACCAGGACGGTGCCGCCCACCAGCAGGCCTGCGAGGGAGGCGCGCAGCTGGAGGCGCGCCAGCAGACCCCACTGACTGGTTGCCTGCAGGGTGCCCACGTAGAGCAGTCCCAGTGCACCGAACCCGGGCGCGAAGGCCACAGGCAGCACCTGGAAGAACTCGTGCCAGTTCTCCAGGGTGCCCCGCCACCTCATGATCAGCATGAGTCCCACGAGCAGCACGAACGCCAGCAGCGGCATGATGGCCCGGTACCGGTTCATGATCTTCATACCGCCGGGCTCCGTGAGCACGCGCATGACGGCGAACCGGGCACCAGAGTCGATCGTGACCTGGATGGCCGTGTAGAGCAGCGTCACCACGTTGTAGATGCCCACGTAGTGCGGGTTGGTGAACGCGGCGAGCGTGAGGATCACCAGGGCCGAGGACACCCGCGGCAGGGCACGCTCGATGAGCGACTTGATCTGGTTCAGCACGCCGGCGCCGCCATCACGCCCGCGGCAGCCGCAATGTTGCGCCGCGCGTACCGGCGGGTCCCGGGGCGCACCCCTGCCACGACCGCGTCGAGCTGCCCGGGGGTGCCCTGGGGCGACCCCGGCCGCCCGCCGTTGTCCACGAGCCACGGCAGACCTCCGGCCAGGGCCCACTCGCGCCAGGCCCTGTTGACCTCGGGATCCGCGGCGATCCGGTCGTGGTAGTCCGGTGCCCCAGAGAGCTGGGTGGCGCTGAGCCGGTAGCCGATCACCGGCGTCGCCAGCTTCACGATGCGCGAGCCCGTGCGCAGCGCGTCGAGCCACAGCACGTAGTCCTCCGCGGCGTTGGGGACCGCGTAGGCGTCGGCGGCCTCGAGGGACGCCCTCGTGGCCACCATGCTCGAGTGGAACAGCGGGTTGACGAACGGCAGCAGGAGGCCGAGCTCCGTGCTCGTGAGACCTCGGGGGTAGGACGGACGCGGCAGCCTCCCCTGCCCGAAGCGGATCCCCCCGGCGCACACGACCTCCGCCTCCCGCAGTGCCGGCAGGGTCACGCGGAAGCGCCAGGGCAGCGAGATGTCGTCGGCGTCGGTGCGCGCCACCAGCTCGCTGTCCGTGGTGTCGAGCGCGGCGCGCATGCACGCCACCGTCCCCAGGTTGCGGCTGTTCGCGCGCACGACGACGCGCGGGTCGGTGACGCGGCGCGCGGCGGCCTCCGTCTCGGCGTCCGGCCCGTCCACGGACACCACGAGCTCGGCGTCGCGCGGCATGGCCAGCAGCGTGGAGCGCACCGCGGTCTCCACGGTGGCGCCCGCGCGGTAGGCGGGCATGATGACGGTCAGTTTCGGCATGGTGGCACTCTCCCCTGATAACCACGAATCACCCCACCGTCGTCGGCTCCCCGGGGTGAACATCTGCGGACAAATTCTTTGTCATAGAAACGCAGAACGATATTCAGGTTATCATGGGGAAAGCGGGACAGGGGTGCCGATCATGGCGGCAGCGGCTATTCCCCGGAATCTCGGGGCTGAGCGGCCAAACCGTTGCACAGCCGCCAGGACGGCGCGGGGGCGCACGGAATACCCGGGGTGCCGTCGTCAGAAATATGGCCCTGTCCCCCAATAGGGGGTAATGGTAAAGAAGTTTGTCCCCATTTACAGCTACGCGAACATTGGGGTTTCCCGTCGGGCTGACGGGAACACAGGAGAAAATTGGGGGGATCACGTGTCACCACGTGTCAAGAACGTCATTGTCAGATTCCTGGGGATCGTCCTGGGCGCCACCGTCCTGGGAGCGGCACTTGGAGCGGGCGTGGCCGCCCTTCGGCCCGAGAGCTACACGTCCACCACCACGGTGATGGTGACACCGACGAAGAGTCTGCCGAGCACCCAGACGGAGACCGTCTCGCAGTACATCCTCAGCAACATGCCCACCTACAACAACCTCGCGATGACCTCGAGCGTTCTGCAGGAGGCTGCGGACCACGGCAAGGGCACGGACGAGATCTCCAAGGACCTGACCGTGGAGGTCCCCACCGGCTCGAGCCTCATCAAGCTCGCCTACACGGACGCGGACAAGGAGCGCAGCGCCGCCATCGCGGACGACCTCGCGGCAGGGCTCCGTGACTCCATCCGTCAGTTCTCACCCCAGAGCGACGGAGCACCCCAGGTGGACGTCTCCATCGTCCAGAAGGGCAGCTCCGCCACGACGAGCGACAAGCCCAGTGTGAGCCAGTGGGCCCTCATCGGGGGGACCATGGGTGCCGTCCTGGGCCTTGCCGCAGCTCAGGCGGCCACTCGCCGACGCGCGGCACCCCGCCACCACACGTCGTCGGCCACCGCTGGACAGAACGACGCACTGTGGTCATGAAGTGGCGCGATGCGATCACGATGGACCGCGTCCCGGTGCTCACCCTGATCGTTTTCCTGCTGGTCAGCTGGGCCTCCACGGTCTACTTCCTGGACCACTCGGTGATCACCGTTCCCAGTCCGTTCACGCCGGTCTGGGCCGCGTACAACCACCCCGATGCGGCGCGCCTGGTCTCATGGGCGATCTGCGGGCTGCTGCTCGCACTCCTCGTTCCGCTGCCGGGCCGCCCACCGTCCTGGACGGTGCTGATCTCGACGATCGGCAAACAGGTGCGACCGCTCTCGTGGTTGTGGATCCTCATCACGTTCGGCGCCATGGCCGCGCTGGTGGCGACGAAGGGACGGTACCTGCTGGAGGCGCCGCAGTACCTGATCTTCACGGCCCCGCCGGCTCTCGTCTCCGCCTCGAGCGTGGCACAGCCGATGGCGGTGCTCGCGGCCGGGTTCCTGTCCGTCCGGCACCCGTTGCTGGGCAGAATCGCCATGGTCCTGTGGCTCGTGCTGCTCTTCGCATGCGCCACGCGCGTGTTCGCCGGCGTGGTCGTGCTCTACATGGTGGGCAGGTTTCTCGCGGGTGGCCGGGTCTCGTGGCTGGGGTGGTTGTTCACGGTCCTCGTCACGGTGGTGCTTCTGCCCATCCCGCTCTACTGCCGCGACCTGACCGAGCACGGTCTGATCCCTTACGCCCGCGCGATCTCCGAGGTGATCCTCGAGCCGTCCTTCATCAAGGAGTCCCTGCTCACCACCACCAGCAGCTTCGGGTTCAGCGTGCCGCTGCTGGTCTTCACGAGCCACGAGTACGGCATCACACAGCAGGACATGCTGATCTCTCTCAACCCGGGGCCGGGCCGTCTCGTGGGGTGGGACGACATCCTGTTCTCGATGCGTGTCCACGAGTTCATCCCCTACTCCGCCCTGGGCGAGTGGGCGAGCTTCGGCGGCTTTGCCCTCATGCTGTTCACCCTCGTGTGGGGGCTGGTGGTCCGGGGGTGCCTCCGCAGCGTGGGCTCCAACCCCCACCCCACCATGGTGCTCTTCCTCTCCGCCCTGCTGGGGATGGCCATGCTCACGGTGGTGATGATCACCCAGTACAACACCCGTGCGGTGAGCCGCATCATCTCCATGATGATTGCCGTCGCCCTGCTCGAACGCGTGCTGCGGCCCGCCACTGCCGCGTTCCTGCGCCGCTGGTCGTTGCGCAGGGCGCGCACCGGGGAGTCCGCCGCGAGAGGCCCAGTTGCCGATGCACTGGCGTGACGAGCACTCCTCCGCGGCCAGGGGCAGGACGAGCAGACGCGCTTTCCTGACCCTGGCCGGGGCTGCTGTGGTGGGCACTACCGCGTCCTGCTCGGACGCGGGGGGCCCCGCGCCGAAGATCCCTGCTCCGAGTGCGCTCGAACGCCGTGAGGTGTGGGCCCACGCGGTGCCCCAGGGCCTGCCCCTGGCTGACGGCGACGACGTCGCCTACGGCAGCGAGCGCCCGCTGTCCTTCGCCCCTCGGGACACCCCTTACGACACCCTCGTCGCGGACCAGGTGGACCAAGCGCGTGCGGCCGGTCTCACCGGCATGCAGATCCTCCTGCTGGAGGGGGTCAACTCCGGGGGTGACTTCGTGGGTGACTGGATGACGGCCGCGGACCGCACGTGGGAGGGCCCGCAGCCTCGGGGGTTCTCGGTGGCTCCGTGCCTCCTCGTCTCCTCGCCCAGGAGCGCCAGGGAGCTGGTGGAGCAGTACGCGGAGGCCGCCGCCCGGCACCCCTCTGCAGCCCGCTCCGGCAGTGCGCTGGTGGTCTGGATCTACAACGCCCGTTCCCTCACCCCCGAACAGTGGGACTCGGTGCGCACCGGCCTCCGCGAGGGAGGCACCGAGGTGTTCCTGGTCGCCGAGCTGACCACCCAGGCGAGCCAGCACGGTGACCGGCTCGACACGTCCGTCGTCGACCCCTACGCCCGCTGCTTCGACGCGGTGTGGCTGTTCGAGGACAAGGAGACGCAGGTCCTGGAGGACTTCACCGCCTGGGCCGCTGACAAAGGGGTCCCCTTCGCGGGAGGGTCGCTGCCCGGGTACGACCGGGAGACGTCCCACGGAGGCTACGTGGACGCCCGCGGCACCGAGCTGTGGCGCGCTCATCTCGAGAAGCAGCTGGCGGCGAACCCGACGTGGCTGACCGCGGTCACGTGGAACGACGCCGTGGAGCACACCTCGGTGCAGCCGACCTCCGACTGGGGCACCACCAGAGCAGACCTGCTGGCCCACTACTCCGCGGTGTTCCGGGGCGTTGGCCAGGCGGACGGCGATTCACGCGCGTACGTGACCACGCCGCAGTACCTGGTCGCGGGCCAGGAACTCCTGGCGGAAGGCCTGGCGATCAACCACGGGAGCACACCCGTGACGGTGCACCTCCGGGTCACCTCCGCGGGAGGACGTGTGCTCGCCGAGTCCACCTCTCGTCCCGCCGGGCCCGGCAGCGTGACGACGGCAGCCGTGGAAGAAGCGCTCCCGCTGAAGGGAGGAGATCACGCCTTCGCCGTGGTGGAGCTGCTGGACGAGTCCGGCAGACACCTCAGCAGCACCCGCAGCGCCCCCGTGGTCGTCCTCGACGCAGGGGACCCGGCAGTGCCGACGCCCGACCGGCGTCGCTACTACTCCGTGAGCTCTCACGGAGCAGCGGACTTCGCCGCGCTCGCGGAGCTCCAGCATGGCGGGGGCCCGAACCCCTCCGGGACGAGGGGGAAGAGCAAGGACTCGGTCCGTTGCCTGGAGCTGCTCCACAACACCTGGCCTGCAGGTCTGGCCCTCGACGCCGCTGAGGTGGCGTACACGAATCCGCCCGCCAAGATCGTGGGAGACCAGCAGGTCACCACCGTTCGGAGCGGATTCACCGTGGCCCGGCTGGTGACCCACGAGGGGAAGATCGCCTACTCGCCACCGGTTCACCACCCCGCATCCGCCAGGTAGCCCCGGGAGCCTCGATGACGGCCCACCACCGGGCCGTCACCCGACTGCACGACCGTTCGATCATTCAACCGTTCGACCAACACAGGGGAGAGAACATGACACACCAGAGACGCCGCCTCGCCACCTTCACGGGGCGCGGCTACGACAAGGGCCGCAGCACCCTGCAGTGCGCGGCCTGGGCACTCGTCGTGGAGCCGCTGCAGCGCTCCGTGCTGTGCCCCCCGCGCGTGCGCGCGCGCATCCTGCGGGCGTTCGGGGCGCAGATCGGCGAGGGCACACTGATCCGCCACGACGTGCGGATCCACTGGCCCTGGAAGCTGAGCGTGGGCGAGAACTCGTGGATCGGCGTCGGCGCGTGGCTGCTGAACCTGGAGCCCATCACGATCGGATCGGACGTGTGCATCTCGCAGGGCGCCATGCTCTGCACGGGCAGCCACCGCGCTGACGACCCCGCCTTCGAGTTCGACAACGCTCCCGTCACGGTGGCCGACGGCGCGTGGATCGCCCTGCGCGCCACGGTCCTGCGCGGCGTGACCGTGGGCGAGGGTGCGGTGGTGGGCGCCACCGCACTGGTCACCCGGGACGTCCCGGCCGGCGCGCGCGTGCTGGCCCCGGCCGCGGCGGGGGTGTGAGCGGCATGCGGATCCTCCAGGTCGTCGCCCTCGTCTCGGGCACCAACGCGTACGGCGGCCCCACCACCGTCGCCTTCAACCAGTGCCGTGCGCTGGCCGACGCCGGTCACGACGTCGTCCTCGCCGCCACCGGCTCCGAGCTGGACACCCCGCTGCCCACGGAGCGCGACGGCGTGCGCACGGCCCTGTTCCCGCCGCACTACGTCCTGCCGGGGGCAGGCTTCGCAGGCCTCACCTCACCGGCCATGCTCGCGTGGGTGCGCCGGGTCGCGGCGAGCGCGGACGTGGTGCACGTCCACACCGCCCGTGACCTGCTGACGCTGCCGGCCGCGTGGCTCGCGCAGCGCGCGGGCACCCGGACGGTGCTGCAGACCCACGGGATGATCGACCCCTCGGACAACCCGCTCGCGGGACCCCTGGACGCCGTCCTGACCCGCCGGGTGCTGCGCGACGCCCACCGCGTCTTCCACCTCACCCCCCGGGAGGAGCAGGAAGTGGCCCGGGTGGCGCGCGGTCCGGTGAACCTCATGGAGCTGCGCAACGGCATGCCGGTCAGCCCCGAGCCCCGCCCCGTGCGGGAGGGGGACGCGTGCCGCGTGCTGTTCCTCGCCCGGCTGCAGGAGCGCAAGCGCCCACTCGCGTTCGTCGCCGCGGCCCGCGCCCTCGCGCACCGGTACCCCAACGCCACGTTCACCCTGGTGGGCCCGGACGAGGGCCAGGGGGACGCCGTGCGCCGGGCCGTCGCCGAGTCCGGCCTCGGGGACCGTCTCACGTGGGCGGGTCCCGTGGACTCTGCGGGGGCCGCCCAGTGGATGCGGGACTCGGAGCTCTACGTCCTGCCGTCCGTGGACGAGCCGTACCCCATGTCCGTCCTGGAGGCCATGTCCAGCGGACTGCCCGTGGTGGTCACGGACACGTGCGGTTTGGCGGACACCGTGCGCCGCACTGGGTCCGGCGCGGTGGTGGACCACACCCGGCAGGCCCTCGAGGACGCGCTCGACGAGCTGCTGGGGAACCCTGTCCTGCGGGAACGCGCTGGACGGGCCGCACGGGAGACCATTGCCCGCGAGTACGGCATGGACGCCGTCGTGCAGCGGCTGCTGAGCGCGTACCGGGACTGAAGCCCGCTGCGGTTCCGGGCGCCGCACTTCACCCGCGCTGGAGCGGGGACACCGCGCTGGCCGATCGGCCAGCGCTCCCCTGGCCGGTGGTCCATGCAAGGTCTGGCCGCTGGGCGGTGTTGCCCGGGCAGGGCGGCTCCGTAGCGTGGTGTCCACCGGGTCGGAGCAGGACCGCCGCAGGATCTGCTCGGGGGTGACCCGGTGACCTTCACTGAACGATCAACAGCAAAGGACACTCATCGTGGACATCTTCACCTCGATCATCCAGAGCCTCGGCACCATCGCGGGCATCGTGCTCGATTTCCTCAAGGCCTTCGGCGTCACCGGCTGATCCAGCCCGCACCCCCGGGCGGCGGCACGCGCCGGGCGCCCGGAGCCCCCGGCCCCCACCGCACGGTGGGGGCCGTGGATCTTTCCACGCCCGGGGACCGGTGCCGCCTCCCCGCCCCGCTTTCCGCGGCCGTGAGGCCACCCCGTAGGATGAACGCGTGAAGGCCTTACTGCTGGAAAACATTCATGCTGACGCCGTCGACGCCCTGCGCAGCCGCGGCTTCGAGGTGGAGACCCGCAAGGGGGCCCTGGATCCGGCGGAGCTGGTGGATGCCCTGGAGGGTGTGTCCCTGCTGGGGATCCGCTCCAAGACGCAGGTGACCCGCGAGGTCTTCGAGGCCCATCCCCAGCTGATGGCCGTGGGCGCGTTCTGCATCGGGACCAACCAGATCGACCTCACCGCGGCCACGGACACCGCCACGGCCGTCTTCAACGCCCCCTTCTCCAACACCCGCTCCGTGGTGGAACTGGCACTCGGGGAGATCATCGCCCTGGCCCGTCACCTCACGGACAAGAACGCCGCAATGCACCAGGGCGTGTGGAACAAGTCCGCGGAGGGCTCCCACGAGGTCCGCGGCCGCACCCTGGGGATCGTGGGCTACGGCAACATCGGCAAACAGCTCTCGGTGGTGGCCGAGGCCTTCGGCATGGACGTCTACTACTACGACATCGTGGACCGCCTGGCCATGGGCAACGCCACCCGGTGCGACTCCCTGGAGCAGCTGCTGAACACGGTGGAGACGGTCACCCTGCACGTGGACGGGCGCGAGTCCAACACCAACATGTTCGGCCGCGAGCAGTTCCGCCAGATGCGTCCGCGCTCCATCTTCCTCAACCTCTCCCGCGGTCACGTGGTGGACCTCGAGGCGCTGCGGGAGGCCCTCGTCTCCGGGCACCTGGCCGGCGCCGGACTCGACGTCTACCCCTCCGAGCCCAAGGCCGCCGGGGAGCCCTTCGTCTCCGACCTGCAGGGACTGCCCAACCTCATCCTCACCCCGCACGTGGGGGGCTCCACCGCGGAGGCGCAGGAGAACATCGGCGGCTTCGTCTCCGGCAAGCTGGTCGACTACTGCCGCTACGGCACCACGAGCCTCTCGGTGAACTTCCCCGAGGTGCAGCTGGACCCCTCGATCCACGGCACCCGCCTGCTGCACATCCACAGCAACGTCCCGGGCGTGCTGGCGCGTGTCAACTCGGTGCTGGGCGAGCACGGGATCAACGTGGACCGCCAGCAGCTCGTGACCAAGGCCCAGATGGGCTACCTGGTCACGGACTGCGGAAACGGGGTCACCGAGGACGTCGTCGCGGCCATCAAGGCCCTGCCGGAGACCATCCGGGTGGCCACCCTCTCCTGACCCGGCGCCGACGTCCCGGCACCTGGCTGCCGGGGTGCCCGAGCCGGAGTCCCCGGTGCACGGCATCCTTGGTGTGCCGGAGTCCCTGCGCACACGAGCCCGGGACCGTGCACTGCGCGGGGTGGCCGCTACTTCTTCCTGCTCGCCTTCGCGGGGGACGTGGCCGTCCTCCCGGAGGACTTCGTCGCCTTCGGGGAGGACTTCACGGCTTTGGCGGCGCCCTTCTCCGTGCGCGCCCCCGCGTGCTCCAGGACACCGCTGCCGGACTCGATGTGCGAGCGCATGAACCACTGGAACAGCTCGAGACCGCGGACCTGCCCGATCAGCATGTCCTCGGTGATGGGGTCCACGTCGCTCACACGGGCCAGGGCCTCGCGGTGGTCGCTGATCACGCCGTCGTAGACGAGGTCCAGTGCCGCCAGGTGCTCCACACCGGGGGCGCGGTGCACGCTGTAGTCGTCCCACGTGCGCTCGGCCACGATGGCGCCGGGCAACCCGCTCGGGGAGACACCCATGGTGGCCATGCGCTCGGCGAGCTCGTCCACGTAGCCGCGGACCTCGTCGATCTGCGGGTCCAGCATCTCGTGCACCGCGATGAAGTTGGGGCCCACCACGTTCCAGTGGGCGTGCTTGAGGGTCAGCTGCAGGTCGTTGAGCGCGTGCAGGCGCTGCTGCAGGATGTCTGCCACCGCGTGGCCCTGCTCGGTGGTGAGACCGGGGACGGTGAACGCGGCGTTCCGCGTGGACTTCTTGGCCATGAGATCCTCCTGAGAGGGCCCGGGACCCCGGGTCGGGACCCCACTGAACCCACTTATTGTGATGTATTCACAATAGTGCGGCGGACAGCGGCGCGCCAGGGTCCGCGGCACCGGCAGCACCGGGCGGGCCAGGAGCTCCGGGACCACCGGGACCACCGGATTGGTGATCCACCTCACGGGCCCTAGTGTGGGGAGAAATACCTGAGACCTGGAGTATCGGATGAGCACCTATCCCCACCTTCTGTCCCCGCTGCGCGTGGGGTCCACCACCCTGCCGCACCGCGTGATCATGGGGTCCATGCACACCGGTCTGGAGGAGACCCCGGGCGGCGAGCACGAGCTCGCCCGGTTCTACGTGGAGCGGGTGCGCGGCGGCGCGGGGCTGATCGTCACGGGCGGGATCTCCCCCAACCGGGAGGGCGCGGCCCGGCAGGACGGCGCGCACCTGAGCGATCCGGCGCAGCTTCCCCCGCACCGCACGGTCACGGACGCCGTGCACGCGGAGGGCGGGCTGATCGCCCTGCAGCTGATGCACAGCGGCCGGTACGCCATGCACGCGGATGCCGTGGCGCCCTCCCCCATTCGCGCGCCCATCAACAAGGTCACCCCGCGCGAGCTGAGCACGGAGGACGTGCGGCGCACCGTGGAGGACTTCGCACGGGCCGCGCAGCTCGCCCAGCAGGCCGGCTACGACGGCGTGGAGATCATGGGCTCCGAGGGCTACCTCATCAACGAGTTCCTGGTGGAGCACACCAACCGGCGCACGGACCGCTACGGCGGCTCGGACGCCGCGCGCCGCCGCTTTCCCGTGGAGATCGTCCAGCGCGTGCGGGAGGCCACGGGCCCGGACTTCCTCATCATGTACCGCCTGTCCGCGCTGGACCTGGTGCCGGACGCGCAGGAGTTCGAGCAGGTGCTCGCCCTCGGCCGCGAGGTCGAGGCGGCGGGCGCCTCGCTCATCAACACGGGCATCGGCTGGCACGAGGCGCGGATCCCCACGATCGCCACGAGTGTCCCACCCGCCGCGTTCACGTGGGTGAGCCGCGCCCTGCGGGAGCAGCTGAGCGTTCCCGTCGCGGCGGTGAACCGCATGAACACCCCGGAGATCGGCGAGGCCGTGATCGAGCGCGGGGACGCGGACCTCGTGTGCCTCGCCCGCCCGTTCCTCGCGGACCCCGAGTTCGTGGCGAAGGCCCGCGAGGGGCGCTCCGCCCAGATCAACACCTGCATCGCGTGCAACCAGGCGTGCCTGGACCACACGTTCTCCGGCAAGCGGATGTCCTGCCTGGTCAACCCGCGTGCCATGCGCGAGGACGAGCTGGTGCTGGGCCCCACCCGCACAGCGGAGCGGATCGCCGTGGTGGGCGCGGGCCCCGCGGGTCTGGCGTTCGCGGAGGCCGCCGCGCAGCGCGGCCACCGGGTCACCCTGTTCGAGGAGCACCACGAGATCGGCGGGCAGTTCCAGCTGGCGCGGCGCATCCCGGGCAAGGAGGACTACGCCCACACCATCCGCTACTTCCGCACCCGCCTGGCCGAGCTGGGCGTCTCCGTGCGCACCGGACGCACCGCCACCGCCGCGGACCTGGAGTTCGCGGACCGGGTGGTCGTGGCCACGGGCGTCACCCCCCGCGTGCCCGGGATCCCCGGCGAGGACGGGCCCACCGTGCTCGGCTACAAGGAGGTGCTCGCGGGAGCCCCCGTGGGCGAGCGCGTGGCGGTCATCGGCGGCGGCGGCATCGGCTTCGACGTCGCCCACTTCCTCACCCACGACCCCGCGGCGGACTTCTACCGCGAGTGGGGCGTGGACCGCTCCCTGCAGGCCCGCGGCGGCCTGCTGCGCCCTCATCCCGCTCCCCCGCGGCGTCGTGTGACGGTCCTGCAGCGCACGCCCGGCAAGCCCGGTGCGCGCCTGGGCACCACCACGGGCTGGATCCACCGCGCGGAGCTGCGCATGGCGGACGTGCAGTTCGTCACGGGCGTGCAGTACCAGCGCATCGACGAGCAGGGCGTGCACGTGCTGGTGCCCCAGAAGGACGACGCCGCGGGGCGGGCCCCCGGGCCCGCGGCCGCCACGACACCGCGCCCCACCGGCGGTCCCGGCGCCCAGGACGCCCCCGCGGGCGAGTCGCGGGCCGCCGCCGTGGCCGAGGCGCCCGCGCTCCAGGAGCTGCTGGTCCCGGCCGACACCGTGGTGCTGTGCGCGGGGCAGGAGTCCCGGGCGGACCTCGTGCCCGAGCTGGGCGCGCAGCGCCCCGTGCACGTGGTGGGCGGTGCGCACGTGGCCGCGGAGCTGGACGCGAAGCGGGCCATCAAGGAGGCCGTGGAGCTCGCCGCGTCCCTGCCCTGAGCCCGCACCCGGTGGCGTCGGGTGCAGGGCGGGTGCCACCCCTCCGACGCGCCGGTGCTCCGTGCCACGTCCGCCGTGGCACGACCGCGGAGGAGCGCGCCACGGCGGGGCGCGGGGCCCGCGCGGGGCCGAGCTGTCACCACTCACCCAGCCCGGCCGGATACTATTCTGGGAACTGTCCACGACCGTGTGCCCCCTCCGCCCCCGGCGGTCGCACGGGACGCACCGCCACTGGCTGGCCGAGAAAGGAGGCGGGATGGGTTTCTGGACCGGACTGGAGAACGGGATCGAGAAGGCGGTCCGCACCGCCTTCACCGCGGGCTCGCGCAGGCGCGTGGAGGCCGTGGAGATCGCGAGCGCCCTGCGCCGCGAGCTGGACCAGGAGTCCTTCACCGTCTCGGGCGGGCGCACCATGGCCCCCAACGTCTTCACGGTCCAGTTCTCGGACGACGACTTCCCACGGGCCCAGGAGTGGGGCGTCCAGCTCGCGGAGGAGCTGTGCGACGTGGTCATCCGCCACGCGCGCTCCCAGGCCTACACGTTGCAGGGCGCGGTGCGTGTGAGCTTCACGCGCGAGTCCGAGCTGGAGGCCGGCGAGTTCGAGATCGTGTCCTCGTTCGAGCGCACCAGCACCCCCCAGGCCCCCGCGGACGCCGGCAC
>NZ_PHOA01000219.1 GCF_003687455.1 Kocuria tytonicola | reverse complement strand
GTGGGGGGCGCGGACCGGCACGGACCCACGGAGCTGCTGCCGGGGCTGGCGGAGCACGCCGAGATCATCGACGTGGGCAAGCGCGCCGGGTACCACCGGGTCACCCAGGACCGCATCAACGAGACCCTCGTGGCGCAGGCCCGTGCCGGGCTGCGTGTCGTGCGGCTCAAGGGCGGAGACCCGTACGTGTTCGGCCGCGGTGGGGAAGAAGTGGAGTTCTGCCACGCCCACGGCATCGCCACGGAGGTGGTCCCGGGAGTCACCTCCGCGATCTCCGTGCCCGCTGCCGCCGGGATCCCCGTGACGCACCGGGACATGGCCCACGGCTTCACGGTCATCACCGCCCACGAGGAGCTGCGCCACATCCCGTACCGAGAGGGGCACACGCTGATCCTCATGATGGGAGTGCGCGGACTCGCCCGGAACAGCGCCACGCTGCTGGCCGCGGGCTACCCCGAGGACACCCCCGTGGCGGTGGTCGAACGCGGGTGGACCCCCACCC
>NZ_PHOA01000218.1 GCF_003687455.1 Kocuria tytonicola | reverse complement strand
CCGCCGCCCCCGCCCGGATCCCAGCACCCCGGCAGCAGCGGGCACGCAACGCGTCCCGCGCCACCCCGCCCACGAAGGAGAAAGTCATGACCGTCATCGTCCCCGAGTCCACACCCCGCACGCCCGCCGGCGGCTACTCGTGGCGCCAGGACCGCTCCGCGGCCGCACTCACCGGGAAGAACGAGTCGGAGCGGGTGGCCGCGATCGCCCGCAGCATCGGCCAGGCCGCCGTGGAGATCCTCGCCGGCACGAGACCGGCCTCCCAGCTCTCACGGTGGACGGATCCCGAGGTGGTGGAACGCTTTGCGGAGCGGGCCGCCATGCTGAAGCTCGTGCAGGAGCAGTGCCCGGAGCGCCGGTCCCTGTTCGAGGTGCACCGCGCCGCCCGCGTCCGGCGCGTGCGGGTGTGCAGCCCCGCCGCGGGATGCTACGAGGCATCGCTCGTGGTCGAGGAGTCCACCCGCGCACGAGCGGTGGCGCTGCGCATCGAGCGCACGGCACGGCAGTGGCGGGTCACCCAACGGG
>NZ_PHOA01000217.1 GCF_003687455.1 Kocuria tytonicola | reverse complement strand
GCCTGGGAGGAGGGTCGCTGCGGGGGGTCGGAGCGGGTGGCTAGGGTGCTGGTATGACGCATGAGCACGCTGCCCCGGAGGGGCCCACGGTGTCCCAGCTCAGTGAGGGACAGCTGCTGGACGCCTTCCTCCCCGTGGCCACCACCGAGGGTCCGCACGTCCTGGTGGGGCCGGGGGACGACTGCGCTGTGGTCGCGGCCCCGGGAGGAAGCGTGGTGCTCACCACGGACACCCTGACCCTCGGACAGGACTTCCTCACCACGTGGCCCAGCGGCCGCCGCACCACGGGGGCGGACCTGGGCCGCAAGTGCGCCGCCCAGAACCTCGCGGACGTCGCGGGGACGGGAGCGGCACCCACGGCCGTCGTCGTGTCCCTCACCCTCCCCGGAAACACGCCCGTGCAGTGGGTGACGGACTTCGCGGAGGGGCTCTCACGGGCGTTCGAGGAGCTCGGGGCCACGGAGTGCGCCCTGGTGGGAGGCGACCTCGGCAGGGGGGAGGAGCTGTCTCTTATACCCATCTGACGCTGCCGACGAATTAGACGGTG
>NZ_PHOA01000216.1 GCF_003687455.1 Kocuria tytonicola | reverse complement strand
GTGACGGACCATTCGCAGCTTCGATTGTTGGCCATCCACGCGCACCCGGACGACGAGTCCAGCAAGGGTGCCGCGACCATGGCGCACTACGCGCGCCTCGGCACCCGGGTCATGGTGGCCACGTGCACCGGTGGTGAACGGGGTTCGATCCTCAACGCCGAGATGGAGGGTGACGTCTGGGCGGAGCGGGACCTGCCCGGTCTGCGCCGCCACGAGATGGCGGCCGCTGTCGAGGCGCTGGGTGTGGAGCACCGGTGGATCGGGTTCACGGACTCCGGCCTGCCCGAGGGCGATCCCCTCCCGCCCCTGCCGTGGGGCTGCTTCGCCCTGCAACCGCTGGAGCGCGCGGCTGCTCCGGTGGTCCAGCTCGTGCGCGAGTTCCGACCGCACGTGATCCTGGCCTACGACGAGAACGGGGGCTACCCGCACCCGGACCACATCCAGGCACACAACGTGGCCATGGAGGCGTACCGCAGGGCGGGTGATCCGGAGGCGTACCCGGGAACGGGCGCGCCCTGGGCACCGCTCAAGCTCTACTACGACCGGGCGTTCAACCCGGAGCGTTTCCTGGCTCTGCACGAGGGCCTGGAG
>NZ_PHOA01000215.1 GCF_003687455.1 Kocuria tytonicola | reverse complement strand
AGGTGGCGGATAGGCTTCCAAACGTCATGGCTGCACACATCCGACTCGCCCGCTGGGTGGAGAACCACCCCCACCAGAGCAACGCCGTGCTCGTGGTCCTGGGCGGGCTGGTCACGGTGTTCTTCTCCGCGCTCTCCCTGGGGGACACCCGCACGTGGTGGTGCACGCTCGCGTGCTGGATCCCACTGTTCTTCCGGCGCGTGAACCCCGTGGCCACGGCCTACTGCGTGGGCACGCTGAGCCTGGTGAGCCTGCTGGTGCTCAACGTGGCACCCATCGGGCTGTGCCTGTGGGCCGTGCCGTGCGTGGTCTACACCGCGGTCAAGCTCGCACCCACCC
>NZ_PHOA01000214.1 GCF_003687455.1 Kocuria tytonicola | reverse complement strand
CCGCCGCTGACCCCGTCCCCGAGGACGAGCGCGGCCCCGACGCGGAGCACCCGCCCGCCGACGGCACCACCACCGATGTCGAGGCCGGGCAGTCGGAGACCGCCACGTCATCGGCACCCACGGGACAGCAGGACCGTGCGACCTCGAACGCCGCAGCGCGCCAGGACGCGCCCTCGTCCGCGGGGCAGCCCGCCCCGGACCTGCCCTCCGAGCGGGGCACCGGAGCAGCGGGCAACCCCCGGGAGACGAGCGCCCCGAGCGACGTCACCAGCGGGGAGCTCGAGCTGCTGCGCTCCTCGTGGCCGGAGATCGTCTCCGCACTGGCCGAGATCCGCCGCGTGGCGTGGGCCATCACGGTGCGCGGCACCCCCATCTCGTTCGAGAACAACACGCTACGCATCGCCTTCGAGGGCGACGGCGACATCATGAACTTCCCCCGCTTCGAGGGGGACGTGCGCACTGCCATCCAAACCGTGGTGGGCCTGGACTGCGCGGTCGAGGCCGTGCGTCCCGGCGACACCCGCGGGCGCCAGGGCGGTCAGGACGCCGGCGGACCTCCGCACGGGTCCGGTCGCGGCCCGGGGCAGGGCCGGGACCGGAC
>NZ_PHOA01000213.1 GCF_003687455.1 Kocuria tytonicola | reverse complement strand
CGCCTCCGGTCTTGTCCTCGGCACGCATGTAGTGCTCCCCGCGCCTGCGGGGATGAGCCGCAGCGCGACGCGGACGTGGCGGTCGCGCACACGTGCTCCCCGCGCCTGCGGGGATGAGCCCTGGGGGTGGGGGGTTAGGCGGCGTAGGTGGTGGTGCTCCCCGCGCCTGCGGGGATGAGCCCGGCGGCATCTCCACCGTCTACGTGGACACCTCCGTGCTCCCCGCGCCTGCGGGGATGAGCCGCGTGACGCACTTCGTACTCATGGCCGTGATCCGTGCTCCCCGCGCCTGCGGGGATGAGCCCGGGAACAAGGGGGTGTCGTTCGGCCTGAACCAGTGCTCCCCGCGCCTGCGGGGATGAGCCCAGGTGACCGGCACGGGGGTTGCCCTCCACCCCGTGCTCCCCGCGCCTGCGGGGATGAGCCCACACGATCAGTGTGGACGGGTCCGTGCGGCTGGTGCTCCCCGCGCCTGCGGGGATGAGCCCCGTGGGGTCTGCAACCCGGCCCGCATGGTGCCGTGCTCCCCGCGCCTGCGGGGATGAGCCACAATGACTGAACTCGCTCAGACCACGCAGGGGGGTGCTCCCCGCGCCTGCGGGGATGAGCCACGGGC
>NZ_PHOA01000212.1 GCF_003687455.1 Kocuria tytonicola | reverse complement strand
CGAGCTTGTCCCCCAGGGTGCCGCCCACCATGAGCAGACCGCCGAAGGTCAGGGAGTAGGCGCCCACGATCCACTGCAGATCCGTGGGACTCGCGTCCAGGTCCCGGCCGATCACGGGCACGGCCACGTTGAGGATGGAGTTGTCCACCATTTCCACCAGCTGGGTGAGGCACAGCCCCAGCAGCGCGGGCCACGCCGCGCGGAAGCTCTGCGGGGCACTCGTGCCCCGGTGACGGGCGCGGCCGTCGATCGTCTGAGTCATGGGAGGTCCTTTCTCACGTCGAACACCGTTCGACTTATCGAATTGCGTTCGAGAATAGAACGATGTTTGATCCGGCGCAACACCTCGCTATCGTGATCCGCATGACGCCCCCATCCGGCCCCGCCGGCAGCCCTTTCCGCGACTCGCCGCAGCGGCCTGGCCCCCGCCGTCC
>NZ_PHOA01000211.1 GCF_003687455.1 Kocuria tytonicola | reverse complement strand
CACCGGGGGGAGTGCTGCGGGGGGTCGGCGGCCGTGACGTCCATGAACCCAGGATAGCAGTTGCGAACGGTTATCTTACATTTGACAGGGATGTTTACAGGTGTAATGTAAGCGCTCGTGTCTTCACCTCAACCACCCGGAGCCGGCGCCAGGATCTCCACCGGGATGATCCTCGTGGCCATGCTCTTCCCCGTGTTCATGGCGTTCGCCTATCCCGCCTCCTACGTCTCGGCCATGCACCAGCCCGTGCCGCACCACATGGAGGTGGAGGTCATCGGCACCTCCGACTCCACGCAGCAGCTGGCCCGCCAGGTGGCCGCCCAGGGCGGTGACGCACTGGACGTCAGCACCGTGGCGGACGCGCCCACCGCCCGCGAGGACGTGATGGACCGCGAGACCCGCGCGGCCTTCGACCCCTCGGACGGCAAGCTCTACGTGGCCACCGCCGGCGGTCGCCAGGCCACGGCCGCGGCGCAGTCCGTGTTCCAGCAGGTGGCGCAGCAGGTCGGTGTGCCGCTGGCCGTGCAGGACCTGAAGAAGCCCGCTCCCAAGGACACCCTGGGGATCGCGTACATGTACGTCATGACGGCGTGCGTGACCGCCGGGTACGTGACCTCCACGATGCTCGGCAACCTGGGCAAGGGGATGCGCCTGCGCTCCCGGCTGGGGCTGATCGGAATGCTCTCGGTGGTCGCCGCGGTGCTCACGGTGGGCGTCACGTGGGGCTTCTACGGTGTCTACGACGCGCACCTGGTCACCGCGGGTCTCGTGGCCATGGCCGCCTACTTCACGGCCGCCGTC
>NZ_PHOA01000210.1 GCF_003687455.1 Kocuria tytonicola | reverse complement strand
CCCCTCGGGCGTCTGCACCACCGAGATCCGCAGGGTCTGGACCGCCTCCCCGCCCTTCCGCGTCACGTGGGCTCCCGTCGGCACGCCCCCGTGCCATCCCCGCGTCACCACCTCCGTTCGGTAGGTTCGCGTCCTCGCCGCCTCGGCGGGGGACACGTGGGGGCCGCGGGCCGTGCTCTCTTCCCTGAGCTCCACCACGTCCATGCTGATTCCGGAGAAGGCGGTGAATCCCGTTCCACCCGTGTCCTGGGCACCCGCCCGCCGGATGACCTCCCGGTCCTTCGCCGCCAGCCGGGACCCGGGAACGTACACGGAAGCGACCGCGGACTCGTCGCCCGCCGAGAGCGCTGCCGCGCGGGCCGCCACGAGGTCCCGTACGGCCTGCTGCGCTTCGCGCTCGAGGTCCTGCATGCTGGCCCCGGGGGCATGTGGGGCCCCCGAACCGGTGCTCCTGCCGGGGGACCCACGGTCCTGTGCCTGCCCCGAGGATCCGGCCGTCGACTGCGGGGACCCAGGGCGGGCACCACTGGGACGAGGGGTGGGCGTCCGCCCCTCCGATCCTCGCTCCCCGCCCGCACCGGTCTCGTCCGTGGCGGCTCCCGCGGCGCTCTCCCGCCCGAGGGAGGCCGCCGACGACGCCGGGTCCGCCACCACGTCTCCGGGAGCGGCCCACCGGGCCAGCCCCCACACCGTGGCAACCACCACGAGCGCAGCCGCGAGCGCCGGCCACCAGCGGCGTCCCGGGTGCGAGAGCGCCGCCTCGGAGGCCAGGACACCTGCGGAGTGCCCGTGGGAACCGGCCCGCCGGCCACCGTTC
>NZ_PHOA01000020.1 GCF_003687455.1 Kocuria tytonicola | reverse complement strand
GACTCAGGCGAGCGCGGCCACGACCCAGTCGAGGCACTCCAGCAGCGCGCGCACGTCCTGCGGGGGCACCGGCCATCGGCGCCTGTGCTCGTGCCCGGGGCCGCGGGCACGACGGCGGTCGCGTCCCCTTGGAGATGACGTGCCGCCGACGGTGGCTCCACAACCGATGCCGGGGAGTCAGACCGCGGGCACGCCTCGGGACGGGCCGTCCGCGCGGCGTGCGCGCCACGCGAACCACGCCCCGATGAGCGTTCCGACCACCCCGGCCACCACCGCGGAGCCCATGCCCCACCGGGCGCCGAAGGCGTCCGTGAGCCACCCGACCACCGGGGCGCCCACGGGGGTGCCGCCCATGAAGATGGCCATGTAGAGACTCATGACCCGCCCTCTCATGGTGGGCGCCGTGGTGGTCTGCACGTACGCGTTGGCCGTGGTCATGATGGTCAGCGAGGAGATTCCGCAGGGGACCAGCCAGACGGCGAAGATCCAGAGGGTGGGTGCCGTGGCCGCGCCCAGGCACGAGACGGCGAAGGCCGCGCACCCCAGGAAGACGTAGCGCAGCCGGGCGCTCGCCCTGCGCGCAGCGAGCAGCGCTCCGGTCACGGTGCCGAGGGCGAGCACCGAGTTGAGCACGCCGAACTCCTCCGAGCCCCGCCCGAACACCGATCCGGACATGGCCGCGAGGTACACGGCGAAGTTCATCCCGAACGTGCCGATCATGAAGATGGTGCTCATGACCGCCACGAGGTCCGGGCGGCGCAGGACGTATCCCACACCCTCCCGGATCTGTCCTCGGGCGCGGGCGGCCCGGGGAGAGTGGCGCAGCCGGGCGTCGTCGATCAGCAGGATGGCCCAGATCATGGCGGCGAACGTGAGGGTGTTGATCATGAAGACCCACCCCGTGCCCACGGCGGCCACGAGCACACCGGCCACGGCGGGCCCGATCAACCGCGCGGAGTTGAAGGAGGTGGAGTTCAGCGCCACGGCGTTGGAGAGGTGGGTGTCGGGGACCATCTCGGACACGAAGGTCTGGCGCACCGGGGCGTCGAACGTGGCGACGATCCCCAGGGCCAGCGCGAAGGCGTAGACGGTTCCCAGCTGAGCCAGGCCGAGCAGCAGCAGCGCCCCCAGTCCGGTCGCCAGCAGCGCCATGGCGCCCTGGGTCACCACCAGGATCCGCCGCCGGTCGTAGCGGTCGGCCAGCACGCCCGCGTAGGGGGCCAGCAGCAACTGCGGCACGAACTGCAGGGCCATGACCACGCCCATGGCGGTGGCGTCGTGGTCCGTGAGCTCGTCGAAGACCAGCCAGGACTGCGCGGTGCGCTGCATCCACGTGCCGATGTTGGACACCAGTGCGCCCGTGAACCACAGGCGGTAGTTGCGGATCCGCAGGGACCGGAACATGCCGGTGCGCCCGGGGGCGGGCGATTCCGCGCCGTGCGCGCCCCGGTCCCCAGGGCGACCGTTCCCCGGTCCCGGACCGTCCGCCCCGGGGCCGGGCCCGGTGGTGGAACCGCGTCCTAGGATGACGCGCCGTCCTCCATGCGGGTGGAGTCCGTGGGAGTGGGTTCCCCCGTGCCGGAGCCGCCGTTGCCCGCCCCCGGGTTGAACGGGTCCTGCTGCCCCACGGGAGGAGCGGCAGAGGCGCTCGCGGGTTCCTCGTCCGTGGCCTCCTCACCCCCGGACGACGGACTCTCCTCGGGCGCGTTCGACGCGGCGGCGGAGCCGGAGGGGTCGTCCTCGGACGAGCTGGCCCGGGAGGTGGTCTCGCGGGCCTCGCGCTGTTCACCCAGCCCCTGCTCACCCTGGTCCTGATCGCCCTGCTCCTGCGCGTCCTGTTCCCGGACGGACTGCATGCGCTCCTCCCACGGCACCCAGTCGGGTGCCAGCAGGGAGCTCGGCCCGGAGAGCAGACCGGATTCGCACACGGTCACGTGCTTGGACCGGGGTGCCCGGGCCACGGTCGCGTACCAGGTCCACCCGGGGTACCCGGGAAGCTCGCAGTCGAAGAGGTGGGTGAGCAGCCGGTCCTCGTGGACGCGCACGCCCACGTGCTCCCCCACGCCGGCCGCGTCCGCGCCGCCGAGGACCACGGCCTCCCGCGCCAGGGCAACGGCCTCGGTGAGCACGGGGTCCTGCTTGGGCGCCCGGGCGCGGGGCGTGGACCGGGACTTCGCCCGGGTGCGGGCCGCGGGCAGCTGCTCGGACGTCCCGGTCTCGGCCCCGCCGACCGTCGAGACCCCGGCCCCGGAGGCGTCGGTGGAGGTGGTGGGCTCAGGCATCGAGCTCATCCGCCACGGTGCGCAGGATGGAGGCGATCTTCCGGCCGTGCGAGTGGTCCGGGTAGCGCCCGCGGCGCAGCCCGTTGGACATGCCGTCCAGCAGGCGGATCAGGTCCTCGGTCAGCACGGCCATCTCCTCCGGTGGTTTGCGGGTGTTGCGCGTGACGGACGGCGGGGCGCTCAGCACGGTGGCGGACAGGGCCTGCGCCCCGCGCTTGCCGTCCGCGATCCCGAAGTCCATGCGGGTGCCGGGTTTCACCGTGGTGACGCCCTGGGGCAGCGCGGACGAGTGCAGGAAGACCTCCTGGCCGTCGTCGGTGGCCAGGAAACCGAATCCCTTGTCGGCGTCGAACCACTTCACCTTGCCCGTGGGCACGCGGATCACCTCAGTCTCTCGTCGTCACGTGGCGGTGACCGCGCCGGGGGCGCGGCACCGTGCGAACACCACAGTTTATCCCCCGCCGTGACGGCCGGCAGCCCGTTCAACCCAGCGCGTAACGTCAGCCTTGGTACCTTGGTGGCCATGCCTGACTCCTCCACACCCCCAGCACCCACGACCACCGGAAGCCGCACGGCTCGCGCCCCCCGCGAGGGCATCTCCGGTCTCCTCGTGGTGGCGCTCGTGCTCGCGCTGCTGTGCGCCCTCTCCCTCGTGACGGTGCTCCTGGCCGCCTCCGGCGGCCACGTGATCTGGGCAGGATTCACCATCTTCCCCGCGGTCTGTTTCCCCCTGGCCTTCCTGCTGCTGTGCGTCGAACTGGTGCGCGGCGCTCGACGCCGCTCGGCACGCTGAGGCGCGCGGGCGGCGTCGTGCACGCCCGGCACCCAGAAAGCAGCCTGGGCAGCACCAGGAACCGTCCAGGAAACTCGGAGACAGTGGGGTCATGAACGCCAAGACCCCCGAAGCCAAGCTGCTCGTCGTGGACGACGAGCCGAACATCCTCGAGCTGCTCGCCACGTCCCTGCGCTTCGCGGGGTTCGAGGTGGTGACCGCTGCCAACGGGCGGGACGCCCTGGTCAAGGCCGAGGCCGAGGACCCCGACCTCGCCGTGCTGGACGTCATGCTCCCCGACATCGACGGCTTCGCCGTGACCCGCAAGCTGCGCGCCGCGGGACGCCACTTCCCCATCCTGTTCCTCACGGCCAAGGACGACACCGACGACAAGGTCGCCGGGCTGACCGTGGGCGGGGACGACTACGTGACCAAGCCTTTCAGCCTGGACGAGGTGGTGGCACGCATCCGAGCCGTGCTGCGCCGCACCCAGCCCCTCGAGGAGGAGGATTCCCGCCTGAAGGTGGACGACCTCGTCCTGGACGACGACGCCCACGAGGTGTTCCGCGGGAGCCGCGAGATCGACCTCTCCCCCACCGAGTTCAAGCTGCTGCGGTACCTGATGCTCAACCCCAACCGGGTGCTCTCCAAGGCGCAGATCCTGGACCACGTGTGGGAGTACGACTTCAACGGGGACGCCTCGATCGTGGAGTCCTACATCTCCTACCTGCGCCGCAAGATCGACAACGACCCCGAGCAGCCCTCCCTGATCCACACCAAGCGGGGCGTGGGCTACCTGCTGCGCTCCGCGGACAAGCGCCACTGATCCCTTGAACGCGATCGCCCGGCGGTTCCGCTCCGCATCCCTGCGCTCGCAGCTCATGGCGCTCACCGGCCTGCTCCTGGCCGTGAGCATCATGGTCACCACCCTGGTGGCCGTGTCCGTGCTGCGGGACTCGCTGGTGGCGAGCATGGACGAGGAGCTCCGGCAGTCGGTGCCCACCGTGGCGCCCGTGCTCACCGGGGCCCTGCAGGGCCACGTGAGCACCCCGGTACCCACCTCCGGGTACCTGCTGGACGCCCACGGGAACGTGATCGCCTCCGCCCGCGGCGGCGCCGCGACCAGCAGCGGAGAGCCGGACCCGGACCTCTCGAAGATGACCCTGGACTACGTGGTCGGCCACGACGGCCAGGCCGAGACGGTGGGCTCCCGGGGGGACTCCGACCACACGTGGCGTGTGCTGCCCACCAAGCTCACGATGTTCGACATGTCGGTGGTGGTGACGGAGCCGCTGGAGCGCACGAACACGATCATCTCCGGCGTGGGTCTGCTGACCTTCAGCTTCGGACTCGCCACCCTGCTCGCGGCCATGACCGTGGGGTGGGTCATGGTCACCCGGGCCTTCCAGCCGCTGCGGGAGGTGGAGGCCACGGCCGCACGGATCGCGGACGGGGACCTCTCCCAGCGCATGGAGGGCTACAACCCGCAGACCGAGATCGGCCAGCTCTCCTCCTCCCTCAACGCGATGCTCGGGCACATCGAGGACGCCTTCGACGCCCGCACCCGCTCCGAGACCAAGCTGCGCCGCTTCGTCGCGGACGCCTCCCACGAGCTGCGCACCCCCCTCGTCTCGATCCGCGGCTACTCCGAGCTCTACCGCCACGGTGCACTGCAGACGCCCGAGGACGTGGGCAAGGCGATGGACCGGATCGAGTCCGAGTCCAAGCGCATGACCCAGCTCGTGGAGGACCTCCTGACCCTTGCTCGCCTCGACGAACGCCGGGTGTCCACCACCGGTCCCGTGGACCTGCTGCACCTGGCCTATGACGCCGCCTCGGACGCCCACGCCACGGCGCCGGACCGCGCCGTGCAGGTGGTGGGGCTGCGGAACTCCACCCCCGAGGCCGCCTGGGTGCACGGGGACGAGTCCAAGCTGCGGCAGGTGGTGGCCAACCTGCTCACCAACGCCCTGCGCTACACCCCCGCGGGCTCACCACTGGAGCTCGGGGTGGGTCTGGAACCCTCCGTGGACGGCACCCACACGTCCGTTCTGCAGGTCCGCGACCACGGACCGGGCATCCACGGCCGGGACGCCGAGCGCGTGTTCGAGCGCTTCTACCGGGCGGACTCCTCCCGGACCCGGGAGACCGGCGGCACGGGACTGGGGCTGTCCATCGTGGCCGCCATCATCGAGCAGCACGACGGCACCGTGAGGCTCGAGGAGACCGCGGGCGGCGGCGCCACGTTCACCGTGCGGATCCCCCGCCAGGAACCTGTGGACACCGAGCACGACGACGCGTGAGTCCACCCGCCCGGTCCTCCCCGTTCACCCGGCCCGGCCGGTGCCTAGCGTGGGGTCCGCCGGCAGGGTGCCGGCAGCGAACACGTTCCGGGGAGGAACACCATGGCCCACTTCGTCGTCGACAGCGACACCATTGCCGCCAGGTCCCAGCAGGCCCACGGCCACATCGAACGCCTCAGCGCGGAGGTCAACGGCATGACGTCCACGCTCACGGACCTCCAGGGCTCGTGGACGGGCACCGCCTCCGCGAGTTTCCAGGAGGCCCTGCAGTCCTGGCGCAGCGCCCAGGCCCAGGTGGAGGAGGCGGTGGCCCAGATCAACCGGGCGCTCGCCACCGCCGGGACCCAGTACGCCGAGACCGAGGCCGCGAACGCCCGCATGTTCGCGAGCTGACCCCGGTTCAGTCCTCCGCCGTGGCCTGGTGGAACCGCAGCAGCCAGGGTCCCATCTCGTTGTGCTGGTCCTGGCGCACCCACACGGAGCTGCGCCGGGTCACGGCGGTGTCCCCCTCCAGCCGGTAGCTCAGGTGGTAGGCGTCCGCACCCAGCGCGGTCAGGAGAACGTCACCCGCAGTGGCTCCGGGGCTCGAGCACGCGGCGAAGTCCGGGGCGCCGCCCGCCCTGCCCCGCGCGTCCACGCACAGCATGCGCGGGTGCAGGAGGGCTTCGGTCCCGGGACCGGCCGGTGCGCAGACGGCTGCGGTCTCACGCGTGACGGCCTCCGCCACGAGGTGGGGCGGCCACGGGTGCGCGCCCGCCGTGCTCCCGTCCGGGGCTTCCCCGTGCCCGGCTGCCGATCCGTTCCCCGCACCGACCCGGTCCAGGGCCTCCAGCTCGGAGAACAGGTCCGGCTCGGATGCGTCGGAACGATCCAGCACCTCGTACTCGTCCGGCACCGCGAAATTCTCCGGTGCCTCGGACGAGGGCCGCGCACCGGTCGTTCCGGAGACGGGGGGCGTGTCTGCGCCAGCAGCACCTCCACCTGAACCGGGTCGACGGCCAGGGCCGGGTGAGGTGCCCGTGAGCGACTGTGCGCCGCGGGCCTCCCCACCGGCGCCCTCGCCGGACCCCTCGCAGGCTTCCTCGCCGGCGTCGTCACGGAACCCGGGGCCCACGGGCATGTCCCCCGGCGCCTTCTTCGCCTGGTACGCAGTGGCCATGGCGCGAGCACGCTCGTCCGCGGCCTCGTTCAGCTCGTGACCGGCGTGGCCCTTGACCCACTCGAAGTGCACCGTGCGTCCGGAGAGCTCGCGGTCCAGCGCCTTCATGATGTCCACGTTCATCACGGGCTTGCCGTCCCGCTTCTTCCAGCCCTTCTTCTTCCAGCCGGGCATCCACTTGGTGATCGAGTTGATCACGTACTGGCTGTCGCAGTAGACCGTGAGGGGCTCGTCCGCCCGGTGGCGCGTCTGCTCCAGCAGGTCCAGCACCGCCGTGAGCTCCCCCATGTTGTTGGTGCCGTGGGCCCAGCCGCCTGCGCGCCACGAGGTGGGGTCGATGTACCAGGCCCAGCCCGCCGGCCCCGGGTTGCCGAGCGCCGAGCCGTCCGCGGAAGCAATGATCGTCATGGCCCCATCCTCGCAAAACCCGCCGACACGCACAGTGCCGGACCCGGTCACCGCCGCGCCCGGGGCGAGGGCTGGCACGCCGACCGCCCCCCGGACAGGGAAGGACCCCGGACACGACCTGCGCGTCCGGGGTCCTCCTCGGCACCCACCCGCAGGGCGGGTGGGGCACCACTCACGAGGAGTGGGATCACATCATGCCGCCCATGCCTCCCATGGGATCGGCACCCGCGCCCGCACCGGCGGCCTCGGGCTCGGGCTTGTCCGCCACCACGGCCTCGGTGGTGAGGAACAGCCCGGCGATGGACGCCGCGTTCTGCAGCGCGGAACGGGTCACCTTGACGGGGTCGTTGATGCCCGCGGCCATGAGGTCCTCGTACTCGCCGGTGGCGGCGTTGAGGCCCCAGCCGGTCTCGAGCCCGCGCACCTTGTCCACCACCACGCCGGGCTCCATGCCGGCGTTGAGGGCGATCTGCTTGAGCGGGGCGTCGATGGCGACCTTCACGATGTTCGCGCCGGTGGCCTCGTCACCGGAGAGGTTCAGGGAGTCGAACACCTTGGCGCCGGCCTGGATGAGGGCCACGCCACCACCGGCGACGATCCCCTCCTCCACGGCGGCCTTGGCGTTGCGCACGGCATCCTCGATGCGGTGCTTGCGCTCCTTGAGCTCCACCTCGGTGGCCGCGCCGGCCTTGAGGACTGCCACGCCGCCGGCCAGCTTGGCGAGACGCTCCTGCAGCTTCTCGCGGTCGTAGTCGGAGTCGGAGTTGTTGATCTCCGCGCGGATCTGCGCCACGCGGCCCTCGATCTCCTCCTGCGTGCCGGCACCGTCCACGATGGTGGTCTCGTCCTTGGTCACCACGACCTTGCGGGCCTGGCCCAGCAGGTCGATCGTGGCCGACTCCAGCGACAGGCCGACCTCCTCGGTGATGACCTGGCCACCGGTGAGGATGGCGATGTCCGCGAGCTGCGCCTTGCGGCGGTCGCCGAAGCCGGGGGCCTTGACGGCCACGGACTTCACGGCACCGCGCATCTTGTTCAGCACCAGCATGGCCAGGGCCTCGCCGTCCACGTCCTCGGCGATGATCAGCAGCGGCTTGCCGGCCTGCATGACCTTCTCCAGCACGGGGACGAGGTCCTTCACGGCGGAGATCTTGGAGTTCACGATGAGGATGTAGGGATCCTCGAGGACGGCCTCCTGGCGGTCCGCGTCCGTGACGAAGTAGCCGGAGAGGTAGCCCTTGTCGAAGCGCATGCCCTCGGTCAGCTCGAGGTCCAGCCCGAAGGTGTTGGACTCCTCGACGGTGATGACGCCTTCCTTGCCGACCTTCTCCATGGCCTCGGCGATGAGCTTGCCGATCTCGGGGTCCGCGGCGGAGATGGACGCGGTGGCGGCGATCTCCTCCTCGGTCTCGATCTCCTTGGCGGAGGACAGCAGCTGCTCGGTCACGGAGGCCACGGCCTTCTCGATGCCGCGCTTCAGGGACAGCGGGTCCGCACCGGCGGCCACGTTGCGCAGGCCTTCCTTCACGAGGGCCTGGGCCAGCACGGTGGCCGTGGTGGTGCCGTCACCGGCGACGTCGTCGGTCTTCTTGGCGACCTCCTTGACGAGCTCGGCGCCGATCTTCTCGTAGGGTTCCTCGAGCTCGATCTCCTTGGCGATGGACACGCCGTCGTTGGTGATCGTGGGGGCGCCCCAGGACTTCTCGAGCACCACGTTGCGACCGCGGGGGCCGAGCGTGACCTTCACGGCGTCCGCGAGGGTGTTCAGGCCCTTCTCGAGGCCGCGGCGTGCTTCTTCGTCGAATGCGATCATCTTTGCCATGTGTTTCGTCCCTCCTGGACGGTTGACAAACAAGACTTGTCACCACGATGCCCGCGACGGACGGCTCCGCGGCACGGTCCTCACCGTGCCGCGCCACCTCACCGTGGTGTGGTGTCACTCGGGTGCCGGGCAACCGCCACCGGACCCGGTTAGCAGTCCACTCGACTGAGTGCTAACCCAATACTGGCACCCGCGCGCGCGGAACCGCAAACGGTCCCCGTGCCCCGGGCCCGGGTTTCATTCCCGGCTGAACGCCGCCCGGATCAGGCGGGGACGACGCCGCCCGCGCACCGTTGCGACGCCCCCGCCCAGGCGGCGTCGGGTCCCGCCGAGGGGACCGAGAAGACCGGGGATGCGGCCGCGGCCTGCGGCTCCTGCGCCGTGCGCGGCGAGTTCACGAAGCACACCGCGCCGATCACGAGCGACGTCACCCCGGCGGCCACGACGGCCCGCAGCTCGCGGCGGGAGCCGGTGCGGGCCCGGGGGTTGTGGCCGCGGTGCGCGCCCTGCCGGGCACCGTCCTCGGGGACGTCGTCGAACTCGTCGTGGGGGTACTGGCTCATGGTCTGCTTCCTTCTGTGGTCGGGCACCCCTCCCCCGTCCTGCAGCGGCCGTGGTGCCTGCGGGACGGACGGGGCGGGGCCGCGGCGGATGGACTGTGCCGGCCGCGGGCGGTGTGGACGCGGGACGGGACACCACGGCACCCCTCCGGATGCTGGCCCCCGGCACGCGTCCGGCGCTCAGCGCTCCCGCGCGCGTCGCAGCCGGGCGATCAGCATGGGCGCGTGCCGGGCGGCCGCCTCGGAGGAGACCAGGGAGTTGAGCCGCTGGTAGTAGTGGACGGGGCTGAGCCCCAGCCGGGCGCGGATCGCGGACTCCTTCGCACCCCGGTACTTCCAGTGCTGGGCCTCGAGCTCCAGGACGGCGCGGTCGAGCTCGTCGAGATCCTCTCCCGTGGTAGACATGGGCTCAACCCTAGCGCGCGCCGCGGACCCGGCTGTGCGCCGTCGAGCCCCAGGAGGACCGCCGTGAGCACCCCGCGCCCGCTGCACGAGATCATGCACCAGGACTGGGCGGAGGCCCTGGCGCCGGTGGAGCCGCGGATCCGCGAGATGGGTGAGTTCCTGCGCGCGGAGCACGCCGCGGGGCGCCACACCCTGCCCGCCGGGGAGCGGATCTTCCGCGCGTTCCAGGAGCCCATGGCAGCCGTCAAGGTGCTGGTGGTGGGCCAGGACCCCTACCCCACGCCCGGGCACGCCATGGGGCTCTCGTTCTCGGTGGCGCCGGACGTGCGCCCCGTGCCGCGGTCCCTGCAGAACATCTACAAGGAGCTGCACGCGGACCTCGGGGTCGAACCACCCGCGCACGGGGACCTGTCCTCGTGGTCCGGTCAGGGCGTGATGCTGCTCAACAGGGTGCTCACGGTGCAGGCGGGCTCCCCGGCATCCCACCGCGGGAAGGGGTGGGAGGAGGTCACGGAGCGTGCCATCCGAGTGCTCGGCGAGCGCGGGCAGCCGCTCGTGGCCGTCCTGTGGGGCCGGGATGCCCGGGGCACCGCCGCATGGCTGGGTGGAGCCCCCACCGTGGAGTCCGCACACCCCTCGCCCCTGTCCGCGTCCCGGGGGTTCTTCGGCTCCCGCCCGTTCTCCCGCGTCAACGACCTGCTGCGGGAGCAGGGGGCGGAGCCCGTGGACTGGCGGCTGCCGGACGGGGTTCCCCGGGGCTGAGGGCACGGCACCCGCGCCGCCGTGCGACGTCAGCGGCGCCGGTTCCGCCGCTGGGAGAGGTGCTGCATCTGCTCGATGAACGGGCGCATCAGGTACTTGGCGAGCACCACGCCCGCGGCCAGCAGCACGATCGACGCCATGGCGTTGACCAGCTCCGTGATGCCCTGCCCCGAGGACGGGGTCTCCACGGTCAGCGCGTACATCCCCCGGAACAGGGTGAGCCCCGGGAGCAGGAACGTCATGGCGGGGATGGCCAGCACCGCCTGGGGAATCCGGGAGCGCGCCGCGAACAGGGCGGCCACGCAGCCGCTGGTCACCGCGCCGAGTCCCGTGCCGATCCGGCTGCCCGCGCCGAGCGCCGCGGCCCCGTGGTAGAAGAGCAGTCCCACGGCGGCCGCCACGAGCGCCGGGGGGACGTGCCGCGGCTTGACCTGCATGGTCACCGCGATCAGGGCGGTGGAGATCAGCATGAACACGATGTTGGTGAGCACGCCCGTGGGGGTGAAGCTCGACTGCGAGACGTCGATCGGCGGTGCTCCCGCCAGGTTCACCGTGGTGGAGACCCCCAGGGCGATCCCGGCCACGATGCCCAGGAACGCCATGGCCGTGGAGAGCAGCCGCCCGGCGGCCGTGACCGGGAACCCGTTGATCGCGTCCTGCATGGTGGAGACCATGCGCGTGGTGGGCAGCAGCATGATGAGCCCGCCCGCGATGACCTTGGGCGGGGAGAGCTCCACCCCGAGCGCGGAGACGACGATGGCGATCAGCGTGACCACGAACGCGTTGGCCGCCAGGGAGAAGAACTCGGGGATGCGCCACGCCGCCAACTTGCCCGTGACGAACTGCACCACCGTGGCCGAGCCCACGGCCACGAGGGCACCCGCGAACGACGCTCCCAGCGCGAGGGCGAGGGTCCCCGCCGCGATCACCGTGGCTGCCGCCACCATCCAGCGGGCGTAGGGCTTGGGGCGGGCGTTGATCGCCGCGAGCTCGCGCTCGGCCTTGCGCAGGGGCATCTCGCCCTCGATGATCCGGGTGACGAGCTGGTGGGAGTCCGCCAACCCGGAGTAGTTGTCCGTCCAGGAGCGCACCACGCGCATCACGGTGTGGCTGGAGCTCAGCGAGTCGCCCCACGGGTCCTCGCCCGTGCGCGGCGCGCCCGGTTCCCGCCGCTCCCCCGTGGTCCCGGGAGTCCCCGCGAAGGACGCGGTGCGGTCCTCGGAGGCACCGGACTCCGCCGAGGCACCCTGGCCCGCGGCCACGAGCTTGCCGGTGGGCGTGGTCTCCGCGACGTAGTTGATGGTCACCGACTGGTTGGTGATGTCCACCTCCAGGTTCTCCACCCCGTAGGTGGCGCACACCGCGATGATCGCGTTCTCCACGTCCAGGGCGTCCGCCCCGTAGTGGAACATGGTCTCCGCCAGGCGCAGCGCGAAGTTCAGGGTGCGCCGGGCCTGCCGGTCCGTGCCGTCCCCGAACTTGCGCAGGTTCTGGAACGGGGTGGCCGTGAGCCGGTCCAGCACCCGCATGGGAGCCGTGGGAGCGGCGTCGCCCGCCACGAGAGAGCGGAACAGGGACTTCGGTGCGGCCGGGGGCTCCACGCGCGCGGCCGGGTACTGGCCGCGCGGGATGGCCGTGGTGGCCGGGGCGATCTCGTGCTCCACCGTCTCCGGGCGCTCCACCGGCGACGCCGCGGGGGCAGCTCCGCGCCGGGAGGCCGTGCTGACCGGCTCGGTGAGAGCGGCGGAAACCCCCGCGCGGTGCCCCTGGCCCGCGCGGTCGGCGGCGATCTGACCCGGGGTGAGCACGGGCAGTGCCGTGGCCTGCGGGGAACCGGCCGGGGCGGACTGGCCCGTGCGGAGAGGGCGGCTCCCCGTGGTCCGCGGCGTCGCGGCCGTCCGGGGGCCGGTGTACGGGTGGGCGGCCGAGCTGCGCAGCTCGGCGCGTGCGGCCTGCTCCTCGGTGGGGCGGGGCAGGGGGCGCGGGCGGCGCCGCGGCGTGGTGGGCCGCACGGCCTCCCGCAGCGCCGTGTCCCCGCCGGGGCCGAACGGCAGGTCCTCCACACCGGAGGACTCGGTCCCCTCCCCGGAGGAGGGATAGCCCTGGTGGGCCATGCGGGTCAACTGTTCGGTCACGCTCACGTCGGATGAACCTTCCCTGCCGCCGCGGGCACTGCTCGGAACTGGTGTGGCGGGCGCGTCAGGGCGCGTCCATCAGGCGCCGGCGGTGGTGCCGCCGGGCGCGTCGACCGGAAGCCGGCCGCTCAGTAGAACGGCTGCCCCGTGCGGCGCACCCAGAGCTGGCGCTGGACCTTCTCCGCCAGGTTGGTCCACACAGCGTATTTCGCACGGCTGAGCGGCTGGTCCCAGACTCCTGCGTAGTCCACGACAGTCTTGGTGAAGCTCGTCTTGAAGAGGCCCAGGCCGTAGTAGTGGTGCTCCTTGTTCTTGAGCTGGTCCGAGGGCGGGGTGCCGCAGAAGTCGTACTGGGTGATCCCGTGGTCCCGCTTCAGATCCGTGATGGCGCTCCACTGCACCAGGTGGGAGTCCCCGTACTGCCTGCGCCGCGGGGTGGAGCCGCCGTCCTTGTAGGTGCCCTTGCGGCCGTAGGCGATCACGTAGGCGCCCACGGAGGGCTTGCCGTCCTCGTAGGTGAAGTACAGCCGGCCCTGGCCGCGCTCGGCGAAGTTGGTCCAGAACGCCCGGTAGTACTCGTAGGAGCGCAGGTTCACGTGCGCGTGACCCTGGCCCACGGTGTCCATGAGGGCGTACATGGCGCGCATGTTCTCCTCGGTGAGCGGGACCTGCTCCACCTCGCAGCCCTCGCGGGTGGCGCGGCGCACCGCGTTGCGCCCGCGCGAGTGCAGGGACTTCAGCAGGGCCTTCTCATCCATGTCCGTGTCCAGGACGGCCGTGGAGTCGTTGGGCTGGATCTCGAAGGACTTCACGAGCCCGCACCGGGCCAGCACGCCCGCCGCGTAGTCGGAGGCGAGGATCTCGGGCTCGTACTTGATGGCGAACACGCCCTTGGCGGCACCGGCCACGAAGCGCTCGTTCGCGGCCACGATGCCGGGCATGTCCTCCACCGACTCCACGTCCGGTCCCTTGATCATGTACCAGAGCTTGCCCAGGGCCGGGACGGACTTCTCCAGGACCAGGTTGTAGCTGGGCTGGGACCCGTCCGAGGGTTCGTAGACCACGTGACGCGGCGTCCACCCGTGGTCCTTCTTGACCTGCGCGAACGCCTCCGACTGCAGCAGGTTGCCGCCCGATGGATTGGCCGTGACGTGCTCGTCCCACTCGGACACTTCCTGGGCGGTGGCAAATCGTGCAGTGAATTCTCGCAAGGCTCTCTCAATCCTGTGCCGCGGACGTGCTCGGTCGAAGGGCGGCGCGGCCCGGGGGCGCACGCCGCCTCACATGGTATCCCGCCCGGCTCAGGCGAGCCCGGGGTTGCGGGTGCGGGAGTCGTCGTCCGGGTCCACGTTGCCCGGTTCCGGTGCCGGATCCCGCAGGGTGTGCTGCGCGCCCGGTGCGGTTCCGGGCTCGCCCTCGGGGCGGGTGCTCGTTCCCGGGGTCGACTCACCCGGGGTCTCGGCAGCCGCCTCGGCCGCGGCCGGGCTCGGCGTGCGCTGCCCGGCCGCTCCGGGTCCGGCGACGACGCCGCCCGCGGCCCGGGCGCCGTCGTCATCCCGGAGGGCCGGCCCTGGGCCGGGACCGCCCCCGGCCCGGACGCCCGCGCCCGCGAGCGCGTACTTCCGGTCCGCAGCGGGGACCACCCCGCCGGGCGAGAGCGGCCCGCGGTCGTTGAACACGTACTTGCCGGGGTGCCCGGCCGTGAAGCGGTCCGGGTCCGCGTAGTCCCAGTCCTCGCCCCAGCCGCCCTCCACACCCTCGAACAGCTGCCCGGGGGTGAGCCACTGGTAGAGGGACTCGTAGGAGATGCTCTGGGTGGCCGTGACCTTGCGGCGCAGCATCTCGCGCGTGAGCTCCTCGGGGTGGTCGCAGCCCATGGTGGAGATGATCTGCCCGGCCTCCTCCACGGTGAGGCGGTGGTAGCGCTCCACGCGGTCGCCCTTGTCCTCGACGTCCAGGGCGCGGTACAGCCGGGGGTCCTGGGTGGTGACGCCCACGGGGCACTTGTTGGTGTGGCACGCCTGCGCCTGGATGCAGCCCACGGCCATCATCATGGCGCGGGCGCTCATGCAGAAGTCCGCGCCCTGGATGATGTGGCGCACGATGTCGTGGCCCGAGGTGATCTTCCCGGCGCAGCCGAGCTTGATCCGGTCCCGCAGCCCGGCGCCCACGAGCGCGTTGTGCACCAGGATCAGGCCCTCCACCAGGGGTGTGCCCACGTGGTCCTGGTACTCCAGGGGTGCCGCTCCCGTCCCGCCCTCGGCGCCATCCACGATGATGAAGTCCGGTGTCACGCCCTCCTCGATCATGGCCTTGCAGATGGCCAGGAACTCCACGCGGGAGCCCACGCAGAGCTTGAACCCCACGGGCTTGCCGTTGGAGAGCTCCCGCAGCTGCGCCAGGAACCGCACGAGCTCACGGGGTGTGGTGAACGCGGAGTGGCTGGCCGGGGAGATGCAGGTCTGACCCTCGGGCACCCCGCGGGCCTCGGCGATCTCCTGGGTCACCTTGGCACCCGGAAGCACACCTCCCAGTCCGGGCTTGGCCCCCTGGGAGAGCTTGATGTTCACGGCCTTGACCTGTGGGAGGTTGGCCTTCTCCCGGAAGATCTCGGGGTCGAAGTGCCCGTCCGCGTCCCGGGTGCCGAAGTAGCCGGAGCCGAACTCCCAGATGATGTCCGCGTCGTGGGCCAAGTGGTACTTCGTGAGACCGCCCTCTCCCGTCTCCTGGGCGAAACCGCCCTTGGCGGCACCCTTGTTCATGGCCAGAACGGCATTCTTCGACAGCGAACCGAAGCTCATGGCGGAGATGTTGAGCAGGGAGGCGTCGTAGGGCTGCCGGCAGTCCGGCCCGCCCAGTCGCACCCGGTGCTCGTCCTTCGGGGCCGCCCGGGGGGCCACCGACTGCACGAAGTACTCGTAGCCGGGCTCGTTGACGTCCAGCTCCGTGCCGAACGCCTTGTCCCCCTTGAAGCCCTTGGCGCGGGAGTAGACCAGGGAGCGCTGGTCCCGGTCGAACGGCTTGCCGTCGTAGTTGCGCTCGATGAAGTACTGCTGGATCTCGGGGCGGATCTTCTCCAGGAAGAACCGCATGTGGCCGAGCACCGGGAAGTTGCGCAGGACGGAGTGCTTGCGCTGGGTGGCGTCGCGCACACCCACGAGGAGCAGCAGGAGGAAGACGGCAGCGGGGATCCACCATCCCCAGGGACCGAGCACGGCCGCGAGCACCGTGGCGAGGGTGGCCAGTGTGAGGCCACCGAGGATCAGAAGTCGCACCATGGGGACACCGTACCCCCGCCCGACGCCGCGCACCCTCCGTCCCGCCGTGCGACGCGGGCCCCACCCACCGCCGCGGCCGCACCCGGCGACCACCCGCGGAGGCCCCGGACACGACGGAGCGCCGGGCACCCGCGAGGGGCACCCGGCGCTCGGTCACGCGGGGTCGCTCAGTCCGCGTCGAGGTCCGTCTCGATGATCCCGGCGAGGTGCTCGAGCGCCTCCTCGGCACCGTGGCCCTCGGCGGCCAGGACCACCCTGTCCCCGTGGGACGCGCCCAGGGACATCAGGGAGAGCACCGAGGAGGCGTCCATGCCCTCCTCGGCATCCTCGCCCTCCGCGCGGATGGTGATCTCGAGGTTCTCGTACTCCCCTGCCGCCTCGGCGAAGATCGCTGCGGGGCGGGCGTGCAGGCCCACTCGGGAGGCCACGGTGGCGGTGCGTTCGGTCATGTCAGCTCCTGGTCAGGTTGGTTGTCGGGTCGGGTCGGTGGTGGAACGGGTCAGTGTGGAACGGGGTCACAGCCCCAGCTCCGCGAGCACGGGCAGCTGCGCCCGCACCGCGTCCCTGGCCTCGGAGGCGCTCGTGGCCTCCAGGGCGAGTACCGCGAGCCGCCGCGCCTCGGTGGCGTCCACGCTCGCGAGCACGGTGGCGACCGCGGCGAGCGAGCGGGGGCTCATGGAGAGCGTGTCCACGCCCAGCCCCACGAGCACCACGGCCAGCGCGGGGTCCGCGGCGGCTTCACCACACACCCCCACGCTCTTGTGCGTTCCGCTCGTGGTGCCCGACGCCGCCGCGCCGCGCGTCACGCACTCCACCATCCGCAGCACGGCGGGCTGCCACGGGGAGTTCAGCTCGGCCAGGGAGCCGAGCATCCGGTCCGCCGCCATCGTGTACTGGGTGAGGTCGTTCGTGCCGAGCGAGACGAAGTCCACGCGGTCCAGGATCTGCTCGGCCGTGAGTGCCGCGGCCGGTGTCTCCACCATGACACCGCACACCGGCAGCCCCGCCTCGTGCGCGAGCTCCTGGAAGTGCACCGCCTCGGACACCGTGGCGATCATGGGGGCCATGACCCACACCTCCGCCCCGCTGCCCTCCCGGGCCGCGGCGATCGCCTCGAGCTGGCGCGCCAGCACACCGGGGGTGGTCCAGTCCGTGCGGTAGCCGCGCACGCCCAGCGCCGGGTTGGGCTCCTCGGCGTCCGTGAGGAACGGCAGGGGCTTGTCCGCGCCCGCGTCCAGCGTGCGCACCACCACCTTGCGGTCCCCGAACGCCGCGAAGACCTCCGCGTACGCCGCGGTCTGCTCCTCCACGGTGGGCTCGGCGTCCCGGCCCAGGAAGCAGAACTCGGTGCGCAGCAGCCCCACACCCTGGGCGCCGGCCTCCGCCGCCGCCCGGGCGTCGTCGCCCGTGCCCACGTTGGCCAGCAGCGGCACGGGTGTGCCGTCCGAGAGCGCACCGTGGCCGTCGAAGGACGCGAGCCGCTCGGCGGTGCGCCGCCACGCGGCCACGGCCTCCGCCTCGGTCTCGCCGGGAGCGGTGACCACGGTGCCCGCGGCCCCGTCCACGAAGACCGGCGTGCCGGCGTCGAGGTCCAGGACGCCCTGCACCGCGACGACGGCGGGCAGCCCCAGGTTGCGCGCCAGGATGGCGGTGTGGGACTGCGGCCCGCCGGAGACCGTGACGAGTGCGAGCACCACGTCCGGGTCCAGCACGGCGGTGTCCGCCGGCGCGAGGTCCTCGGCGGCGAGCACGAACGGCTCGCGGCGCTGGGGCACTCCCGGGGCGTCCTCGCCGCGCAGCTCGGCCACGAGGCGGGCGCGGACGTCCTCGATGTCCGCCGCGCGCTCCGCCATGTACCCGCCCATGGCCCGCATCTGGTCCGCGTACGCCGTGGCGGCCTGCCACAGGGCACGCTCCGGGCTCAGCTGCTGCGACGTCACGAGCTTGACGGCGTTCTTCACGAGGGCCTTGTCACCGGCCATGAGCGCGGTGGCCTTGAGGACCTCGGCGGCCGACTCCGAGCGGGCCCGCGCGGCACGCTCGGTCAGCTCGGCCCTGACGGCGAGCGCGGCCGCCCGGAGCCGGTCGGTCGCGGCCTCGGGGTCCTCGGTGAGCGGCTCGCCCTCGGGCGGCTCGCTCACCGCGGGAGCCATGTGCACGAGCGGTGCGATGACGCGCCCGGGGCTCACGCCCACGCCGTCCAGGATCTCCCGCTGCGGTTGCCTGCTCTGTTCGTCCATGGTCCTCACGCTTCCACGCCCTGCTGCGTCTGGGGAACCCCCGGCACCTCACCGGCGTGCCGCTCCGCACCTCCGAGGCGCTTGAGCACCGTCACGAGCACGCCGACGATCACGGTGCCCACCAGGATCGAGAGCAGGAAGCCGCCCCACCCGCCGATCACCGGCAGGATCCAGATGCCGCCGTGCGGCGCGGCGGAGGTGACGCCGAAGGCCATGCACAGGGCACCGGTGACCGCGCCTCCCACCATGGAGGCGGGGATCACGCGCAGCGGGTCCGCCGCGGCGAACGGGATGGCGCCCTCGGAGATGAAGGACGCACCCAGCAGCCACGAGGTCTTGCCGTTCTCGCGCTCGGCCGCGGTGAAGTACTTCCGGCCCAGCGCCGTGGAGGCCAGCGCCAGCCCCAGCGGGGCCACCATGCCCGAGGCGATCACGGCGGCCATGATCTCCTGTGGTGCCGTGTTCGTGGCGGTCGCCGCCCCCAGCCCGGCCACGGCGAAGGAGTAGGCCACCTTGTTGATGGGTCCACCCAGGTCCGAGCACATCATGAGACCGAGCACGGCACCCAGGGCCACGGCGGACGCGCCGCTCATCCCGGACAGCAGGCCGGTCAGCCACGTCATGAACGCGGCAATGGGCCCGCCGACCACCAGGAACAGCAGCCCGCCCGCGAACAGCGAGGCCAGCACGGGGATGATGACCACGGGCATCAGGGACCCCAGCCAGCGTGGGAGCCTCGGCAGGGTCAGCCAGTAGGCGCACAGCCCGGCCAGCAGACCGCCCACGATGCCGCCGATGAACCCGGCGCCCATGAAGTTCGCCACGAGCCCCGCCGCGAAACCGGGGGCGATGCCCGGCCGGTCCGCGAGCCCGTACGCGATGTAGCCCGCGAGCGCCGGGACCAGCAGGCTCATGGCGAGGTTGCCGATCTTGAACAGCACCGCCCCCAGGTACATCCCCAGGGACACGTCCCCCAGGTTGCCCAGGGTGGCGGTCTGGAGGATGTCGTCGGCCTGCTTCACCACTTCCACGGGGTCCGCGATCATGAACGCCATGGCCATGAGCAGACCACCCGCCGCCACGAACGGGATCATGTAGCTCACACCCGTCATCACGGCCTTGCGGATCCGGGTGCCCCAGCCCTCGCCCGCGGTCAGCGCGGCCGAGGCCTCCGTGCCGTCGCCGGTGACCTTGGGCGCGTGCGGATCGTCCGCCGCGGCGAGCGCCTCCTCGATCATCTCGCGCGGCTCGTCGATCCCGCGCTTCACGGCGGAGGCGGTGTACGGCAGGCCCGCGAACCGGCCGCGCTCGCGCACGTCCACGTCCGTGGCGAAGATGACGGCCTCCGCCCGCGCGATCACCTGCGGGTCCAGGCGCGTGGCACCCGAGGAGCCCTGCGTCTCGACCTGCAGGTCCACACCCATCTCCCCGGCGGTGTTCGTCAGCGCGTCCGCGGCCATGTAGGTGTGCGCGATCCCGGTGGGGCACGCGGTCACCGCCACGAGCCGACGCGGGCCGGGGCCACCGTCCGGATGCCCGGCGGTGGACTCCCCCTCGGACGACGACGCCGCGGCGCCGCCCCCCGCGGTTCCGGCACCCACCGCTGTGGCTCCGGCCGCGGCAACGCCCGGGACGGGCCGCTCGCGGTGGGCGTGCCCGGCAGCGGTGGTGTCCTGCGCCGTGGCGGGGGTGCCGGCCACGTCCGCGGCGGAACCGGGCGTCGTCGTGGGCGTGCCCGCGGGCGCGGCGCCCTGGTCCGCGGGCCGCGCGGCGTCGTCGTCCTCCGGAGCGAGGCCCAGGGCGCGGTCCACGATGCCCACGATCTCTTCGGGGGAGCTCGCGGCGCGCAGGGACGCGACGAACGGCTTCTTCATGAGCGAGCGCGCGAGCTTGGACAGCAGCTTGAGGTGCTCCTGGTCCGCTCCGGCGGGAGCCGCGATGAAGAAGACGATGTCCGCGGGACCGTCCTTGGCGCCGAAGTCCACGGCGGGGGCGAGCCGCGCCATGACCAGGGTGGCCTGCGTGACGGCCTCGGAGCGGCAGTGCGGGATGCCGATGCCACCCGGGATCCCGGTCGCATTCTTGGCCTCACGGGCGAGGGCGTCCGCGGCGAGCGAGTCCGCGTCCCGCGCGCGTTCCTCCCGGTGGACGGTGGCGGCGAGCTCACGGATCACGTGATCCGTGGACGCGCCCAGGTTCCGGTCCAGCAGGACCAGTCCGGGGGTGATGAGATCCGACATGTCAGGGCTCCTCGAGTAGGGCCGGTGGGGTGGTGGAGCTGTGGAAGAGAGGTCTCAGGGGGCGGGCGGCAGGCGCAGCTCGGTCACCCGCACGGCCTCCGGCGTGGTGTCTGCGACCGTGGGCATCTGGGTGCCGGGAAGGGAGGCGGCCGCCGAGCCGTGGGCCACGGCGTGGCGCAGCCGCTCCTCGGGTGCATCGCCGCGCTCGGCGGCCACGAGGTAGCCGGTGAGTGCGCTGTCACCGGCGCCCACCGTGGAGCGCACCGTGACGGGCCCGTGAACGGCGTGCCACGCCCCCTCGGGGGTGACGAGCACCGCGCCGCTGCCGCCCAGGGTGCACAGCACCGCACCCACGCCGCGGGCCACGAGGTCCCGCGCCGCGGACCCCGCCGCGAGCGGGTCCGCCTCGAGGGCGTCCCCGTCCGTGCGGCCCAGCAGCTGCGCGAGTTCGTGGCCGTTCGGCTTGACGACGTCCGGCAGCACCGCGGCCCCCGGGGCGAGCGCCTCGTGCAGCGGGGCGCCGGAGGTGTCCAGGGCGTACGACGGCGCCGCGGCGCCCAGTGCCCCGCGCACCCGCGCCGCGATCACGGCGTAGACGTCCGGGGCCGGCCCCGGGGGAACGGAGCCCGCGAACACGAGCCAGGACGCCCTCGCGCCGCGGCGCACGATCCGCTCCACGATCCGCTCCACCGTGTGCTCGTCCAGCTCCGGGCCGGGCTCGTTGAGCTTGGTGGTGGTCCCGTCCGGTTCCGTGACGGTGATGTTGGAGCGCACGGGCACCCCGATGGGGACGTTGTCGTAGCGCACCCCCGCCGCGTCCAGCGCGGTGAACAGCGGGTCCGCGGAGTCACCCGGGGCCACCGCCACGGTCTCCACGCCGCTCGCGGACAGCGCGCGCGAGATGTTCACGCCCTTGCCGCCGGGATCCTGCCGGGTGGCGCACGCGCGCTGCACCCTGCCCCGCTGCAGCGGAGCCGTCAGGTCCACCGTGCGGTCCACGGACGGATTGAGGGTCACGGTGATGATCATGCGAGGACCACTTCCACATCGGCGTCTTCGAGGGCTTGGGCCAGCTCCCCCGTGGGGGCCCGGTCCGTGATGAACGTGTCGATCTCCTCCAGGGAGCAGAACCGGGTCAGCGTCTCCCGGTCCTGCTTGCTGGCGTCGCACAGCACCACCACCCGGCGCGCGGCCCGCACGATCGCGGACTTCACCACGGCCTCGATGGGGTCCGGGGTGGAGAGTCCGAAGCGGGCGTGGGCGCCGTTGCAGCCCACGAACGCGAGGTCCGGGCGCAGCTGGTCGTAGTGCTGGGCCGCACGGGAGCCCGTGGCCGCCCAGGTGAGCTTGCGGATCCGCCCGCCCACCAGCTCCAGCCCCACACCCTCGGCGTCCGCGAGCTTGGCCGCGATGTGCAGGGCGTGGGTGATGACCAGCTGCTCCTGGCCGTTCGGCAGGCGGTTGTCCCGGTGCAGCAGCAGCTCCGCGAGCGCCTCCACGGTGGTCCCCGCGTCCAGCACCACCGCACCCGCTCCGGCCTGCTGCAGCAGTTCGAGCGCCTTCACCGCGATGCTGTGCTTCTCGGCGGTGGCCAGGCGCTGCCGGGAGTCCATGCCCTGCTCACCGCTCGTGGACTGGTCCACGGACACGGCCCCGCCGTGCACGCGGCGCAGCCGCCCCGCGGTCTCCAGCACCGCCAGATCCCGGCGGATGGTCTCCATGGTCACGCCGAAGCGCTGGGCCAGGTCCGCGCCGTTGACGCGGCGCTCGCGGCTCACGGTGCGCGCGATCTCCTCGTGGCGTTCTGCTGCGAACATGGTCCCCTCACGAACGGGTGCGACGGTGGTGGCGCTCCTGTGGATGTGAGCTTATGTCTGTTTATGTGGTTTTACTAGCCCCTGTTCCCACATCCGGTCGCATGACGCACGGTCCATCGACTCGATCCACCGGTTCCATCACCGCGTATATTGGGCCCGTCACCGGCTCCGGCCACGCTGCTCTGCGTCAGGATCGACCGTCATGCTGCTGCGTCTGCTGCGCACCTCTCTCCGCCCCTACATCCCCTGGGTGGTGGGCGTCCTCGTGTTCCAGCTGCTCTCCACGATCGCCACCCTCTACCTGCCGAGTCTCAACGCGCGCATCATCGACAACGGCGTGACACGCGGGGACACGGACTACATCTGGCGCACGGGCTCCGTGATGCTCGCGGTGGCCCTCGCCCAGGTGGTGGCGGCCGTCGTGGCCGTGTGGTGCGGCGCCCGCACCGCCATCGGGCTCGGCCGGGACCTGCGCGGCAGCGTGTACCGCCGGGTGGCCACGTTCAGCGCCCGGGAGGTCGGGACCTTCGGCGCGCCCTCGCTCATCACCCGCAACACCAACGACGTCCAGCAGGTCCAGATGCTCACCCTCATGGGGCTGAACTTCATGGTCATGGCGCCCATCATGTGCGTCGGCGGGATCGTCATGGCGGTGCGCGAGGACGCCGGCCTCTCGTGGCTGGTGTGGGTCTCCATCCCCGTGATGGGCGTGCTCCTGGGCCTGGTGGTCTCCCGGCTCATGCCGTGGTTCCGCGTCATGCAGGAGCGCATTGACGGCATCAACGGGGTGCTGCGGGAGCAGATCACCGGCATCCGGGTGATCCGGGCTTTCGTGAAGGAGCCCTTCGAGACGCAGCGCTTCCAGCGGGCCAACCAGGACCTCACGGACATCTCCCTGCGGATCGGCGCGCTGTTCGTGCTGATGTTCCCGGTGATCAACATGGTCATGCACCTGGCCACCGCCGCGGTGCTGTGGTTCGGCGGGCACCGCGTTGACCAGGGCCAGATCGAGGTGGGCGCGCTGACGGCGTTCCTGCAGTACATGCTGCAGATCCTCATGGCCGTCATGATGGCCACCTTCATGTTCATGATGGTCCCGCGCGCCGTGGTGTGCGCCGAGCGGATCACCGAGGTGCTGGACACCGAGCCGAGCATGCACCCGCCCCGCCGACCCGCCACCGCACCCCGTCCGAAAGGACGGGTGCAGTTCCGGGATGTCTCCTTCCGCTACCCCGGCGCCGAGGAGCCCGTGCTGGACGAGATCGACTTCTCCGCAGAGCCCGGCCGCACGGTGGCCGTGGTGGGCGCCACCGGTTCCGGCAAGACCACGCTCGTGAGCCTCATCCCGCGCCTGCTGGACCCGGTCCGCGGCGAGGTGCTCCTGGACGGCGTCCCCCTGACCGAGTACGCCCCCGAGGACCTCGCCGGGCGGATCGGACTGGTCCCCCAGCGGCCGTTCCTCTTCTCCGGCACCGTGGCCAGCAACCTGCGCTTCGGCCGCGAGGACGCCACGGACGAGGAGCTGTGGGAGGCCCTGCGCGTGGCCCAGGCCGAGGACTTCGTCCGCGAGATGCCGCAGGGCCTGGACTCCCCCGTGTCCCAGGGCGGCACCAACGTCTCGGGTGGTCAGCGCCAGCGGCTCAGCATCGCCCGCGCCCTCGTGGCCCGCCCCTCCGTCTACGTCTTCGACGACTCCTTCTCAGCGCTCGACGTCGCCACGGACGCCCGCCTGCGCGCGGCCCTGCACCCCGTGACCCGCCACGCGACGGTCGTCACCGTGGCCCAGCGGATCTCCAGCATCACGGACGCGGACCTCATCCTCGTGCTCGAGCACGGGCGCATCATCGCCCGCGGCACCCACGAGGAGCTCGTGGCGCACAGCGAGACCTACCGGGAGATCGTCACCTCGCAGCTCTCGGCCGACCAGACCACCGGAGGCGAACTGTGAGCGAGACCCAGGAACCGGCCAGGAAGCCGCAGCGGTTCTGGCCCTCGGCCGTGCGGCTCGTGAAACTCATGGCCCCCCACAAGGCCGCGCTCGCTCTCGTGGTGGCCGCCGTGGTGCTCTCCGTGGTGTTCACCGTGTGGGCGCCACGAGTTCTGGGGCGCGCGATGGACGTGATCTTCGCGGGCGTGGTCGGCAGGTCCCTGCCCGCGGGGACCACCCAGGCGCAGGTGGAGGCCGGGATGCGCGCGCAGGGCCAGGACACCATGGCGGACATGATCTCCGCCATGGACCTCGTGCCGGGTCAGGGCGTGGACTTCACCCGGCTGGGCACGCTGATCCTCACCGTGCTCGCCATGTACACCGTGGCCTCCGTGCTCATGTGGCTGCAGGGCTACGTGCTCAACTTGGTGGTCATGCGCGTGGTCTACGACCTGCGGCAGAGCGTGGAGCGCAAGATCAACGCCCTGCCCCTGAGCTACTTCGACACCCGCCAGCGCGGGGACGTGATGTCCCGGGTGACCAACGACGTGGACAACATCCAGACGGCGCTGCAGCAGGCCTTCTCCCAGCTCGTGGAGAACGTCCTGATGGTGCTGGGGATCACCGTGATGATGTTCGTGGTCTCGTGGCAGATGGCCCTGGTGGCACTCGTGGCCCTGCCGCTGTCCGCGGTGGCCGCCGGGGTGATCGGCTCCCGCTCGCAGAAGATGTTCACGCAGCAGTGGCGGGCCACCGGCCGGCTCAACGGCCACATCGAGGAGTCGTTCTCCGGCCACGAGCTCGTGCACGCGTACGGCCGTCAGGCGCAGATGCAGGCGCAGTTCGACGAGCGCAACGAGGAGCTCTACCGGGCCGCGTTCGGCGCTCAGTTCCTCTCCGGCACGATCATGCCCGTGATGCAGTTCATCTCCTACCTCTCCTACGTGGGCATCGCCGTGATGGGCGGGCTGCGCGTGGCCACGGGCCAGCTGAGCCTGGGGGACGCCACGGCGTTCATCCAGTACTCCCGCGAGTTCACCCAGCCCCTGTCCCAGGTGGCGGGAATGGCCACCCAGCTGCAGTCCGGCATCGCCTCCGCGGAGCGCACGTTCGAGCTGCTCGACGCCACCGAGCAGGAGCCCGAGACCCCCACGCGGACGCTCCCCGCCCGGCTGCGCGGCGAGGTGCGCTTCGAGCACGTGGACTTCTCCTACGACAAGGCCGCCCTCGCCCAGGGGGCCCGCCCCATGATCGAGGACCTCACGTTCTGCGTGGAGCCCGGGCGCACCGTGGCGATCGTGGGACCCACGGGGGCGGGCAAGACCACCCTGGTGAACCTCGTGCTGCGCTTCTACGAGATCGACGGCGGCAGGATCACACTCGATGGCATCGACATCCGGGACCTCGCGCGCAGCGACCTTCGCTCCCAGGTGGGCATGGTGCTCCAGGACGCGTGGCTGTTCGGCGGGACCATCATGGAGAACATCCGCTTCGGACGCCAGGACGCCACGGACGATGAAGTGCTCGAGGCGGCCCGCGCCACGTACGTGGACCGTTTCGTGCGCGCCCTGCCGGACGGCTACGACACGCTGATCACCGAGGACGGCGCCTCCGTGTCCGCGGGCGAGAAGCAGCTGATCACGATTGCGCGTGCCTTCCTCTCCCAGCCGTCCCTGCTGATCCTGGACGAGGCCACCTCCGCGGTGGACACCCGCACAGAGCTGCTCGTGCAGAAGGCCATGGCGGCTCTGCGGGAGCAGCGCACGTCCTTCGTGATCGCACACCGGCTGTCCACCATCCGGGACGCGGACACGATCATCGTGATGCGGGCCGGGCGGATCGTGGAGCAGGGTTCGCACGAGCAGCTGATCGAGGCCCACGGAGCGTACGCCGCCCTCTACGAGGCCCAGTTCAACTCGCCCGAGCCCGAGCTGGACGCCGAGTCCGACCCCGCCACCTGATCCCCCGGAACACCCGCGGGTGGTCCGGGACGGTGGCAATCGGCAGGATCCCCGTCTACCGTGGTCGTCACGGTCCGCCTCACAGAATGGATGTCCTCGTGACCAACTTCGCCAATGTCGAACGCCGCCACCTCGCCGCCCTGCTGCGCCGCGTGGGGCCCGAGGCACCCACCCTGTGCGAGGGCTGGAACACCCGGGACCTCGCCGTGCACCTCGCCATCCGGGATGCCCGCCCGGATGCCGTGCCGGGAACGTTCGCTCCCAGGATTCCCGTGCTGGGCTCGCACGCCAAGACCGTGGACGCCCGGTACCGGCAGCTGCCGTGGGACGAGTTGGTGAACCTCGTGGAGCGCCCGCCACTGCACTCCCCCGGCCGGTGGTCCCCGCTGGACAAGCGCATGAACACCGGCGAGTTCTTCGTGCACCACGAGGACGTCCGCCGGGCGCAGCCCCAGTGGCACCCCCGCCAGCTGCTCAACGACGAGCAGAAGGCCCTGTGGTCCATGATCTCCTTCGGCGCACCCCTGATGCTGCGCCGGGAGAACGAGGCCGTGGTCCTGCTCGCCGCTGGTTTCGGGTCCGTACGCGGTGGCAAGAAGAACGCCCGGCGCGTGAAGATCGTGCGCGGTGAGCCCTCCGAGCTGCTGCTGTGGGCGTTCGGTCGCCAGGAGCAGGCGGACGTGGAGATCTCCCAGGAGTAGCCCAGCCCACCCACTCCACACGAGAGCGGCCGCACCCGAGTCCGGGTGCGGCCGCTCGTCCAGTATCATGGAGCGGTCCCTGCACCGTCTCGCGGCAGCCACCCCGGTGCACAGGGACCAGCGCACGCCTCCTTAGCTCAGTTGGCCAGAGCATCTGTCTTGTAAACAGAGGGTCGCCGGTTCGAATCCGGCAGGGGGCTCCACCCTTCCAGCACGAGACCCCCAGTGGAGAGCATGCTCTCCACCGGGGGTCTCGTGCTGGGCGGACCGCAGCCGCGGTGCTACTTCTTCTTCTCGTCCTTGGCCTTGGAGTCCTTGACCGTGGAGGCCTTGGCCTTCGCGTCCTTGGCGTCGATGGCCTTCTGCAGGGTGTCCGAGAACTTGCCCTTCTCGTACCGTGCCCCGTCCACGAAGATCGAGGGGGTCCCGGCCACACCGTTGGTCACGGACTCGCGGGTGGCCACGTTGACCATGGGCCGGTAGGTGTTCTCGTCCAGGTCGTCCGCGGTGATGCTGGCGCCGTGCTTGTTGGCGATGTCCGCGATCTCCTGGTTGCTCAGCCCGCCGCTGCCCTGGTGGGTGAACATCTCCTGGGAGAACTCCATGTACTGGTCGGGGCTGACCTGCTCCGCCACGAGGTAGGCGGCGTTCGCCGAGCGGGACGAGTACTGGTCCGGGGTGGCCTTGTCCAGGAAGTTGAGGTTGCGGTACTCCACCTCCACCTTGCCGGCATCCACGGCCTTCTTGATGGCGTCCGCGTTCTCCTTCTCGAAGTCGGCGCAGTGCACGCACTCGAAGTCCTGGAAGATCACGAGCTGCACGGGCTTGCCGTTGGTCGCGGCCTTGTCCTTGTTCACCACGCCCAGCGGGGTCTTGGACGTGTCCGGCTCCTCGGGGGCCGGCGGCAGGGTGGAGAGGTCGCGCTCCTTCACGTCGGACGTGTTCTGCGCAATCCTCTCCTTGTTCAGGGTGATCCCGCCGTACTGGTTGGCGCTCGCAGGCACGGGCCCGGACTCGGGGATCTTGGCCTTGCTGTTCTGCCACACCACGAGCCCGATGATGAGGGCGATGGCGAGCACGAGCGCGACGATCCCGAGGATCAGTCCGAGCGGCCTGCCGCTGCTGCGCCGGGACTGCCTGTCCGCGATCTGCCGGGCGCGCTCGCGGGCGTCCGCGGCCGAGGAACCGGCGGTGTTGTTCTTCGAAGCCATGGGGGGCTGGTGTCCTTCCAATGGGCGGGACGGAGGTGTCGGTGATCCGCCCTCAGGGTACCCGGCCGGGGTGCCCGTCTCGACCCGGCCGGCTCCCGGGTGCGCGCTCGCGCGGAGGCGCCGTGCGGCGTCGAGCGCGGCACTGCGGGCCCCGCTGCGCCCCGCACCCGGAGCCCGGGCACCGTGTCCGGGGGATGGCGGTGCCGGCCCCCGGGCCACAGCATCAGCCGTCCCGGTCCCGGTGACGACGACGCCGCGCGGCCACCGGGCGCACATAGACTGGTCCGGACACGCCGCCCCGGGGAAGGATGCCAGCATGAGCGCAGAACAGTCTTTGGAAGAGGTCGCCATCCCGCGGGACGGCTACGACTTCGTCGTGGTCTCCAACCGGCTGCCCGTGGACCGGGACGTGGCGGAGGACGGCAGCAGCTCGTGGCGCCGCTCCCCCGGCGGGCTGGTGAGCGCACTCGCCCCCGTGATGGCGCAGCGCGAGGGCGCGTGGGTGGGGTGGCACGGCGCGCCGGACGAGACGCTCGAGGCGTTCGACCACGACGTCTTCCACCTGGTCCCGGTCTCCCTCTCGGAGCTCGAGGTGAAGCGGTACTACGAGGGGTTCTCGAACGCCACGCTGTGGCCGCTGTACCACGACGTGATCGCCTCGCCGGAGTTCCACCGCACGTGGTGGTACGCCTACCGCCGTGTGAACGAGAGGTTCGCCCGGATGGCCGCACAGACGGCTTCCGAGGGCGCCACCGTGTGGGTGCAGGACTACCAGCTGCAGCTCGTGCCCCGCATGCTGCGCCGGTTGCGCCCGGACGTGACCATTGGTTTCTTCAACCACATCCCGTTCCCTCCCACCGAGATCTTCTCCCAGCTGCCGTGGCGGAAGGCCGTGCTGGAGGGGCTCACGGGTGCGGACCTGATCGGCTTCCAGCGCCCCGGGGACGCCCAGAACTTCCAGCGCTGCGTGCGCCGGTACCTGGGGGTGCAGTTCACCAAGGGGGTCGCGCAGTTCAGCGAGAGCACCGCGGGCGGGGAGGAAACCACCTGGACCGTGAACGCCGGGTCCTACCCCATCTCGATCGACGTGGACTCTATCAAGGAGCTCGCCGACGACCCCTCGGTGCAGGCCCGGGCGCGGGAGATCCGGGAGGAGCTCGGCAACCCGGAAACCATCTTCCTGGGCGTGGATCGCCTGGACTACACCAAGGGCATCCGCCACCGCATCAAGGCGTACGGGGAGCTGCTGCACGACGGCGAACTCTCCGTCGAGGACTCCGTGCTGATCCAGGTGGCCAGCCCGTCCCGCGAGCGCGTGGACTCCTACCGCCAGCTGCGCGAGCTCGTGGAGGGCATGGTGGGCCGGATCAACGGCCAGTACGACACCATCTCCCACACGGCCATCCGCTACCTGCACCACGGCTACCCGTTCGAGGAGATGGTGGCGCTCTACCTGGCCGCGGACGTCATGCTGGTGACCGCGCTGCGGGACGGGATGAACCTCGTGGCCAAGGAGTACGTGGCCGCGCGCCGGGACAAGACGGGCGCGCTCGTGCTCTCCGAGTTCACGGGGGCCGCCGAGCAGCTCAAGCAGGCCGTCCTGGTGAACCCGCACGACATCGACGGCCTCAAGGAGGCCATGCTCTACGCCCGGGACATGCCCGCCACGGAGGCCCGCAAGCGCATGGCCTCGATGCGCCGCCAGGTCCTCACCCACGACGTCGTGGACTGGTCCCACCGCTTCCTGGAGGACCTCGCGTCCCACGCCCGCTCGTCCGCCGACGCCGCCGGGTCCGGCAGCGGGGGCCCCGTCGGCTCCCAGCAGGGTTCCGACCGCTCCTGCGCCCAGGGTTCCCAGGACGGCGCGGGCGGCTCCGGTGGCAACGCCCCGGACGGGGACGGCTCCGGCGCGCGGGCGGGACACGATGGCTGACGCCCGCGGAGTAACCGGTTCCGCCGCCGAGGTGGCTGCCGCACGGCGCAGGGGCCCCGCTCCTGACGATTCTCTCTCCCAGGCCCTCGCCGCTGCGGCGGCCTCTGACTGCCTGCTCGTGGCCCTGGACTTCGACGGCACCCTCGCCCCCTTCACACAGGACCCGGCGGACTCCCGCCCGCTCCCGGCCGCCCAGCAGGCCCTGGATGCCCTCGTGGCGCTGCCGCGCACCACCGTGGCGGTCGTCTCCGGGCGCCCGCTCGACTTCCTGCGCACCGTGGTGGACCCGCAGCGCCGCATGGTCCTCTCCGGCTCGCACGGCGCCGAGGTGGACCTCGGGCCCACGGCCCAGGGCCACGGCGGCAGCGGGATCGAGCTGAGCGCCCCGCAGCGCGAGCTGCTGGACCGTGCGGTGGTAGCCACCCGCCGTCTCGTGTCCCGTCACCCGGGTTCCCACACGGAGCTCAAGCCCGCGGGCGTGGCCTTCCACACCCGACCCCTGCGAGACCCGGTCGAGGCGGAGCGCGCGCTGGCAGAGATGGCGCAGGAGTACTCCCGGCTGCCGGGGCTGCGGGTCACCCCCGGTGAGCACGTGCTCGAGTGCTCGGTGCTCAGTGCCACCAAGGGGGACGGGCTCGCCGCCATCCGTTCGGCGGTCTGCCCGGACGCCACGGTCTTCGCCGGTGACGACGTCACGGACGAGGACGCCCTCGCGGTCCTCGGCCCTCGGGACGTGGGCATCAAGGTGGGGCCCAAGGACACCGTGGCCCCGTGGCGGGTGGCGGACCCCGAGGCGCTGGCCACCGCGCTCGGTCGTCTGGCGCGCGAACGCTCGAGGCTGTTCGGGTCACGCCCCGGCACCGGCCCTGCGGGTGTCGCGGGCGGCGGCTCGACGGGCACCCCCCTGAGATG